>JAPSHS010000046.1 GCA_031179495.1 Kocuria sp. | reverse complement strand
TGGCCTTGACGGAGGCGATCGCGTTGCGTTCGATGCACGGGATCTGCACCAGCCCGCCCACCGGGTCGCAGGTCAGCCCGAGGTTGTGCTCCATGCCGACCTCGGCGGCGTTCTCCACCTGCTCCGGAGTGCCCCCGAGGACCGCGCACAGGCCCGCGGCGGCCATGGAGCAGGCCGATCCCACCTCGCCCTGGCAGCCCATCTCCGCGCCGGAGATGGAGGCGTTCTCCTTGATGAGGATGCCGACGGCCGCCGCCGTCAGCAGGAACTCCACCACGCCGTCCTCGTCCGCCCCGGCGACGAAGCGGGCGTAGTAGTGCAGCACGGCGGGGATGATGCCCGCCGCCCCGTTGGTCGGGGCGGTCACGATCCGCCCTCCGGAGGCGTTCTCCTCGTTGACGGCCAGGGCGTAGAGGTTGATCCACTCCATGGCCTGCAGCGGATCGGACGCCGACCGGACGGGATCGGCGGCGGCGGCCGCCTCGGCCTCCCGCAGCCGGATCCGGAGGGCCGGCGCCCGGCGGCGGACCTTCAGCCCTCCGGGTAGCCGGGCCTCCGTGCGCGTGCACCCGTTCTCCACGCACTCCTGCATCACGGTCCAGATGTGCAGCAGGCTCGCGCGGAGCTGCTCCTCGCTGCGCCAGGACAGCTCGTTGGCGAGCATGATCCCGGCGATCGAGGTCCCCTCGCGCCGGCAGTGCTCCAGGAGCTGTCGGCCGCTGTTGAACGGGAAGGGCACCTCGGTGGTGTCCTGGACGATGCGGTCCGCCCCGGACACGTCACCGTCCACCACGAACCCGCCGCCCACCGAGTAGAAGGTGCGCTCCCGCACCAGCCGGCCGTCCGTCCCGTAGGCGAAGAACGCCATGCCGTTGGGATGCGCCGGCAGCGACTTGCGCCGGTGCATCACGACGTCCTCGGCACGGTCGAAGGGGATCGGGTGGATCCCTCCCAGGCACAGCTGCCCGCGCTCCGTGCTCGACCGCACCCGGGCATCGGCCGTGCCGGTGTCCACGGTCTCCGGGTCCTCGCCCTGCAGGCCCAGGATCACGGCCTTGTCCGAACCGTGCCCGTGACCGGTGGCCCCGAGCGAGCCGAACAGCTCGGACCGGACCCTGGAGACCGAGTCGAGCAGGCCGTCCCGGACCAGGCCCTCCGTGAACAGCCGGGCCGCCCGCATCGGTCCCACCGTGTGGGACGAGGAGGGACCGATGCCGACGGAGAACAGGTCCAGGACGGACAGCGCCATCAGGGAACCTCGGGAGCCGCGTACTCCGTCATGGCGTCCATCAGCCAGCGGGCCGTGTAGTCGGCGAAGGAGGCCCGCGGCAGGACCCGGTAGACCTGCTCGGCGGTCTGCCACAGCAGCACCTGCACCGGTCCCAGGGTCGTGGCCACGGCCGTCCCCGGCCCGAAGGCCCGCGGGTGCAGGTCGATCGGGCAGCCCTTCTCGAGCACGGCCCGGGCCGAGGGCCCGGACAGCTCCAGCGTGGTGCGGTTGGCGGACAGGTCCACGGCCTGACCGGGCTCGGTGCCCAGCGCCCGGGCCAGCCCGGCGGCGGTGCCCGCGTCGTCGGCAGCGGACCCGCGGAGACCGGCCCCCGCGGGGCCCACCTCGGCGGGACCCGCCCCCTCGGGCCCGACGAGCAGGAACTCGTCGGGGCCCACCCAGAGCACGGCCGTGCCGCCCGGGGAGGCGGTGACCTGGCCGTGGCCGTCCGGCAGGGCCACCCCTGCCGCCGCGGCCACGGCCTCGGCCGCCGCGGTACCGGGGACCACGCGCAGGCCCACCATGGTCAGGAAGGGGATCTCGCGCAGGGCCACGCCACGGTCACCCCTCACCGTCCGCTCGTGCATCTGCGGCGCGAGGTGCGCGAGCGGGCTGCGGCGCAGGGTCGTGGTGTCGGTGACGTCGTCGGTCATGAGCTGGTCAGCCATCTCGGCGCTTCCCTTCGGGGTCGTAGAGCACGGGTTCGGCGAGCACGACGTCCACCAGATCCCCGTCGAGCGGGGCCTGGAGCGTCTCTCCGATGCGGTTGCGGCCGTTCTTCACCATGGCCAGGCCGAACGTGCGCCCCAGGGCGGCGCTGCGGTAGCTGGAGGTCACGTGGCCCTCCATGGGCACGGGACCCTCCTGCGGCGTGACCGGTGTGCCGTGGACGATCAGCTGGGCACCCTCCGGCAGGCGGCGGTCCGGATCCACCGGCAGCACGGCGACGAGCTGCTTGCGGTCCTCGCTGGTGGCGCTGGGCCGGTCGTAGGAGCGCTTGCCGATGAAGTCCTTGGTCTTGGACACCACCCAGTCCATGCCCAGGTCCTGCGGGGTGACGGTGCCGTCGGTGTCCTGGCCCACGATCGGGTAGGCCTTCTCCGCGCGGAGCACGTGCATCGTCTCGGTGCCGTAGGGAGTGATGCCGAACTCCTCCCCGGCCGCGGCCACGGCCTCCCACACGGAGAGCCCGTACCAGCCGGCCACGTTGATCTCGAAGGCCAGCTCCCCGGAGAAGGAGATGCGGCAGATCCGCGCCGGGATCCCCGAGGCCAGGGTGGTCTCGCGGAAGGCCATGAACGGGAACGCGTCCTGGGAGACGTCGAGCTCGGGGGCCAGCTTCGCGATCACGGCCCGGGACTTCGGGCCGACGACGGCGACCGTCGACCACTGCTCGGTCACGGACGTGCACACCACGTCGAGCTCGGGCCACTCGGTCTGCGACCACTCCTCCAGCCACTCCAGGACCTTGGCGGCCCCGCCGGTGGTCGTGGTCATCAGGAAGCGGTCCTCGTCCAGGCGCAGCGTGACGCCGTCGTCGAAGACCATCCCGTCGGCGGTGCACATCACCCCGTAGCGGCCCATCCCGACCTTGAGCTTCTTGAACGCGTTCGTGTAGATCCGGTTGAGGAACTCCCCGGCGTCCTTGCCCCGGATCTCGATCTTGCCCAGGGTGGTCGCGTCCATGAAGCCGACGCTCTCGCGCACGGCGGCGCACTCGCGCAGCACGGCGGCGTCCATGTCCTCCCCGGCCTGCGGGTAGTACCAGGGCCGCTTCCACTGCCCGACGTCCTCGAACAGCGCCCCGCGCGCCTCGTGCCACTCGTGGATCGGGGTGCGGCGGGCGGGGTCGAACAGCTCGCCGCGCTGCCGGCCGGCGAGCGCCGCGAAGGCCACCGGGGTGTAGGGGGCGCGGTAGGTGGTGGTGCCGATGCCGCCCACGTCCGGGTCCTTCAGCGCCGCGGAGATCACGCCGATGGCGTTCACCCCGCTGGTCTTGCCCTGGTCGTTGGCCGTGGAGATCGAGGTGTAGCGCTTGATGTGCTCCACCGAGCGCATGCCCGCGCCCACGGAGCGCAGGACGTCGGCCACGGTCTGGTCCCGCTGCAGGTCCACGAAGTGGCGCCGCCACTCGGCGGGCTCCCCGGTGCGGCCGGGGACGAGCCACAGCGGGCGCACGGGCGCGGACTCCACGCTCTCCGCCTGCGGGGTCTCGGGGGTGGTCTCGAAGCCGGCCCGGCCGGCCGCCTCGGCCCCGGCGGCGGCGCCCTCGGTCAGGCACCACGCCAGGTCCGCCGTGCCGTTGAGGGCCCCGGCGGTCTGCTGGCCCGGCACGGGGGCGGCCGGCACGAAGGCGGCGAGCCGCTCGTTCCAGGTGAGCTTCCCCTGGCGCTGGCTGTGCAGGTGCACCACGGGGGTCCACCCGCCGGAGACGGCCAGCAGGTCGGCCTCGAGGGTGCGGGTGGGCCCGGTCAGGGCGCCGTCGTCGTCGATCGCGCTGACGACGACGGCGCTGACGCGCCCGCCCTCGCCCTCGCCGAGGGTGTCGACCACGGCGCTGCCGCTGAGCAGCGGCACCCCGGTGCCGGCCACGACCGCGGCCGGCGTCCCGTGGACGTCCCGGCGGGAGTCGATCACGGCGGCGACGTCCACGCCCGCGGCGACGAGGTCCGCGACCACGGCGTAGGCGGAGTCGTTGGTGGTGGCCACCACCACCCGCGAGCCCGCGGCCACGGCGTACCTGTTGAGGTAGGTGCGCACGGCACCGGCGAGCATGATCCCGGGCCGGTCGTTGTTCTCGAAGACGAGCGGGCGCTCGTGGGCGCCGGTGGCCAGCACCACCTGGCGGGCGCGCACGTGCCAGATCCGCTCGCGGGACACCGCCGGGGAGGGAGGTCCGCCGAGGTGGTCGGTGCGGCGCTGGACGGCCACGACGTAGTTGGCGTCGTAGCTGCCGATCGCCGTGGTGCGCTGCAGGACCGTGACCTCCGGGGACGCCGCCAGCGCGGCGGCGGTCTCGGACACCCAGGTGCGGGCCGGGACGCCGTCGACGACCTCGTCCCGCCCGGACAGCAGGGAGCCGCCGGCCTCGGGCTGGTCGTCCATCAGCATCACCCGGGCTCCGGAACGGGCCGCCTCCCGGGCCGCGGTCAGCCCGGCGGGCCCGGCCCCGACGACCAGCACGTCCGTGTGGACGTACTTGCGGTCGTACACGGCCTCGTCCTTGCGCGGGTCCAGCCGGCCCAGACCGCGCAGGTAGGTGGCGGAGAGCCCGTCGTTCAGCTCGACGGCCGTGACCGGGAGCATGGACTCGTCGACGTCCACCTCGGACCGGGCGGCGACCTTCACGAGCGCGTTGGGCTCCTCGACGCCGGCGGCCAGGATGCCGCGCGGGCGGCCCAGGTACAGCGAGTCCCCGCAGGTGATCCGGCCACCGGCGAGCAGGGCCGAGGCGAGGGTGTCCCCGGCGTAGCCGGAGACCTGCTCGCCGTCGAAGGTGAAGCTCAACGGCTTCGTGCGGTCGATGCTGCTCGCGGCGCTGCGCTCCGGGGGCAGGCGGTAGGTCTGGTCGGTCACCGGGCACCTCCGTTCTGGGGGGCGGTCTCGCCCATGCGGTAGACGGCCTTGATCTCGTAGGTCACGGTGTCGCGCACGACGTTGAACCAACGACGGCACCCGGCGGTGTGCGCCCAGCGCTCGGCGAGCAGGCCCTTGGGGTTGTTGCGGTAGAAGAGGTACTCGGCCCACTCCTGGTCGGAGAGCTGGGAGGGGTCCTCGGGATAGGGCACGTGCGCCTCCCCGCCGTACTGGTACTCGGTCTCGTCACGGGCCCCGCAGTAAGGGCACTCGATCAGCAGCATGGTGTTCCTGCCTTCTGGTGGGCGGGTCAGTGGGCCACGGCGGCGGCGCCGTGCTCGTCGATGAGGACCCCGGTCTCGAAGCGCTCCAGGGAGAACGCCTCGTTGAGCGGGTGGGCTTCGTCGGTGGCGATGGTGTGGGCGAAGGAGTAGCCGGCTCCGGGGGTGCCCTTGAACCCGCCCGTGCCCCACCCGCAGTTGACGTAGAGCTGGTCCACCGGCGTCTTGGACACGATCGGGGAGGCGTCCAGGGTGACGTCCACGATCCCGCCCCAGGTCCGCAGCACGTGCGCCCGGGCGAAGATGGGGAACAGCTCCACGGCCGCGGCCATCTGCTCCTCGATCACGTGGAAGGCGCCCCGCTGGCCGTAGCCGGTGTAGGCGTCCACGCCGGCGCCCATGACCAGTTCGCCCTTGTGGGCCTGGGAGACGTAGACGTGCACGTGGTTGGACATCACGACGGTCGGGTGCACGGGCTCGTGCAGCTCCGAGACCAGGGCCTGCAGCGGGTGGGACTGGATCGGCAGCCGGAACCCGGCGAGCTCCGCGAGGACGGAGCTGTGCCCGGCTCCGCAGAGCCCGACCTTGCCGGCGTTGATCCGCCCGCGGGAGGTCTCCACCCCCACCACCCGGTCGCCGTCCTTCAGGAAGCCGGTGACCTCGCAGTTCTGGATGATGTCCACGCCCATCTCGTCGCACTTGCGGGCGAAGGCCCACGCGACGTGGTCGTGCTTGGCGATGCCCGCGCGCGGCTGGTAGGTCGCCCCCATCACCGGGTAGCGGATGTCGTCCCCGATGTTGATGATCGGGCACAGCTCCTTGACCTGGTCCGGGGTGATCCACTCCGCGTCGATGCCGTTGAGCTGGTTCGCGTAGACCCGGCGCATCGACTCCCGCACGTCCCCCAGGGTGTGGGCCAGGTTCATCACCCCGCGCTGGGAGAACAGGAAGTCGTACTCCAGCTCCTCCGGCAGCTGCTCCCACAGCTTCAGGGAGTGCTCGTACATCGCCGCGGACTCGTCCCACAGGTAGTTGGAACGGATGATCGTGGTGTTGCGAGCCATGTTGCCGCCGGCCAGCCACCCGCGCTCGAGCACCGCGATGTTGGTGATCCCGTGGTTCTTCGCCAGGTAGTAGGCCGTGGCCAGCCCGTGACCGCCGCCGCCGACGATGACGACGTCGTAGGAGCTCTTGGGGTCGGGGTTGTGCCAGAGGAAGTCCGGGTGCTCCGGAAGCTGATCAGCCATTACGACACTCCATTCAGGACGGAGGAGGAGCGCTCCGCGGCGGACAGCTCCTCGGAGGATGCCTCGACAGCGGGCTCCTCCGCGCCGGTCCGAGCGAGAGGGGACACCTCGGGGTACAGGGGGAAGGCCTCGGCCAGGGCCGTGACGCGTCCGCGCAGCTCCTCGACGAGGTCGTCGGTGAGCTCCTGGATCAGCGCCTGGGCGATGATGTCGGCGACCTCGGTGAACTCGTCGGCGCCGAAACCGCGAGTGGCCAGGGCCGGGGTGCCGATCCGCAGCCCGGAGGAGACCATCGGCGGGCGCGGGTCGAAGGGCACGGCGTTGCGGTTGACCGTGATCCCGATGCGGTGCAGGCGGTCCTCGGCGGTCTGGCCGTCGAGCTCGGAGTCGCGCAGGTCCACGAGCACCAGGTGCACGTCGGTGCCGCCGCTGACCAGGCTGATCCCGGTGGCCATCACGTCCGGGGAGAGCAGCCGCAGGGCGAGGATCTCCGCGCCCTGCAGGGTGCGGGCCTGGCGTTCGGCGAACTCCTCGCCGGCCGCGTGCTTGAAGGCCACGGCCTTGGCGGCGATGACGTGCTCCAGCGGTCCGCCCTGCTGGCCGGGGAACACGGCGGAGTTGATCTTCTTCGCGAGCTCCTGCTTGCACAGGATCACCCCGCCCCGGGGGCCGCCGAGCGTCTTGTGGGTGGTGGAGGTCACGACGTCGGCGTAGGGCACCGGGTTGGGGTGCAGCCCCGCGGCGACCAGGCCGGCGAAGTGGGCCATGTCCACCATCAGGTACGCCCCGACCGCGTCGGCGATCCGGCGGAACTCGGCGAAGTCCAGCTGCCGCGGGTAGGCGGACCAGCCGGCCACGATGAGCCGGGGCCGGTGCTCGAGCGCGAGCCGCTCGACCTCGGCCATGTCGATGCGGTGGTCGTCCGGGGAGACCCCGTAGGCCGCCACCTTGTAGAGCTTGCCGGAGAAGTTGAGCTTCATCCCGTGGGTCAGGTGCCCGCCGTGGGCGAGGTCCAGTCCCAGGATCGTGTCCCCGGGGGTGAGCAGGGCGTGCATCACCGCGGCGTTGGCCTGGGCTCCGGAGTGGGGCTGGACGTTGGCGTGCTCGGCGCCGAAGAGGGCCTTGAGACGATCGATGGCCAGCTGCTCGATGACGTCCACGTGCTCGCAGCCGCCGTAGTAGCGCCGGCCCGGGTAGCCCTCGGCGTACTTGTTGGTGAGCACCGAGCCCTGGGCTTCCATCACCGCGACCGGGGCGAAGTTCTCCGAGGCGATCATCTCCAGCGTGGACTGCTGGCGGATCAGCTCCTGGTCGATGGCCGCCGCGACCTCGGGGTCGGCTTCGGCCAGGTGGGTGTTCAGATCGGGCATCCCTGAGCTCCTAAACGAGTCGCGTTCAACGGCTGATACAAATCTGATATATCAACTGTTGTCCAAAGGTATGCTAGGCGTTGCGGGGTGTCAATGGATGGCGGGACGCCTGCGGAAACATCCGTTCCGGTCCAGATCGAGGAGTGAAGTCATGAGCGTCACCACACCCACCGAGTACTGCACGGAAGCCCCCGGGTCCCTGGCGGACCAGGCCTACCGGCAGCTGCGCGACCGCCTGACCGTGCTCGAGATCCGCCCCGGCGCCATGATCCAGGACGCGCACCTGGCCACCGAGATGGGCATCGGCAGGACCCCGGTCCGGGAGGCGCTCAAACGGCTGCAGACGGACCACCTGGTGGTCTCCTATCCGCGGCGGGGCACCTTCGCGACGCAGGTGGACATCACCGCGCTGTCCGACGTCTCCGAGCTCCGCCGGAACCTCGAGCCGCTCGCCGCCCGGAAGGCCGCGCTGGCGGCCCCTCCGTCCGTGCGGCAGGAGATGCAGGACCTGGCCCGCACCCTCGGGGACCTCTCGGGCGGCGAACCGACGAACGAGAGCCTCATGCGGGCGGACCTCAGGGTCCACCGGCTGATCTACCGGGCGTCGGGCAACGCGCACCTCGAGGAGACCCTGATGCGGCTGGACAATCTGGCCACCCGCATCTGGTGCCTCGTCCTGGACAGGGTGCCCACGGTCGGCGCACACGTGCACGAGCACGTGCACCTGCTGGAGGCCATCGCCGCCGGGCGCGCCGAGGAGGCCGCCGAGCTCGCCCTCGAGCACGTGACCGGCTTCGAGCGGACCATGCGGAGCATCCTGTGATCCCGCCGGGCACGGGACGGCCCCGTCCCGGGGCCCGGCTGCGCCGGGGCGGTCACGACGCGCGCAGCCGGTCGACGGGCCCCACGCCGGTCCGCCCGGGCGGGTGCGGGAGGCTACGGTAGGAGCAGGTCCCTTGCCGGGAGAGCGGGTCCGCCCACGGCAGCTCCCCGGCCACGAACGGAAAGTGCGCATCACGTCATGTCCATCACCCCGGCCTCCGCCCAGGACGAGCCTCCCTCCCTGGCCGACCGGGCGTTCCAGCAGCTGCAGGACCGCCTGATCTTCCTGGACATCCCCCCGGGGGCCCCCCTCAACGAGGGACGTCTCTCCCAGGAGCTGGACCTCGGGCGGACCCCGCTGCGCGAGGCCCTCAAACGGCTCGAGTCCGAGCACCTGGTGGTCACCTACTCCCGCCGCGGGACGTTCGCCACCACCGTGGACATCACCGCGCTGTCGGAGATCTCCCAGGTGCGCGAGGTGCTGGAGCCCCTCGCCGCCCGGCTGGCGGCCGAGCGGCGGGGCGGGGACGCGCGGGCGCAGCTGGAGGACCTGCGGGACCGGCTCGACGCGGCCGGCAACGACTGGCTGGACCGGGACGAGGCGCTGCGCTGGGACCTGCAGATCCACCGGGCGGTCTACGCGGCGGCCGGCAACTCCCACCTGCGGGTCACGCTGGAGCGCTACAGCAATCTCGCCACCCGGATCTGGTGCGTGGTCGCCGACCGCATCCCCCAGCTGCAGGAGCACGTCACCGTCCACCGCGACCTGCTGAGGGCCGTGCTGACGGGTGACGCGGAGGAGGCCGGCACCATCATGCTCGCGCACGTCCGGGACTTCGAGACCCAGATCCGACAGGTGCTCTGAAGTCCCCGGGGCAGGGCGCCGTCGCCCTGCCCTCAGGCCGAGCTGCCCGGCCCGGTCGACCCGGCGGGGACCAGTCCAGCGTTGAGCTCCAGCGCCGCCTGTGTCGTGTGCAGGACGAGGAGGGCGGTGGTCACCGTGCCCACGCCCCCGGGCACCGGTGTGAGGGCCGAGGCGACCTCGGCCGTCGACAGGGGCTCCACGTCACCGACGAGATCACCGTTCTCCAGGACGTTGGTGCCCACGTCGACGACCACGGCACCGGGCCGGACGTGGTCACCGGTGAGCAGACCGGGCCGCCCCACCGCCGCGACGACGACCTCCGCCTCGGACGTGTACCGCTCCAGGGGGCGCGAGCGGGAGTGGCAGACGGTGACGGTGGCGTCACGCTGGAGCAGGAGCTGCAGCAACGGCTTGCCGACGACCGCCGAGCGACCCACCACCGAGACGTGCCGGCCGGCGAGGGGGACCTCGTAGTGCTCCAGCATCTCCACCACCGCCCGGGCCGTCGCGGGGGCGAAGGCCCGCTGCCCCACGGTCAGACGCCCCAGGCTGAGGGGATTGGCCCCGTCGACGTCCTTGGCCGCACTGATGTGGGCGACCAGCTCGTCCCCGGCCACTCCCGGCGGCAGGGGCGTCTGCAGGATGATCCCGTGGACGTCCTCGTCGGCGCTCAGCCGCACGAGGGCGGAGGCGATCTCATCGGCTCCGGCTCCGGCGCCGAGGTCGACGACCGTGCAGTGCACGCCCGCCTTGTCCGCAGCCCGTGCGATGGAGCGCACGTACCACAGGGTGGCCTCGTTGTCGGTGGCCACCACGACCGCCAGCGCGGGGAGCACCCCGCGGTCGCGCAGCGCGGTGACGTTGGCCTCGGTCTCGGCCCGCAGCCGTTGTGCGACGGGGGACCCGGTCAGCCGGCGCGCGGTCATGCCATCACCTTCTCGCGCACGCGGTCCGTCACGACCTGGGCCGCCAGGATGGCGTCGTGGGCGTGGCGGAGCTCGTCCCTGAACTCCGTCCGGGTCCGCTCATCCGTGATCGCGTTGATGTTCATGTCCAGTGTGATCAGGGCCGTGGCGATGGCGGCCCGGGCCGCCTCGGAGGCGGCGGCCACGTCGCTGATCACGTTGGGGTTGCTGAACTCGGCCAGCTGACGCCCCAGGTCGACGACCTCCGTGGCGAGGCCGATCAGCGCACGCGGCGGTGCGGCCGCCGCGACCGTGGCCTCCTGGATGGCCCGGGTGCGGGCGGCACGGTCCTCGTCCGAGGCCGAGGGCAGGCGGTAGGCCGCGATCACGGCCGCGAAGGCCTTCTCGTCGTCGTCGGCCAGCTGCAGCGCCGCCGGGATGATGTCGTCGGCGCGGGCGGCGATCCGGAGCGACTCCTCCTCGTGCTCGGCGTAGCGCGCCCCGGTGGTGTAGCGCGCCACCATGGCGATCAGGGCGGCCCCCTGGGCCGCGTGCAGTGCTCCCGCCGCTCCGCCCCCGGGGGTGGGCTCCCGGGACGCCAGGCGTTCCAGGTAGTCGTTGAGGGTCTCCGAACCGATCATGATCTCTTTCCTCCGGTGGGCGTTGACGGGTGGCGGTGGGCGTCGACGACGCCTGCCGGGGCGGAATGGGACTGCGGCCCCGACCCCGGTGGCGAAGCAGGATCGGGGCCGCAGGTCGGGTGGAGACGGTGCTGCGGGGCCGAGGGGTCTGGGCCTCACGGGCGCGTCGTCTCCGGGTCATGGGGCGGTCACCGTGCCGGGAGTGCCCGTGCTGGAACGCACGGGGCGGCGGCACGGGCCGCGGGGCTCAGCGGAAGACGACGGTGCTGGAGCCCTCCAGGAGCACGCGGTGCTCGCAGTGCCAGCGGACCGCCCTGGAGAGGGCCAGCGCCTCGGCGTCCTGTCCCACGGTGGACAGGGCCCGCGGGTGATGGGTGTGGTCCACCCGGATGACCTCCTGCTCGATGATCGGACCCTCGTCCAGGTCGGCCGTGACGTAGTGGGCGGTGGCGCCGACCAGCTTGACGCCCCGCTCGTAGGCCTGGTGGTAGGGCCGGGCGCCCTTGAACCCCGGCAGGAAGGAGTGGTGGATGTTGATGGCCCGCCCCTTCAGCGCCCGGCACAGGTCGTCCGAGAGGATCTGCATGTAGCGCGCCAGCACCACGAGGTCGATGTCGTGCTCCTCGACCAGGTCCAGCAGCTGCTGCTCCGCCTCCCCCTTGGTGGCCGGGGACACGGGGATGTGGATGTACGGCAGGCCCGCCGCCTCGGCCATGGGACGGAGGTCTTCGTGGTTGGAGACCACCAGGGCGATCTCTCCCCCGAGCCCGCCGGCCCGCCAGCGGAAGATCAGGTCGTTGAGGCAGTGGCCGCCCTTGGACACCATGATCAGCAACCGGGGCGGCGTCCGGTCGTGGATCTGGTAGCGCATGCCGAACCGGTCGGCGGTGGCGGCGAAGTTCGTCTCCAGCGTCTCCAGGCCCAGTTCGAGCGGACCGGTGAAGGCGGTGCGCAGGTGGACGACGCCGTGCACGGTGTCGTCGAACTGCTGGTGCTCCTTGATGTTCGCCCCGTGGGCGAGGAGGAACTCGGTGACGGCGTGGACGATCCCCACCTGGTCCTGACAGGTGATCGTCAGCACGAACTGGGGGAGCGTCCGCC
>JAPSHS010000224.1 GCA_031179495.1 Kocuria sp. | reverse complement strand
CCCGGCGCTCGCGGAACAGCTCCCAGAAGCAGGGGTCCACCACCGACAGGTCCGTCAGCACCAGCCCCGCCCCGCGCAGCAGGTGGCTGTTGATCACCGACAGCCCGTAGCAGTAGGACATCGGCAGGGTCGTCGCGGCGCGGTCGTCGGCTCCGATGCCCAGGTACTGGGCGATCGCCTCGGCGTTGGCCGTGAGGTTCTCGTGCGAGAGCCGGACGAGCTTCGGGGAGCCGGTCGAGCCCGAGGTGCTGAGCAGCAGTGCCAGGTCGGGGTGCAGCTCGTGGCGCGTGCCGGGGCGCCGTTCCTCCACGACGGGGGTCCCGTTCCCGGACCGGAGCACGACGTCGGGGTCGTAGGCGGCCACGAGGGAGTCCAGCACGCCCGGCTTGTCCGCCGGGACCAGCAGCAGGGGGTGGCCCGCCGTGAGGGCCGCGAGATAGCCGACGAGGGAGTCGACGTCGTTGGCCGCCGCCAGGACCGCGAGCCGGCGCCGGGTGCCCAGGCGGGCGGCGACGTCGTCGACGCGCTCGGCCAGTTCCCGGTAGCTCAGCACTCCACGGTCGGTGAGGACGGCGGGGCGCTCCCCGTGACGGGCGAGACCGGCGGCGAAGGACGAGGGGGCCAGGTGGGGTTGCGTGGTCACTGCGCCACCATAGAAGAATCCTTTAGCGAAGGAAAGACTTGCCTAATTCGTCCGACATGGGCGATCGCCCGGTCGGAGCACCCGGCCGGGCGGGCGGCGGGGCGGTGACGGCCCGGTCGTCGACCAGCAGCGTCGGGGTGGTCCCGGCGGTGACGCTCACCGCGACGGGCGTCCCCACGGGGTGGCGGACGTTGTGGGGCTGCCAGGAGCGCAGCGTCCGGCCCGAGGCCAGGCGCACGTGGTGGAGCACGAACGCGCCGTGGTACTCGACCGCCGACACCCGCGCGGGGGAGTCCGGGTCCGGGTGGAGCGCCACCTCGTGGGGCCGCAGCACCACGTCGACGTCCACGTCGCTGTCGGCCCAGCCCGGGACCGTGGAGACGATGCCGATCTCGCAGGTCAGCAGGGCCCGGTGGACCCGCGCCGGGAGGAAGTCCGCGTCGCCCATGAACGAGGCGACGAACCGGGTGCTCGGCTGCTCGAAGACCCTCTCCGGGGTGTCCGCCTGCTCGATCACCCCGTCGTGCATCACCACCACGCGGTGGCCCACCGAGAGGGCCTCCGTCTGGTCGTGGGTGACCAGCACCGCGGTGGTGCCGGTCTCGCGGAGCGCGGCCGTGGTGTCGCGGCGCACCTGCGCGCGGAGGGACTCGTCGAGGCTGGAGAACGGCTCGTCGAGCAGGACGACGGCCGGCCGGGGCGCCAGCGCCCGCGCCAGGGCCACGCGCTGCTGCTCGCCCCCCGAGAGCTCGTGCGGGTAGCGACCGGCGAGGTGGTGGAGCCGCACGAGCTCGAGGACCTCGCCGACCCGGGCCCGGCGCTCGGCCCGGGAGAACCGGTCCAGCCCGAAGGCGACGTTCTTCGCGACCGTCAGGTGCGGGAACAGCGCGTGGTCCTGGAACACGAGGCCGACCCGGCGGCGCTCCGGCTCCTGGAACCGGCGCCCGTCCGCTACCACGTCCCCCGCGATCCGGATCGTCCCCTCGTCCGGCCGCTCCAGCCCGGCCACGAGCCGCAGCGTCGTCGACTTCCCGCAGCCGGAGGGCCCGATCAGCGTCACCAGCTCGCCGGGGGCCACCGCCAGGTCCAGGTCGCTGGCGCCGACGGAGTCCCCGTAGTGCTTGCTGACCCGGTCGAGGACCAGGGCGGGGGGCGCCTGGTCCGTGCGGGGCGCCGGTTCAGCGCCCACGGTCTGGATGGTCATCGGCCCGCCTCCCCGCGGTGCTCGGCCCGGCGCGTCTGACGGACCAGGACGAAGACGGGCACGACCGCCGCCGCGACGATCACCAGCGCCGGCAGGGCCGCCTTCTCCCAGAAGTTCTCCCGGGCGAGCTCGTAGACCCACACGGACGCCGTGGTGAACCCGAAGGGGCGCAGCAGCAGCACGATGGGCAGCTCCTTGACCGCGTCGATCACCACGAGCACCAGGGCCACGGCCACGCCCGGGCGGGCCAGGGGCAGGTGCACCCGGGCCAGGATCCGCAGCGGCGACGCCCCGAGGCTGAGCGCGGAGGAGGTGATCGCCGGGGTGATCTTGCCCAGGCTCGCGTCGACGGCCTGGTAGGCGGGGGCGAGGAAGCGGATCACGTAGGCGTAGAGGATGCCGAGCACCGAGCCCGTCACGAGCAGCCCGGTGCCCCCGGGGACGCCCGCGCTCTTCAGGGCGGTGTCGAGCCCGGCGAAGGCGATGAGCACGCCGATGCCCACCACGGCGCCCGGGACGGCGTAGCCGAACGTCGTGAGCTGCGCCGCGGAGGCCACGAGGCGCCCGCCTCCCATCCGCACGCCGTGCCCGATCGCCAGGGAGAGCACCACACAGGCCGCTGCGGCGATCGCCGCGACCACGAGGCTGTTGGTGAGGTAGTCCGCGAAGCGGGGGTCCGTCAGGGAGGCGGGGTCGCGGACCGCCTCCCCGACGGCCCACAGGAGCAGCTGGAGCACCGGGATGAGGAAGCCGGCGGCCAGGGCGGCGAGGCCCAGGAGCGTCGCGCCCCAGGCCCGCCATCCGGAGAGCCGCTCCGGCTGCAGCCCCTGGCCGCGGCCGCCCCGCTGGTGGAACCGGGCCCGGCCGCGCAGCAGCCGCTCACCGGCCAGGACGGCCACCGCGAACAGCAGCACGAGCACGGCCAGCTGGGTCGCCGCGTGGAAGTCGAAGGTGCCCTTCCAGACCAGGTAGACGCCCACGGAGACCGTCTGCACGTTGAAGTACTGCACGGTGGCGAAGTCGGTGAGCGTCTCCATCATCACCAGGGCCAGCCCCGCCGCCAGCGACGGGCGGGCCA
>JAPSHS010000045.1 GCA_031179495.1 Kocuria sp. | reverse complement strand
GAGGACCTCGAGCGGGCGCTCGCCGCCACGGCCTCGTAGTCCGCGGGCCGGAGCACTAGCGTGGGCCGCATGAGCACCGGCACCCCGCAGCACGACGCACGGCACGACGACGCACGGCACGACGACGAACGGCACGACGACGCAGGATACGACGCGCCGCTCGAGCTGCCCGGGCCCGTGGTGGGCACCGGGTGGCTGGCCGGGCACCTCGACGACCCCCGGCTGGTCCTCGTGGACGCGAGCTCCACGCTGAACCGCACCGACGAGGCGATCCCGGGCGCCCTGCTGCTGGACCTGGACGGGCCGTTCTCCGACCCGTCCGCGGAGCTGCCGCACACCCTGCCGCCGGCGGAGCAGCTGACCGCGGCGGCCCGGTCGCTCGGGATCTCCCGGACCCGCACGGTGGTGGCCTACGACGGCAAGGGGATCTTCGCCTCCGCCCGGGTGTGGTGGGTGCTCCGCGCCGCGGGCTTCGACCGGGTCGCCGTCCTCGACGGCGGCCTGCCCGCGTGGGTCGCCGAGGGCCGGCCCACCGAGGCGCACGCGGCGCCGCCCGCCGAGCCCGGGGACGTGGAGCTGGCCCCCCGCGAGGAGTTCTTCGCGGACGCCGAGGACGTGGCCCGCGCCCTGCGGGACCCCGCCGCAACCGTCCTGGACGCCCGCTCCGCCGGCCGGTTCACCGGCACCGAGCCCGAGCCGCGGCCGGGACTGCGACCGGGGCACATGCCGGGCGCCGTGAACCTGCCGTACACGCAGCTGCAGGGTCCGGACGGGCGGCTGCTCCCGCTGCCCGAGCTGCGGGAGCGGATCGCGGCGGCCGCCCCCGCGGGGCAGCGCCTGGTCACCAGCTGCGGCTCGGGGCTCACCGCGTGCGTCCTGGCACTGGGGGCCCACCTCGCGGGCCGCGACGACGTGGCGGTCTACGACGGCTCCTGGGCCGACTGGGGCCGGCCGGGCCCGCGGCCGGTGGTGGGACCGGCCTGACCCGGTCGCGGCCCGGGCCGGGGCTCAGCCGCGGACCGGGGCGTCCTCGGTCGCGGTGCCCTGTCCGGCGGCCCGTCCGGGTGCCTCCGGGGCGCGGTCGTCGCGCGCGGCGGCCGCGAGGATGTTCCGGGCCATGGACGGGAAGATGAACCCGTGGAAGGGCCACACGCCCCACCAGTAGAGCCGGCCGGGCAGGCCCCTCGGGAAGAAGATGGCCCGCTGCCGGTAGCGGCTGCCCTCGCCCTCGGGCTCCACGGACAGTTCGAGCCAGGCCCGGCCGGGGGTCCGCATCTCGGCGTGCAGCAGCAGCCTGTGGCCCTCCTCCAGCTCCTCGACGCGCCACCAGTCCACGTACTCGCCCACCTCCAGGTCGGTGGCGTCGCGGCGGCCGCGGTTCAGCCCGGCCCCGCCCACGAGCTTGTCCATGACCCCGCGGACCTGCCACGCCAGGGGCAGGGAGTACCAGCCGTTGCGTCCGCCGATGGACTCGATGACCCGCCACACCTGGTCGGGCCGTGCCGGGCCCGTCCGGCTGCGCTCGTCGACGAAGACCGTGCGGCCCGCCCAGTCCGGGTCCGAGGGGAGGGGGTCCGCGGCGGCGTCGGAGGAGCTGTAGTGGACGTCCCACGTGGTCTCCACGGAGTTGTCCTCGATCTTCTTCAGGGCCAGGGCCACGGCCCTGCGGTACCCCGTGAGGCCCCCGGGCGGCCGGGGGACGTAGTCGTCGATGTCGTGCTCGTCCGCCACGGCGTCGTGCTGCAGGGACTGCACGAGCGGCACGGCCAGGGCCAGCGGGATCGGGGTGACCATGCCCACCCAGAACCCGGACAGCCGCGGCGCCGGCAGGGGGAGGTGGAACACCACGCGGGAGCGCAGGCCGGCGACCCGGGCGTAGCGGCGCATCGCGTCCGCGTAGGTCATCACGTCGCGGGAACCGATGTCGAAGGTGCGGTTGAGGCCCTCCGGCAGGTCCATCGCGTGGACGAGGTAGTACAGGACGTCGCGCACGGCGATGGGCTCGATGCGGTTGGTCACCCAGGAGGGGGCCGGCATGACCGGCAGCGTGTCGCCCAGGTGGCGGATCATCTCGAAGGAGGCGGAGCCGGAGCCGATCACCACGCCCGCCTGGAGGACCACCGCGGGCACCGCGCCGGCCAGGAGGATCTCCCCGACCTGCACGCGCGAGCGCATGTGCTGGGACAGCTCCACGCCCGTGGGGTGCAGGCCGGAGAGGTAGACGATCCGCCGCACCCCGGCCCGCTCCGCGGCCTCGGCCACGGTGCGGGCCATCCGGGCCTCCTGCTCCTCGAACTGCCGGGACCCGCCCATGGAGTGCACCAGGTAGTACAGGGTGTGGACGTCCTGACAGGCGGCGGTCATCCCCTCGAGGTCGTTGAGGTCCGTCTCGGCGACCTCGACCTGGTCCCGCCACGGCACGGAGCGCAGCTTGCCGGGGGACCGGACGGCGACGCGCACGGCGTGGCCCGCCTCGAGCATGCGGGGCGCCAGGCGCCCTCCGACGTAGCCGGTGGCACCGGTGACGAGGACGCGCTGGGGAGAGCTCATGGCCTGCCTTTCGTGCGGGTCCCGTGAGCCTACCAACGCCGCCCGACAGGCCCCTGGGCGCCCCCGGGCGCTGCCCGGGGGCGCGGGCGGACGCGGAACGGCCGCACCCGGGAGGATGCGGCCGTTGCCGGGGCGCCCGCGCGGAGCGGGCCGGGGGAGCGGATCAGGGCAGTGCCAGGCGGAACACCTTCGCCCACGCCGAGGCGACCTGCTTGGGCAGGGGACCCGTGGTGTAGGGCAGCTCGTAGCGCTCGCAGATCTCGCGCACCTTCACGGCGACCTCGGCGTAGCGGTTCGAGGGCAGGTCCGGGAACAGGTGGTGCTCGATCTGGAAGGACAGGTTGCCGGTCATCAGGTGCATCAGCCGCGACCCGGAGATGTTGGCCGAGCCGATCATCTGCCGCACGTACCAGTCGCCGCGGGTCTCGCCCTCGATCTGCTCCTCGGTGAAGGTGTCGGCCCCGGCGGGGAAGTGGCCGCAGAAGATCACGGCGTGCGCCCAGATGTTGCGGGCGGCGTTGGCGGTCAGGGTCGCGGCCAGCGCCTGCTTCGCGGAACCGGTCACCGCCGCGGCGGCGGGCGTGGCCACGTAGTCCTTCGCGGCCTGCTTCACGAACTTGGCGCCGAGGTTCTTCAGGGCGCGGTGGAGCTCCGCCTTGGTCTTGCGGCCCTCGCGGTACTCGTCGAGCTCGAGGTCGTAGATCGCGATGCCCCACTCGAAGACCGGGGCCAGCAGCGCGTTGTAGAGCGGGTTGCCGAGGTTCCGGGGCGTCCACTCCTGGTCCTCGTCCATGCGCAGGATGGTGTACCCGACGTCCCGGTCCTTGCCGACCACGTTGGTCCAGGTGTGGTGCAGGTCGTTGTGGGTGTGCTGCCACGCCTTGGCCGGGCTCACGAAGTCCCACTCCCAGGTGGTGGAGTGGATGTCGGGGTCGCGCATCCAGTCCCACTGCCCGTGCAGCACGTTGTGGCCGATCTCCATGTTCTCGAGGATCTTGGCGACCGTCAGCATGCCGGTGCCGGCGATCCAGGCGGGCTTGTGCTTGGCGAACAGCAGCGCGGCGCGCCCGGCCAGCTCGAGAGAGCGCTGCGTGGCGATGACGCGGCGGATGTAGGCCGCGTCCTTGGCGCCGCGGGTGGCGATCACGGACTCGCGCAGGGCGTCGAGCTCGCGGCCCAGCTCCTCGATCTGGGCGTCGGTGAGGTGCGCGGCGGCGGAGGGCTTGGCCCTGCCGGCGGGCCGGCCCTGGTCGAGCAGGAAGGGGGTGATGACAGTCATGGTTTCGCTCCTTCGGAACGGGATCGGGGGAACGGGTGCTGAAGCGTGGTGGTCGGAACCGGGGCTCAGGCGTCGAGGCTGACGGGACCGGCGGCGGTGGACACGCAGGTCTGGACGAGGTGCCCGGGCTCGCCGTGCACCTCGCCGGTGCGGGTGTCCCGGACCTGCCCGGAGAGCAGGGGGGTCACGCACGCGTGGCAGATGCCCATCCGGCAGCCGCTGCGCATCATCAGGCCGGCGTCCTCGCCGGCGGCCAGGAGGGTCGTGGCGCTGTCGGCCTCGACCTCCTTGTCGGACTTCTCGAAGGTCACCCGGCCGCCCTCCCCGCCGGAGCCGGGGGCGACCACGGCGGCGAAGCGCTCGACCCGCAGCTCGCTCTCCTCCCGCTGCCAGAGGGACTCGGCGGCGTCGAGGAAGTCGGCGGGACCGCACGCGTAGGCGGCGCGGTCGCGCCAGTCGGGGCACGCGGTGTCGAGGTCGGAGGTCCCGGTGAGGTCGATGCGGCGGTCGCGCTCCCCGGTGAACCACTGGACGAGGCGGAAGCCCGGGAACTGGTCGGCCAGCTCCAGCAGCTCCTCGCGGAAGAGGGAGTCCTCGGGCGAGCGCGACGAGTGCACGAGCACGAGGTCGGCGTCCGGGCGACGGGGAACGAGCGTGCGGATCATGGACATGACCGGGGTGAGGCCGCTGCCCGCGGTGAGCATGAGCAGCGGGCGGGGGTGCTCCGGCAGGACGAAGTCGCCCTCCGGCGGGGCGAGGAACAGGACGTCGCCGGGCCGGGTGCCCCGCACGAGGGCGGTGGAGACCTTGCCCATCGCCGTCACCGTGATGGCCGGGTCCTGCCCGGCGCCGGTGCTGAGGGAGTAGGAGCGCCAGTGCCGCACACCGTCGATCTCCACCCCGATGCGCGCCCACTGGCCGGCCTCGTGCGCGTTCCAGCCCTTGCCGGGGCGGAAGCGGATGGTGACCGAGTCGGCGGTCTCCGGCACCACGGAGGTCACCAGGCCCCGGAGCTGGCGGGCGCTGGCCAGGGGGTCCACGAGCCGGAGGAAGTCCTCCGGGGAGCGCGGGGTCGTGAAGGCCGAAGCCAGGCGGGAAAGCAGTCGTATGGATGGCACGTAATAACTGTGCCGCAAATCCGGCGCCGGTTCTCGTCCCGTCACGTACTCTTTCCCGAAAGAAACTGTGGCGCCGGAATGAAAGCGGGAGGCGATGGAAGCACCGGAACAGCCGGGCCGGACGGACCGGGAGCTGCCCTGGACGTCCCTGCCCCCGGACCTCACCCCGCTGCTCGTGCCCCACCTGCCCGCCGTCACGGTGGAGCTGCTGGACGCCGTGCGCCACGACGTCCCCGTGTACGCCCGCCCGCTCGAGGGGCTGTTCGGGGACAGCATCCGGCAGGGGGTCGAGGTGGCCCTGACCCGCTTCCTGCACCTGCCGGGCACCGCGCAGCCGGCGCTGCAGAAGGACGACCGGAGGGTGTACGAGGGGCTCGGCCGCGGCGAGGTGCGGGAGGGCCGCCCGATGGACGCCCTGTTCGCGGCCTACCGCTCCGGGGCCCGGACCACGCTGCGCTCCCTGTCCCGGGTGGCCATGGACGCCGGGTTCGAGGCCTCCGTGCTGATCGGCCTCGCCGAGTCCGTGTTCGCCTACATCGAGGAGCTCTCCGCGGCCAGCGCCGAGGGGTACGCGCTGGAGCAGTCGGAGCGCGCGGGGGAGCGGGACCGGCTGCTGGACGCCCTCGCGGACATGCTGGTCCGCGGCCACGTGGTGGAGGAGTCGGTGCGCAGCGCGGCCGCCGCCGCGGGCTGGCCCCTCCCCGAGCGCGTGGTCGTGGTGACGCTGGCCGCCGACCGGCGGGTGGGGCTGCGCTCCCGCCTGGGGGAGCGGGCCCTGCTCACGTCCCGCCCCGGCGACGTCGTGGCCGTGGTCCCGGAGCCCCCGTCCGTCCCCGGGCGCCGGGAGCTGGAGCGCGCGCTCATCGGGCGGGACGCCGTGATCGGCCCGGGCCGGCCCTGGCACGCGGCCGCCGACTCCCTGCGGCTGGCGGTGCTGACCCGCGACCTGCTGCAGCGGGAGGAGCCGGCCGGGGGCGGGCCGGTGTGGGTCTCGGAGCACCTCGTGCAGCTCGTCCTGCACAGCGAGCGCACCGTGGTCGAGGACCTCGCCGCGCAGCGACTGGCCCCGCTGGACGGGCTGCGCCCGGGGCAGCGGGAGCGGCTCGTCGCGACCCTCCTGTCCTGGCTCGCGCACCAGGGCCAGCGCGCGGCGATGGCGGCCGAGCTGAACATCCACGAGCAGACGGTCGGCTACCGGGTGAACCAGCTGCGGGAGGTGTTCGGGGAGGCCCTCGGCGACCCGCAGGCCCGCTTCGAGCTCGAGCTCGTCCTGCGGGCACGGGCCGGGTTCCGCTGAGCCCGGCCCCGTCCCGCCGCGCTCACCCGGTGCGCTTGTAGGACTCCCGCTCGCGCTCGTCGTGCTCGCCCTGCTCCTCCGTGGTGATGGCGCCACCGCCCAGGTGCGCCGGCATCCACCACGCACCGGGGGCCGGGGTCACCGGGTAGCTCTCGATGCACCGGTCGATCCCGTCCTGCAGCGCGGCCCGCAGCCGCGCGCTCGCGGCGCGGACGTCGTCGTCGGCGGCCACGCTCAGCGGCGGGCCGACGTGCACGCGGACGGGGGTCCGCCACACGTCGCGCAGCCGGATCCTGCCGCGCCCGCGGGTGAGCATCCGGTGCCCGCCCCACACGGAGACGGGGATGATCGGGGCGCCGGTCTCGGCGGCCATCCGCGCGGCCCCGGTGCGCAGCGGGCGCACGGTCCAGCTGCGGCTGACCCCGCCCTCGGGGAAGACGGCGAGGAACTCGCCGCGCCGCAGCTTCGCCACGGCCTCGGCGTAGGCGGGGGCACCGTTCGCACGGTCGACGACGACGTGGTCGCACAGCCGGCACACCGCGGTCACGAAGGCGCTGCCGGTGTGCTTGCGCGTGATGAGGAACCGGGAGTGGGCCCGCAGCCGGCGCCAGACCACCAGCTGCGCGAAGACGAAGTCGAGGTAGCCGAAATGGGTCACCGCCACGACCGCGCCCCGGCCGGGCCGGACCTCCCGGTCCAGTCCGCGCACGACCTGGTCGTCCGGCAGGTGCTCCTCGCCCGAGACGATCAGGGGCACGCGGAGGAGCTTCACCGCGGCGAGCCCGGCGAGCACGATGGCCCGGTAGGCGTACTTGTTGGGGCGCAGCGGCAGGGCCACGGTCCCTCCTCGGGGACGAGGCCCGCGGGCGGGCCGGGAACGGTCTGCGGGACATCGTAGGCCAGCCCGGCCCGTCGGCGCGCCCCCCGGTCGGCGGCCGCTGCCGGGCGGGGCGCCCCGG
Organism: Kocuria sp.; assembly: GCA_031179495.1. Taxonomy (GTDB): domain Bacteria; phylum Actinomycetota; class Actinomycetes; order Actinomycetales; family Micrococcaceae; genus Kocuria; species Kocuria sabuli. Next base: position 4,980 of record JAPSHS010000045.1, on the reverse strand, counting down.
AGGACTGCGGTCAACCCCCATACCGTGCCCCCGGGGCCGCGGTCTACGCTGGCAGCACCGCACCGCACCGTACCGACCAGGAGCACCCGATGTCCTACCTTCCTCCGTCCTCTCCCCGTCCCGGTGAGGTCGGCCCCGGCCCGTCCGGCCACGGCGACAGCCCCGGCTACGGGTCCGGCCCCTCCGGCTACGGGCCCGGCTACGGTCATGGCCCCGGTGGGCAGCCGCCGCAGTACCGCGCCCAGGGCGACGACCGCACGATCGCGATCCTCACCCACCTCTCGGGCCTGGTCGGCGCGCTGATCTCCGCCGGCTGGCTCGGCTTCGTGGGCCCGCTCGTGGTGTGGCTCGTGCACAAGGACCGGAACCCGTTCCTGCGCGCCACCGCGGCCGGTTCGTTCAACTTCAACCTGTCCATGTGGCTGCTCAACGCGGCCGCGTTCGTGTGCTTCGCGACGATCCTGCTCATCCCGGTGGCGATCGTGCTGTGGCTCGTGGCCGGGGTGCTGCTCGTCGTGTGCCACGTCCTGGCCGTGCTCAGGGCCAACAAGGGCGAGGTCTACCGCTACCCGCTGCAGCTGCCGGTGCTGCGCTGACCCGGGCGCTCAGCAGGACACCGGGACCGGCCGCCGGCCCCGGTGGGCGAGCACCACGAGCGCGACGAGGACGAGCAGCGCCGCGCTGAGCCCGTCGAAGCCGACGAGGGCCAGCACCGGGCCGGCGAGCGCGCCGCCGGCCGCCCCGGCGAGGTTCATGAACAGGTCCGAGACGCCCTGCAGCTGCGGCCGCTCGGGCGGCGGGACGGCCTCCGTCACCAGGGCCGAGCCCGCCACCGTGGAGGCCGACCACCCCAGCCCGAGCAGGACCAGGGCGACCGTCACCGGCGCGGGGGACGCCGACGCCAGCCAGGACAGCACGAGGGCCGCCGTGAACGCGGCCTGGCCCAGCAGCACGACCGGGCGCCGGCCCAGGCGGTCGGCGAGCCGGCCGAAGACGGGGGCGAGGGCGTACATCCCCGCCACGTGCAGGCTGACGGTCAGGCCCACGAGGCTCAACGATGCCCCCTGGCCGGTCAGGTGCACGGGGGTCATGGACATCAGCGAGACCATGACCGCGTGGCTGAGCGCCACGGTGAGCACGGCCCGGCGGGCGCGCGGCGACGAGCGCAGCACCGCGAGCCCGCCGGCGGGCGAGGGCCTGCCCGTTCCGGCGGCCTCGCCGTCGGCGACGGCCAGCAGCAGGGGGTCGGGGCGCAGTCCCGTGAGGTACACGAGCGCCCCCGCGGCCTGCGCCACGAGAGCGATGACGAACCCGCCCGTGAGCTCGGGCAGGCCCAGGGCCCGCCCGAGCAGCTCCCCCGGCCCGAAGAGGTTGGGGCCCAGCACCGCGCCGATCGTCGTGGACCACACGACGAGGGACAGGTCCCGGGCGCGGGTCGCGTCCGGGGCGAGGTCGGTCGCCGCGAAGCGGGACTGCAGGTTCAGGGCGGAGCCGGCGCCCAGCAGGGCCAGGCCCCCCATCAGGAGGGGGAAGCTGGACAGGACGGCGGCGCCGATCGTGACGCTCGCGCCGGCCATCGCGGTGACCGCACCCGTGCTCAGCGAGATCCGGCGGCCGCGGGCCCGGGCGAGGCGGGCCAGGGGCACGGCGAGCAGGGCCGCGCCGAGGGTGTTCATGGTCGCGGCCATCCCGGACCACGCCGGGGAGCCGGAGACCTCCGTGACGAGCAGCGCGCCCAGCGCCAGGGTCGCCCCCACGCCCACTCCGCCCAGGACCTGCCCCAGGGCCAGGACGCGCACGACCCTCCGCTGCAGGGCGCGGCGGTGCGCGGTCGTGCTCGTCGCGTGCATGAGCGTCATCCTAGGCGGCCGGGAACCACTGCCCCGGGTGTGTCAGGTCCCGCCGTGTGCTTCCATGCTGGTCATGGACTCCCGACCCGACCTCGTGCTCGGCACCGACGGACTGGCCCGCCCGGTCTGGGCCGCGACCGACCCGCTCCTGCGCCGGTACTACGACACGGAGTGGGGCGTGCCGGTCCGCGACGAACGGGGCCTCTACGAGCGGATCTGCCTCGAGGGCTTCCAGGCCGGGCTGTCCTGGGCCACGATCCTGCGCAAGCGCCCGGCGTTCCGCGCCGCCTTCGCGGACTTCGACCCGGACGCCGTCGCCGGCTTCGGCGAGGACGACGTGAGGCGGCTGCTGGCCGACGCCGGGATCGTCCGCCACCGCGGCAAGATCGAGGCCGCCGTCGGCAACGCCCGCGCCACCGTGGCCCTGCGCGCCGAGGGCGGGCTGCCCGACCTGGTGTGGTCCTTCCGCCCCGCGCGGACCCCGCGCCCGGCCACGGCCGCCGAGGTGCCCACCCGCTCCGAGGAGTCGGAGGCCCTGTCCCGGGCCCTGCGGGCACGAGGCTTCCGCTTCGTGGGGCCGACCACGATGTACGCGCTGATGGAGGCCGTCGGGATCGTGGACACCCACCTGGTGGGCAGCCACCGGCGCGGCAGCTCCGGGGTGTGGCCGGAGCCGGACGGGCCTGCGTAGGATCGCAGGCACCGATCCCGGCGGCGCCGCGCGCCGCCTCCCGGCAGGAGGTCAGGTCGTGCACGACGACAGCCGGCAGCCCAGTGCGGTGCTGCCCCTCGTCCTCGGCACCGTGGGCGCCGTCCTCGCCGGCGCGGTGGTGCAGAGGGTGCGCGGGGACCGGGCCGCGGCACGCGGCGAGGTCCCCACCCGCGGCGACCGCCCGGCGCGGCGGCCCGCGGCCCGGACGAACCGCCGCGCGCCGGTGCTCTGAGACCGTGACGAGCCACGGGATCAGCTGGGTGGACGTCTTCTCGCCCACGCAGCTGGGCGGCAACCCGCTCGCCGTCGTGCACGGGGCCGACGCACTCGACGAGGCCACGATGGCGCGCTTCGCCCGCTGGACCAACCTGTCCGAGACCACGTACCTGCTCGAGCCCACCCTGCCGGGGGCCGACTACCGGGTGCGGATCTTCACCCCCGGCGGCGAGCTGCCGTTCGCCGGGCACCCCGCGCTGGGGACGGCGGCCGTCTGGCTCGCCCTCGGCGGCCGGCCGGCGGGGGAGGACGTCGTGCAGGAGTGCGGGGCGGGACCGGTGACGGTCCGGCGCCGCGGGGACCGGCTGTTCTTCGCCGCCCCGCCGCTGCTGCGCTACGAGCCCGTGGCGGACCCTGCGCTGCTGGAGCGGGTGGCGCGGTCCCTGCGCCTGGATCCCGCGGCGATGCTCGACGTGTCCTGGCTCGACAACGGTCCCGGCTGGATCGGCGTGCGCGTGGCCGGCGCCGCGACCGTCCTGGGCGTCCGCGCGGACTGGTCCGCCATGGCGGGACTGAAGCTCGGCGTGGTCGGGGCCCACCCGGCGGGCGCGCAGTGCGCCGTCGAGGTGCGCGCGTTCGTGGGGGACCGGGCGGTCGAGGACCCGGTCACGGGCAGCCTCAACGCGGGCCTGGCCCGGTGGCTCACCGACAACGGCTGGGCCCCGGACGGCTACGTGGCCGCCCAGGGCACCGCGCTCGGGCGCGCCGGGCGCGTGGTCGTGGCGCGGGAGGCGGACGTCATCTGGGTCGGCGGCCACGTCAGCCCCGTGGTCCGCGGCACCGTGGAGCTCCGGTGAGCGGCGTGCCGGACGCCCGCGCTCAGTATCGTGGAGCCATGAGCACCCAGGACATCACCTTCCGCACCCGCAAGTGGGTCAAGCCGGAGGACCTCAACGCCAACGGCACGCTGTTCGGCGGGAGCCTGCTCCGCTGGATCGACGAGGAGGCGGCGATCTACGCGATCGTCCAGCTCGGCAACCAGCGCGCGGTGACCAAGTACATGTCGGAGATCAACTTCGTCAGCTCGGCCGAGCAGGGCGACATCATCGAGATGGGCCTGAGTGCCACCGAGTTCGGCCGCACGTCCCTGACCATGCGCGCCCAGGTGCGCAACATGATCACCCGGGACCTGATCCTCAGCATCGACAAGATCGTCTTCGTCAACCTGGACCGGCAGGGCCGGCCCGCCCCGCACGGCTACACCGAGATCACCTACGACCGGGACCGGATCCCCACCACGGCCCTGCCCGTGGTGGACGAGAGGAGCGCCTGAGATGGGGGTGCAGCGGCTGCGCGCCGAGCGGATCACCGACTCCGTGACCTACCACGGCGAGGGCCCGTGCTGGTCCGACCGGTGGGGCGGGCTGCGCTGGGTGGACATGCTCGCCGGCGACGTCCTGTCCTTCGGGGAGGGCGGCGAGGTCCTGCGCAAGCACGTGGGGGACGTGGTGGCCTGCGTGCGGCCACGGGCCACCGGCGGGGCGGTCCTGGCGGTCGAGACGGGGGTCGCGCTCGAGGACCCGGACGGCACCGTCCGGCCGCCGGTGCTGTTCTGGCAGCCCGGCACGGTGCGGATGAACGAGGGCGGCGCGGCACCGGACGGGTCCTTCTACGTCGGCTCCATGGCCTACGACCAGACCGAGGGCGCGGCCACCCTCTACCGCGTGGATCCCGACCTCGGGTGGGAGACCGTCCTGGAGGGGGTCACCGTCTCCAACGGCATCGCCTGGTCACCGGACGGCACGCGCGCCTACTACAACGACACGCCCACCGGGAAGGTCGACGTGCTCGACTGGTCCCCGGACGAGGGCCTGCACCACCGGCGGACGTTCGTGGTGCCGCGGCCGGAGGAGGGGCAGGACGTGCACCCCGACGGGCTGACCGTCGACTCCGAGGGCGCGGTCTGGGTCGCCCTGCACGGCGCCGGGCAGGTGCACCGCTACACCGCCGACGGCGAGCTCGACGTGGTCGTGCAGGTCGGCGCCCGGCAGACCACCGCGTGCTGCCTCGGCGGACCGGACCTGCGCACCCTCTACGTCACCACGTCCCGGGAGAACCTGGACGCGGACGAGGACCCCGCCGCCGGGTCCCTGTTCTCGGTCCGGGTGGACGTCCCCGGCCTGCCCGTGCTCCCGTTCGCCG
>JAPSHS010000223.1 GCA_031179495.1 Kocuria sp. | reverse complement strand
TGCAGGTCATCGGGGAGGCCCACGAGCTGCTGCGCGCGGTCGCGGGGATCGAGCCGGCCGAGCAGGCCGAGGTCTTCGAGCAGTGGAACTCCACGGAGCTGGGCTCCTACCTGATCGAGATCACCGCACACGTGCTCCGGCAGGTGGACTCCCGCACGGGCGATCCCCTGATCGACGTGATCGTGGACGCGGCCGGGCAGAAGGGCACCGGTCGCTGGACCGTCCAGGAGGCCCTCGAGCTGGGATCCCCCGTCACCGCGATCGCCGAGTCCGTCTTCGCCCGCGCCCTGTCCTCGGCCGAGCCGGAGATGCGCCTGGAGGCCCAGCGCGTGCTGCCGGCCGGGATCGGGGGCACCACCGAGGACGTGGTGCACGACCCCGGGTTCGTCGAGGACGTGCGCAAGGCCCTCTACGCCTCCAAGCTGGTCTCCTACGCCCAGGGCCTGGACATGCTCACCATGGCCGGGGCCGAGTACGGCTGGGACCTGGACCTGGCCACCATCGCCGGCCTGTGGCGGGAGGGGTGCATCATCCGCGCCCAGCTGCTGGAGGTCATCATGGAGGCCTACAAGGGGGACAAGGCCCCGTCGAACCTGCTCTTCGCCCCCGAGTTCGTCACCGCGGTCGAGGACGCCCTGCCGTCGTGGCGGCGGGTGGTGGCCCGGGCCGTGGAGCGCGGCATCCCGGCCCCGGTGTTCTCCTCCACGCTGAACTACTACGACTCCCTGCGCCGCCCGCGGCTCAACGCGGCGCTGACCCAGGGACTGCGCGACTACTTCGGCGCGCACACCTACCGGCGCGTCGACGACGCCGAGGGCGTCTACCACACCCTGTGGAGCGGGGACCGCTCCGAGGTCGTCGCCTAGCGGGGACCGCCCACGACGACGCCGGCCGGCCGGCCCCACCGAGGGGCGGGCCGGCCGGTGCCGTCGTGGGCCGCGGGCGGGCTCAGATCCACATGGCGGGATCGATGTAGGTCGAGGGGTCCACCAGCGGCTGCTGCTTCTCCGGGGTGCGGGCCCGGACCTTGCCGGGGATCCCGGTCACGATCGAGTCCTCCGGCACGTCCTTGACCACCACCGCGTTGGCGCCGATCGCGGAGTCCGCCCCGATCTCCACGGGACCGAGCACCTTCGCCCCGGCCCCGATCACCACGCGGTCGCCCACGGTGGGGTGGCGCTTGACCTTCTCCAGGGAGCGGCCGCCGAGGGTCACCCCGTGGTAGATCATCACGTCCTCGCCGATCTCGGCGGTCTCCCCGATCACCACGCCCATGCCGTGGTCGATGAAGAAGCGCCGGCCGACGACGGCGCCGGGGTGGATCTCCACGCCGGTGAGGAAGCGGCCGAACTGGGAGACCGAGCGGGCCAGGAGCCGCCGGTCCGGGTGCTGCCACAGCCGGTGGGAGAGGCGGTGGATCCAGATGGCGTGCAGACCCGAGTAGTTGAGGGCGATCTCCAGCCGGGAGCGGGCGGCGGGGTCGTGCGTGCGGGCCGTCTGCAGGTCCTCGGCGAGTCTGCTCCAGAAACTCACGGTCTTCCTCTGTTCTTCCGGGGGTCGGTGGTCGGGTCCGTCGCGCCGAGCGGGATGCTGCGGGTGCGGGTCGGTCCGGGGCGAACGGGAACGACCCGCCCACATCCGGGGGCAACGTCGCCGGGTGGCGGCGCTATTCCCGGGAGGGGGCGGGTCGTCCGGACGCGGCGGCTCAGCCGCGGATGTCCTCGTAGAGCAGGGTCGAGATGTAGCGCTCGCCGAAGTCGCACACGATCGCCACGATCAGCTTGTCGCGGTTCTCCTCCTTGGCGGCCTCCTGCAGGGCGGCCCACACGATGGCGCCCGAGGAGATCCCGCCGAGGATGCCCTCCTTGGTGCCCAGCTCGCGGGCCACGCGCACGGAGTCCTCGACGCTGACGTCGTAGACGTCGTCGTAGATCTGCCGGTCGAGGTTGTCCGGGACGAAGTTCGCGCCGAGGCCCTGGATCTTGTGCGGCCCGGCCTTGCCCTGGGTCAGCAGCGGGGAGTCGGCCGGCTCGACCACGAGCAGGCGGATGTCCGGCTTCTGCTCGCGCAGGTAGCGCCCCGCCCCGGTGATGGTCCCGCCGGTGCCCACGCCGGAGACGAAGACGTCGATCTCGCCGTCGGTGTCCTCCCAGATCTCGGGGCCCGTGGTGGCGTAGTGGACCGCCGGGTTGGCCTCGTTGGCGAACTGCTTCGCGAGCACGGCGTTCTCCGTGGACTCGACGATCTCCTGCGCCTTCTCGACCGCCCCGCGCATGCCCTCGGAGCCCGGGGTCAGCACGATCTGCGCACCGTAGGCGCGCAGCATGACCCGGCGCTCCGTGGACATGGTCTCGGGCATGGTGAGGATCACCTTGTAGCCGCGGGCCGCGCCGACCATGGCCAGGGCGATGCCGGTGTTGCCGGAGGTGCCCTCGACGATGGTGCCGCCCGGCTTGAGCTGGCCGGACTTCTCCGCGGCGTCGATGATGGCCACGCCGATGCGGTCCTTGACGGAGTTGGCGGGGTTGTAGAACTCCAGCTTCACGGCGACGTTGCCGGGCAGGCCCTCGTCGAGCCGGTTCAGGCGGACGAGCGGGGTGCGGCCCACGATCTCGGTGACGTCGTTGTAGATCTTCGCCATGTGCGTACCTCGGTTTCTGCGTGGTCGGTTCTCTGTCGGATCTGGAACGTGCTCCAGGCCGCCGGGTCAAGGGGGGACCCGCGGCGGCGCGGTCCTAGCTCAGCCTAGCCAGGCCCCGCAACTGCTACTACGCGGTAAGCCACGCGGAGTAACGTTGCCGGACCCTGGCCAGCTTGGGGTTGATGATCACCTGGCAGTAGCCGTTCCAGGGCTGGTTCGCGTAGAAGTCCTGGTGCTCCGGCTCGGCCTCCCAGAACGCGCCCAGCGGCTCGAGCGTCGTCACGATCGGCTGGTCCCACAGCGGCTGCG
>JAPSHS010000222.1 GCA_031179495.1 Kocuria sp. | reverse complement strand
CCTGGTGGCCGCGGCGAGCCGGATGGAGGGCCAGCTGACCGCGAGCCTGTTCCTGTCCGAGGAGGACCACGCCACGGCCGCCCCGCTGCTGCCGGTGCTCGAGCGCAAGGTCGGGCGGATCCTCGCCGACGGCTGGCCCACCGGGGTCGACGTCGGGGACGCCATGGTCCACGGCGGCCCGTTCCCGGCGACCTCCGACTCGCGGACCACCTCCGTGGGCACGCTCGCGATCGAGCGCTTCCTGCGCCCGGTGGCCTACCAGAACATCCCGGACGCCCTGCTGCCCGCCCCGGTGCAGGCGGCCAACCCCTGGCAGCTCAACCGCCGCGTCGACGGCCGGATCCAGCTGGCGGAGAACTCCGCGGGAGACCGGGCATGAGCGGCCGGCCCACGATCGCCCGGGTCGAGGTCGTGCCCGTCGCCGGGCACGACTCCATGCTGCTCAACCTCTCCGGGGCCCACGGGCCCTTCTTCACCCGCAACGTCGTGATCGTCACCGACTCCGACGGGCGCACCGGCCTGGGCGAGGTCCCCGGCGGCGAGAGGATCCGCGCCACGATCGAGGAGGCCGGGTCCCTGGTCACCGGTGAGCCGGTGGCCCTGTTCCGGAGCCTGCTGCGCCGGATCGCCACGGTCTTCGCGGACCGCGACGCCGGGGGCCGGGGGCTGCAGACCTTCGACCTGCGCACCACCGTGCACGCGGTGACGGGCATCGAGTCCGCCCTCCTGGACCTGCACGGCCAGCTCCTGGGCGTGCCCGTGGCGGAGCTGCTCGGCGACGGCCAGCAGCGGGCGTCGGTGCCGATGCTGGGCTACCTGTTCTTCGTGGGCGACCCGGACAGCACCGACCTGCCGTACCTGCGCGAGCCGCACGGCGCGGACGCGTGGGAGCAGGTGCGCAGGGAGGAGGCCATGACCCCCGAGGCCGTCGTGCGCCTGGCCGAGGCCTCCCGGGAGCGCTACGGCTTCAAGGACTTCAAGCTCAAGGGCGGGGTCCAGTCCGGCGACGTGGAGGTCGACGCCGTCACCGCGATCAAGGAGCGCTTCCCCGAGGCCCGGGTGACCCTGGACCCCAACGGCGGCTGGCTCCTGGAGGAGGCCGTCCGGCTGGGCCGGCGGATGCAGGGCGTCGTCGCGTACGCGGAGGACCCGTGCGGCGCGGAGGGCCGCTTCTCGGGCCGCGAGGTGATGGCGGAGTTCCGGCGCGCGACAGGACTGAGGACGGCAACCAACATGATCGCCACCGACTGGCGGGAGATGTCCCACGCGGTGCGCGGCCACGCCGTGGACATCCCTCTCGCGGACCCGCACTTCTGGACGATGGCGGGCTCCGTGCGCGTGGCGCAGCTGTGCCACGAGTTCGGCCTGACGTGGGGCTCGCACTCGAACAACCACTTCGACATCTCCCTGGCCATGTTCACCCACGTGGGCGCGGCGGCCCCGGGCGAGATCACCGCGCTGGACACCCACTGGATCTGGCAGGACGGCCAGGGACTCACCCGGGAGCCGCTGCGCATCAGCAACGGTGAGATCGACGTCCCGGCCGCCCCGGGGCTGGGCGTGGTGCTCGACCGCGAGCGCCTGGCCGAGGCGCACGAGCTCTACCTCGAGCACGGGCTGGGCGCCCGCGACGACGCCGCGGCCATGCAGTTCCTGATCGAGGGCTGGCGCTTCGACCCCAAGCGCCCCTGCCTGGTCCGCTGATCCGGAGGGCGACGACCGGATGACGGGGGTGCTGCTGGGCTTCGGCGTGGTCGCCGTGATCGCGCTGCTCGGCTTCGCCACCTCGGCGCTGCTGCCCGGCGAGTCGGGCAGGATCCGCCAGGGGCTCACCCCCGTCATCTACTACCTCACCAATCCGGCGCTGATGCTGGTGCTCGTCGCGGACACCGACCTGGGCACCGTGCTCGGCGTGTACACACCGGTCGCCCTCGCCACCGCCGCGGTGGCGGGGGCCTCCTACGTCCTGCTGAGCGGGCTCCTGCTGCGCCGTGGCAGTGCCCGTACGGCGGTGGGCGCCATGGCCTCCTCCTACGTGAACGCCGGCAACATCGGGCTGCCCATCGCCCTCTACGCGGTGGGCAGCTCCGCCCCGGTGGTCTCCGTCCTGCTGGCCCAGCTGCTGGTCGTGGCCCCCGTGTACCTCCTCGTGTTCTCCTGGGTCACCCGCCCCTCCCGGCGTGCCGGACCGGGGGCTGCGCCGGTGACCAGCAGGCCGGCCCCGGGCCGCACCGGGACCTCGACCGGGCGCACGATCCTCCGCTCGGTCGCCAATCCGGTGACGATCGGCACCGCGCTGGGTGCGCTGCTCTCGGCCACCGGGCTGGAGCTGCCCGAGGTGCTCTGGATTCCTCTCGAGATGCTGGGCCAGGCGTCCGTCCCGCTGCTGCTCCTGCTGTTCGGCATGAGCCTGCACGGCCAGCGGCCGTTCCGGAACCGCGCGCTCGTCCCGGACGTGATCGGCGGAACCCTGATCAAGCTCGCGCTCATGCCCGTCGTGGCGTGGGGGATCGGCCGCTTCGGCTTCGGCCTGGACGGCACCGAGCTGCTGGGGGTCGTCGTCATGGCGGCGCTGCCCACGGCGCAGAACGTGTTCCTGTTCTCGTCCCAGTTCCGCATGCCCTCGAACGCGGGGCGGGACATCATCTTCCTGAGCTCGCTCCTGTCCTTCCCGGCCGTCCTCCTCGTCGGCCTGCTCCTGCACTGACGACGACGCTCCCGACCGCGCCGCCGGCGGCGGGCGCACGGGGCCCGTCGACACCGGACGACGCGTGAGGTCAGACCTCCTGCGACGTACTCTGGGACCCGGCCCGGGCCGCTCGTGGCGCCGGGGTGAGCCCCGACGCCCGAGGAGACCGACCCGTGCCGACCCCGCCCGCCGTGCCGATCCCCGCCCCGACATCCCGCCGCGCGCTGGTCTACCTGGGGGTGTGCGTGGTCCTGGTGGGGCTGAACCTGC
>JAPSHS010000221.1 GCA_031179495.1 Kocuria sp. | reverse complement strand
GCGAGCCCGTCGATGAGGTAGCGGCCGAGCCCGCCGAGGTTGATGTAGGCCACCACGGTCACGGTCGCCACGACCTGCAGGGCCGCGTTGCGGATCCCGCCCAGGATGACCGGCAGCGCGTTGGGCAGCTCCACGCGGGCCAGCACCTGCCACCCGGTCATCCCCATGGCGGCCCCGGCGTCCTTGAGCGCGGGGGACACGTTGGCGATCCCCGCGTAGGCGCCCGAGAGGATGGGAGGGATCGCCAGCAGCACCAGGGCGATGACCGGGGGCACGAGCCCGAGCCCCATCAGCAGGGTGAAGAGGGTCAGCAGGCCGAGGGTGGGGAGGGCGCGCAGGGCGCCGGCGAGGCCGACCACGACGCCGGAGCCGCGTCCCGTGTGGCCCACCCACAGCCCGAGCGGGACCGCCACGGCCAGGGCCACGGCCAGGGTCAGGCCGCTGTAGGCCAGGTGCTCGAGCAGCCGGGCCGGGATGCCGGCGGCGCCGGACCAGTTCTCGGGGTCGGTCAGCCAGGACAGTGCGGTGCCGAAGAGGCTCATGCGACCGCTCCCCGCACCCGCGGAAGGGGTGTGCGGGTCCCCCCCGCCCGCTGCCAGCGGGTCAGCACGTGCCCGCCGCCCCGCAGCAGCAGGTCCAGGAGCACCGCCAGGAGCACCGTGAGGACGATGCCGACCACGATCTCCTCGAGGATGGACCGGCGCAGCCCGTCGGTGAACAGGGTGCCCAGGGACTGGACGCCGATCACGGCGCCCACGCTGACCATGGAGATGTTGCTGACGGAGGCGACCCGGAGACCGGCGACCAGGACGGGCACCGCGAGCGGCAGCTCGACCGCGAAGAACCGGCGCAGCGGGCGGTAGCCCATGGCGGTGGAGGCCTGCAGGACGTCCCGGTCCACGGACTCGAAGGCGTCCACGGAGGAGCGGACGAGGATGGCCACCACGTAGATCGTCAGCGCCACGATCACGTTCGTCACCGAGGTGATCTGCGTGCCCAGGAGCAGGGGCAGGACCACGAACAGGGTCAGGGACGGGATCGTGTAGAGCAGGGACGAGCCCGTGACGAGGACGGGGCGCAGCGCGCGGTTGCGGGCGGCGAGCCGGGCCACCGGGATCGCGATCAGCGCGCCGAGCAGCAGCGGCAGCACCGACTGGACGACGTGGGCCCCCGTGAGCTCCAGGACGTACGGCCAGTTCCGGCCCGTCCAGTTCACCGCGGGGTCCTCCCGCCGAGCCGGGCGTCCTCGATGGCGGCGATGATCTCGCCGGGCTCCATGACGCCGATCGCCCGCCCGTCGTCGTCGACCACCACGGCCAGGCCGGAGGGCGAGGACAGGGCGGCGTCCAGGGCGCTGCGCAGGGAGCCGCCGGGCCGGTGCAGGGTGCCCCCGACCACGGGGTCCTCCTCGGCCCCGGTGCGCACCCAGCCGCGCGGTGCGCCGTCGTCGCCGATCCGCAGGGTCCACCCCCCGGGGAAGGGCCCGTCCCCGGGTCCGACGACGCCCGGGGTGCCGTCCGGGCGGAGGACCGCCACGGAGCGGACCGGGATGTCGTGGGCCGAGTCGAAGGTCAGGGAGCGGAAGCCGCGGTCGCGGCCCACGAAGTCCGCCACGAAGTCGTCGGCCGGCGCGCGCAGCAGCTCCTCCGGCGTGGCGTACTGGGCCAGGCGCCCGCCCGTGGCGAAGACGGCCACCTTGTTGCCGAGCAGGACCGCCTCGTCGATGTCGTGGGTGACGAACACGATCGTGCGGTGCAGGCGGTGCTGGAGGTCCAGCAGCTCGCGCTGCAGGTCCTGGCGCACCACGGGGTCCACGGCGGAGAACGGCTCGTCCATGAGCAGGATCGGCGGATCGGCCGCGAGCGCCCGGGCCACGCCCACCCGCTGCTGCTGGCCGCCCGAGAGCTGGGACGGATAGCGGGAGCCGAGGGCCGCGTCGAGGCCCACCGTGGCCAGCAGCCCCCGGGCCCGCTCCCGGGCCTCCTTGCGCGGCACCCCGTTGAGCCGGGGGACGGTCGCGATGTTGTCGACCACGGTGCGGTGCGGCAGCAGCCCCGACTGCTGCATCACGTAGCCCATGGAGCGGCGCAGCTCGTGGGCCGGCACGGAGGTGACGTCCCGGCCCTCCACGGTGACGGTGCCGGAGGTGGGCTCCACCATCCGGTTGATCATCCGCAGGGACGTGGTCTTGCCGCAGCCGGACGGTCCGACGAAGACGGTCAGCGATCCGCGCGGGATCTCGAGATCGAGGGCCTCGACGGCGGTCGTCCCGTCCGGGTACGTCTTGCCGGCGCCCTCGAAACGGATGGCGGTGTCGGTCATGGAGGTCCTCCCGTTGCCGTCCGGCCAGTATAGGCAAGGGGCTCGGGCGCCCGGCTAGACTCGCGTCCACCGGAGCGGCCCGGCCACCGCACCGGAGGAGGTGGACGGTGCACAGTCTGGAACTGCTGCTCGGCGAGGACGCCGAGGCGTCCGTGCGCGCCGACTGGGACCGGCTGGTCGAGGCCGGCCTGCCCAGCTCCGGCCGGCACCGCTCCCCGTCCAACCGGCCCCACATCACCGTCATGGCCGCGCCCTCGCTGGCGCCGGAGACGGTGCCGGGCATCGACGAACGGGTCGCCGCCGCCGCCGGGTTCGTGGACCTGCCGCTGGCCAGCGCCGGGGTGCTGCTGTTCGGTCCCGGACGGGGCGGCTACGTGGTGGTCCGCCAGGTGGTGACCACCCCCGAGCTGCTCGAGCTGCACCGGCGGGTCTGGGACGCCGTCGGGTCCGTGCCCGGACAGGCGCGCACCTCGTTCCCCGGGGCCTGGACCCCGCACGTCACCCTGGCCCGCCGGATGCATCCGGACCAGGTGGCCGCCGCGCTGGACGTCCTCGAGCCGCACCCCGCCCCGCTGCGGGCGGTCTCGCTGCGCCGCTGGGACTCGGACGCCCGCACGGTGGTGCGGCTGGCCTGAGCGGTCGGCGCCCG
>JAPSHS010000220.1 GCA_031179495.1 Kocuria sp. | reverse complement strand
CAGGTGCCGGACGCCGGCCTCCCCGTAGGCGGCCCAGCCGACCAGCTTCTTGAGCTCGTCCCTGGTGTCCGTCATGATCTGCGCGTCGAAGCCCGCCCCGCCCATCACGCAGAACGCGTGGTCCTGCACCGTCCCGTCGTGCAGCTCCAGGCGGAACGTCGCCATGTCGATGGCCCGTTCCGCGCCGAAGAGCGCGATGTCCACGTTGCGGTGCGGATCGCCCAGGTCGGCCCCGAGGTTGCGGGCCAGGAGGTTGCCGGTGCCCAGCGGCAGCAGGCCCATCGGGACGTCCCCGCCGACGAGCGACTCCGCGACGGCGCGCACGGTGCCGTCGCCGCCGGCGGCCAGGACCAGGTCGAAGCCCTGCTCCAGCGCACGGCGGGTCATGGAGGACCCGGGGTCGTCCTCCTCCGTCTCGAAGAAGACGGGATCCGGCAGCCCGCCCTTGCGGCAGCCGATGATGATCGCGTCGCGGGCGAGGTCCGCGTCGGCCTTGATGGGGTTGATGACGACGGCGACCCGTTTGGGGGCCACGGGAGTGGCGGTCACGAGAGGACTCCTCGGTTCGGTGGTGCCGGGGGCGGGCGGCGGCGTGCGGATGGGGTGCGGGGCACCGCCGCGCGGTGCGGCCGGATGGATCGCGGTGGTCCTCCAGCCTAACCCGGTGGCCCCGCCGGGCCGTGGCGCAGGACTTGGGTACCCTGTCAGGGTGATCGACATCAACCAGCTCCGTGAGAACCCCGACGACTTCCGTGCCTCGCAGCGTGCCCGCGGGGCGGACGTGTCCCTGATCGACCGGATCCTGGAGGCGGACGTCGAGCGCCGCAACCTGATCACCGAGTACGAGGGCCTGCGGGCCGAGCAGAACGCGTTCGGCAAGCAGGTGGCCCGGGCCCGGGGCGAGGAGAAGCAGGCGCTGCTGGCCGAGGTCAAGCAGCTGGCCGCCCGCGTCAAGGAGGCCCAGGCGGCGTCCGAGGCGGCGCGCGCCCGGCAGGACGAGCTCGTCGCCGTCGTCGAGAACCTCGTCCTCGACGGCGTGCCCTCGGGCGGGGAGGACGACTTCGTCGTGCTCCGGACCGTGGGCGCGCCGCGCGACTTCGCCGCCGAGGGCCTCGAGCCCCGCGACCACCTCGAGATCGGGGAGCTCGTGGACGGCATCGACATGGAGCGGGGCGCCAAGGTCTCCGGCGCCCGGTTCTACTTCCTCAAGCGCGACGTCGCCCGGCTCGAGACCGCCCTGCTGCTCATGGGCCAGGACCTCGCCCTGGACAACGGCTTCGTCCCCATGACCACGCCCAACCTCGTGCGCCCCGAGATCATGAGCGGCACGGGCTTCGACGTCGCCCACTCGGACGAGATCTACCACGTGGGCAAGGACGAGCTCTACCTGGTTGGCACCTCCGAGGTGCCCCTCGCCGGGTACCACGCCGACGAGATCGTCGACCTCTCCGACGGGCCGTTGCGCTACGCCGGGTGGTCCTCGTGCTACCGCCGCGAGGCCGGCTCCGGGGGCAAGGACACCCGCGGCATCATCCGCGTGCACCAGTTCAACAAGCTGGAGATGTTCGTCTACTGCTCCCCGGAGGACGCGGAGGCCGAGCACGCGCGGATGCTCGCCTGGGAGGAGGAGATGCTCGGCAGGTGCGAGCTGGCCTACCGGGTGATCGACACCGCCGCCGGGGACCTCGGCACCTCGGCCGCCCGCAAGTTCGACTGCGAGGCGTGGGTGCCCACCCAGGGCAAGTACCGGGAGCTGACCTCGACCTCGAACTGCACCACCTACCAGGCCCGGCGGCTCAACGTCCGGGAGCGGCTGCCCGAGACCACGGACGACGCCGGCAGGATCCGCAAGGGCGGCACCCGCACGGTGGCCACGCTGAACGGGACGCTCGCGACCACCCGGTGGCTCGCCGCGATCCTGGAGACCCACCAGCAGGCCGACGGGTCCGTGCGCGTCCCGGAGGCGCTGCGCCCGTACCTGCGCGGCCAGGAGGTCATCCCCGTCCGGCGCTGAACCGACGGGCCGCGTTCGGCCCGTGTTCATCTCATACCGAAATCCTGCTCACCCTGTCGGTGTGATGTGGCACCATGTCCCGCATGACAAAAGAAAAGACGGCTGGCACCGAGGACCAGCACGAACTCGTCAACATCAATTCCACCGTCCCGCTGAAGGTCGAGCACTCGGAGGACCTCAGCGACGCCGCCGGTGGCACGACCGCGCCCGTCCGCTCCGCCGCCGACGTCCGCATCCCGCTGAAGGTCCAGCCGCCCCGCTCCAACGGGTGGAAGAAGGAGGCGGGGGTCCGCTACCTCGTGGCCCTCGACGTCGACGGCACGCTGGTGGACCACGACGGCCACATGTCCCCGACGGTGCGCGACGCCGCCCGGGCCGTGCTCCAGGCCGGCCACCACGTGGTCATCTCGACCGGCCGCTCCAAGGGGGCGACCCTGCCCGTGATCGAGCTCATCGGCCAGGAGCGCGGCTACGCCGTGTGCTCCAACGGCGGCATGACCCTCGAGCTGGACCCGGACCTGCCCGACTTCCACCGGGTCCTCGAGTGCGTCTCGTTCGACCCGAGCCAGGCGCTCAAGGCCCTCGAGCAGCGCCTGCCCACGGCGAAGTTCGCCCTCGAGACCGAGGACGGGTCCTTCTACTCCACGGAGCGCTTCCAGGACGCCTCCTTCGGCATCGAGGCCGTCGGCGTGAGCCTGCACCAGCTCGCCGAGATGCAGGCCGTGCGCATGGTGGTCTACAGCACCGAGCACACCCCGGAGGAGTTCGCCCTGGCCATCGAGGAGGCGGGCCTGCACGGGGTCACCTACTCCGTGGGCTGGAGCGCCTGGCTCGACATCGCCGCCAACGGCGTCTCCAAGGCCAGCGCCCTGGAGCAGGTCCGCCGCCGGCTCGGCGTGGACCCCTCCCACACGGTCGCGGTCGGCGACGGTCGCAACGACATCGAGATGCTCGACTGGGCCGCCCGGGG
>JAPSHS010000219.1 GCA_031179495.1 Kocuria sp. | reverse complement strand
CGAAGCACGAGCTGGGCAACGCGCAGCTGCGCGCCAACATCCGCCACGCCACCCACACCATCCGGGGCAAGCGCGCCCGGGTGGTGGAGGAGCTGCCGGACTGGGAGCAGCTGCGCAGCGCAGGCTCCGCGATCAAGGAGCGCGTTCTGGCGCACCTGCCGGAGCTGCTCGAGGAGTTCGAGAAGAACGTCACGGCCCGCGGCGGCACCGTCCACTGGGCCCGCGACGCCGCCGAGGCCAACCGGATCGTGACCGAGCTCGTGCAGGCGACGGGGTCCACGGACGTCATCAAGATCAAGTCCATGGCCACCCAGGAGATCGGTCTCGAGGAGCACCTGGCCGGCCACGGGATCACCGCCACCGAGACCGACCTCGCCGAGCTCATCGTCCAGCTGGACCACGACAAGCCCTCCCACATCCTCGTGCCGGCCATCCACAAGAACCGGCACGAGATCCGCGACATCTTCCTGGCCGAGATGCCGGAGACGGACGAGAGCCTCACCTCCGAGCCGCGGGACCTCGCGGAGGCGGCGCGGTCCCACCTTCGGGAGAAGTTCCTCTCCACCTCGGTGGCGGTCTCGGGGGCGAACTTCGGCGTGGCCGAGACCGGGACGCTGACCGTGGTGGAGTCCGAGGGCAACGGTCGGATGTGCCTGACCCTGCCCGAGACCCTGATCACCGTGATGGGCATCGAGAAGATCGTGCCCACCTTCCAGGACCTCGAGGTCTTCCTGCAGCTGCTCCCGCGCTCCTCCACCGGCGAGCGGATGAACCCCTACACGTCCCTGTGGACCGGTGTCACCCCCGGGGACGGGCCGCAGGACGTGCACGTGGTGCTGCTGGACAACGGCCGCACCGCGGTGCTCGACGACCCCGCCGGGCGCTCGGCGCTGCACTGCATCCGCTGCTCGGCGTGCCTGAACGTCTGCCCCGTCTACGAGCAGACCGGCGGCCACGCCTACGGCTCCACCTACCCCGGGCCCATCGGGGCGATCCTCTCCCCGCAGCTCACCGGTATCACCTCCGAGCAGAACGCGTCGCTGCCGTACGCGTCGACGCTGTGCGGGGCCTGCTACGACGTGTGCCCCGTGAAGATCAACATCCCCGAGATCCTCGTGCACCTGCGCGACGAGGACGTGCGCACCCGCCACGGCGAGCGGCCCGACGACGACGCCGCCGACACCGGATCGCGACCCGGGCGCGGGCCGCGGATGCCCTCCCAGATGGACCTGATGATGAAGGGGGCGTCCTTCGTGATGTCCTCGGGCCCGCGCATGGCGCTGGCCGAGAAGGGCCTGCCGCTGGGACGGGCCGTGGCCGGGCGCGACCGGGCCATCTCCTGGCTGCCCGGCATGGCCGGCGGCTGGACCGAGCAGCGGGACATCCCCGCCCCGCCGAAGGAGTCCTTCCGCAACTGGTGGGCCAGGCACGGCGACGAGACCGAGCAGCGCGTGCAGGACGACGGCTTCCCGGTCACCGGCACCGACGAGGAGGCGAGCGATGAGCACTGACGCGAGGACCGAGATCCTGGCCCGGATCCGCGGTGCGCTGGCCGACCGCCCGGCCGTGCCGGAGACCGAGCGCAGCTACCGGACGGTGTCCACCCGGGCGCACGAGGAGGTCGTCGACATGCTCGAGGACCGCCTCCTGGACTACAAGGCCACCGTGCACCGCGAGACGCCCGAGTCCCTGCCCGCCCGGATCGCCGAGCTGCTGGGCGCCTCCTCCCGCTACGTGGTGCCCGAGGGCCTGGACCCCTCGTGGCTCCCGGAGGAGACCGGCATGCGCCGCGCGCTCGTGGACCCCAACGACGCCCGGGCGGCCTCGGCGCTGGGGGTGCGGGAGCTCAACGCGGTGGACGCGGTGGTCACGGCCTCCACGGTCTCCTGCGCCGAGACCGGCACCATCTTCCTGACCGGCCGCGCCGACGAGGGCCGCCGCGCGATCAGCCTGGTCCCGGACCACCACATCTGCGTGGTGCCGCTGGACTCGGTGGTCGAGCTGGTCCCGGAGGCGCTGGCCCGTGTCACACCCACGGCGCCGGTCACGATGATCTCCGGGCCCTCGGCGACCTCGGACATCGAGCTCGAGCGGGTCGAGGGCGTGCACGGGCCCCGGCGGCTGGACGTGGTCCTGCTCGGCTGACCGGTGGGCGGGTTCCACCGGCCGGCCGAGCAGGACGCTCCGGGTGCGGCGGCTACATGGTCTCGCCGGGCGTCATGACCACGAAGGGCTCACCGTCCGGGCCGGCCGCCACGGCCATCCGCCCGTACTCGAAGTCCGAGGGCTCCGAGGTGATCGAGCCCCCGGCCCGGCGGATGCGCTCGGCGGCCTCGTCGACGTTCTCGACCTGGAAGGCGACGCCCCACCCCGGCTGGGCGTCGCCGGCATCGGGGACCGGTCCGCCCATCCCGCCCGCGGGCCGGTCGCCCCCCGGGACGGTGAACAGGGCGTAGGGCATGGAGTCGTCGCCGATGTCCTGGTAGGTGTAGCCGAAGACCTTCGCGTAGAAGTCCTGGGCCGTGGAGGGGTCACCGGTCATCAGGTCGCACCAGGCCACCGCGCCGGTCTCCTCGACGCGCTCGAAGCCGGTGTGCTCGTGCGCCTGCCACATCCTGAACTCCGCCCCCGTGGGATCCACCCACACCCCCATGGACCCGAAGGGCCCGACCTCCATGGGCTCGAACACCTGGGTGGCCCCGGCGTCGCCGGCCGTGGCGGCGTGGGCGGCGATGTCGTCGGTGGCGAGGTAGACCGACCAGACGTGCGGGGCGTCCTCCATGCCCTCCATGGTGGGGGAGAGCCCGGCCACGGCGTCGCCGTCGACCAGGGCGTTGCAGTAGCCGCCGTACTCGGGTGAGGACTCGCTGAACGTCCAGCCGAGGACGTCGCGGTAGAAGGTCTGGGTGCGCTCCAGATCGGATGCCATCAGGTCCACCCAGCAGGGCGTGCCGGCGGGCCAGGAGTTCGAGTGCGTGGTCATGACG
>JAPSHS010000009.1 GCA_031179495.1 Kocuria sp. | reverse complement strand
TGGCGGCCGTGCGCTCCCGCCCCGCCCTCGCCCAGCCGGAGGACACGATCCTGCTGCGCGAGGAGGACGTCGACCGGTGGCGCACCCGGGCGCTGGCGGCCGTGGACTCCCGCACGCTCCGGGAGCGGGACGCCGTGCGCCACCTGCGCGCACGCGTCCGCGCCCTGTCGCCGCAGGAGACGCTGCAGCGCGGCTACTCCGTGGTCCTGGACGCCTCGGGGGCCGTGGTCACCGACGCCGCCGCCGTGCGCGCCGGAGACCTGCTGGGCGTGCGCCTGGCCGCGGGTGAGCTCGGCGTCCGCGCCGAGACCGTCTCCGCCCGCCGCCCGGGCGAGCGGGCCGGCGACGCCTGACGGGCGCACCTCCGTCCCCCGGGGGAGCACGCGCGACCGCGGCCGCGGTGGGCACGGGCCCGGCAGGAGGTGGGAGGATGGACCGTGTCCCGGACCGGACGAGCTCCTCCGCCGACACCGCACGCACTCCTCCCGCCGCAGAAAGGCCGCAACCATGGCGAGCACCGACCACCCCGCAGCAGCGCCCGACCTGTCCGACATCGCGGGCATGGGCTACGAGCAGGCCCGTGAGGAGCTCGTGCAGGTGGTCTCCCGGCTCGAGGCCGGGGGCACGTCCCTCGAGGAGTCCCTCGCGCTGTGGGAGCGCGGCGAGGCACTGGCCGCGCGCTGCGAGCAGTGGCTGGACGGCGCCCGCGAGCGCCTCGACGCCGCCCGGGCCCGCCGCGCGGACGCCGAGGGCGACGACGCCGGGCGCGGCTGAACCGGTCCGGCACGTCCTGCCCGGACGGGTCGCTCAGAGCGCGGCGAGCCGCCGGCGCATCTCCCCGACGTCGTACCGGGGGTCCGGCCAGTCCAGGTGCAGGCCCGCGAGGGCGGAGATCAGCAGGTCCTGGACCACGGCCCGGGCGTACCACTTCCGGTCGGTGGGCACCACGTACCAGGGGGCGTGGTCGGCGTCGGTGGCGTCGATCGCGCGCTCGTAGGCGGCCATGTAGACGTCCCACCGGCTGCGGGCGGTGAGGTCCGAGGGGTCGAACTTCCACTGCTTCGTCCGGTCGCCCAGGCGGGCCATCAGGTTCTGGCGCTGCTCGTCCCGGCCCAGGTGCAGGAAGACCTTGATGACGATCGTGCCGTCCTCCGCCAGTTCCTGCTCGAACTGCCGGATCTCGGCGTAGCGCCGTTCGAGGTGGCGGTCCTCGAGCATGTCGTGGACCACGGGCACGAGCACGTCCTCGTAGTGGGAGCGGTCGAAGGCCCCGATCACGCCCGGGCGAGGCAGCTGGCGCCGGACGCGCTCGAGGAAGTGCTGGGCCGCCTCCTCGGGGGTGGGCCGGCCGAAGCCGTGGGTGTGCACGCCGTGCGGGCTCAGCCCGCCGAGGACGTGCTGGATGACCCCGCCCTTGCCCGAGGTGTCCATGCCCTGGAGCACCAGCAGCACCCGGTGCCGGGCCCCCGCCGTGGCACCGGCGTAGATCAGCCGCTGCAGCTCGGACAGCTCGCTCTCGCGGGCGGCGCGCAGGGCGGTGCCCAGCTTCTTCGACCCGGAGAACCCGGGGGTGGAGCCGGTGTCCACCCGGGCGAGGGCCAGCCCCGGCCGGGCGCGCAGCAGCGGCCGCACGTCCTGCTCGAAGCCGGTGCCGGGACTGCGGTCGACGACGCTCATACGGGGCCTCCTGGGGTGCGGGTCGCGGGGCGGCCGGCGGTCACTGGCGGTAGCTGCCGAGGAACTCCTCGATCCGGTCCAGGGCGGTCGCGAGCACCTCCGTGGACGGCAGGAACACCAGGCGGAAGTGCTCCGGGGTGTTCATGTTGAAGGCGCTGCCGTGGCTGACGAGGATCTTCTGCTCCTTGAGCAGGTCGAGGGCGAACTTCTCGTCGTCGACGATGTTGAACTTCTCCACGTCGAGCCTCGGGAACAGGTAGAGCGCCCCGTCCGCCTGCCGGCAGGACACGCCGTCGATCTCGTTGAGCCTCCGGTGGGCGAGGTCGCGCTGGGCCTTGAGCCGCCCGCCCGGGAGGATGAGGTCGTTGATCGACTGGTAGCCGCCCAGGGCGGTCTGGATCGCGTGCTGGGCCGGGACGTTGGCGCACATCCGCATGTTGGCCAGCAGCTTCAGGCCCTCGAGGTAGGACTCGGCCTTCCAGTTGGGGCCGGTGACCGCCAGCCACCCGGAGCGGTAGCCGGCCACCCGGTAGGCCTTGGACAGCCCGGAGAACGTCAGGCACAGCACGTCCTCACCGGTGAAGGTCGCGAGGTTGACCATCTGGGCGGCGTCGTAGGTGATCTTCTCGTAGATCTCGTCGGCGAACAGGATCAGCTCGTGCTCCCGGGCGAGGTCCGCGATGCGCTGGAGCACCTCCCGGGAGTACACCGCGCCCGTGGGGTTGTTGGGGTTGATCACCACGATCCCGCGGGTGCGCGGGGTGATCTTCGCCGCGAGGTCCTCGAGGTCGGGGTTCCAGTCGTCGTCCTCGTCGCAGCGGTAGTGCACGGCGGTCCCGCCGGAGAGCGTCGTCGCCCCCGTCCACAGCGGGTAGTCCGGGGCGGGGACGAGGATCTCGTCGCCCGGGTTGCACAGCGCCTGCAGGGCCATGCTGATCAGCTCGGAGACGCCGTTGCCCAGGTAGACGTCGTCGACGTCCAGGTTCATGATGCCCCGGGTCTGGTAGTACTGCACCACCGCCGTGCGCGCCGAGAAGATCCCGCGGGAGTCGGAGTAGCCCTGCGCGGTCGGCAGGTTCTTGATCATGTCCACGAGGATCGCGTCGGGCGCCTCGAAGCCGAACGGCGCGGGGTTGCCGATGTTGAGCTTGAGGATCCGGTGACCCTCCGCCTCCATGTGCTCGGCCTGCTCGAGCACGGGACCCCGCACGTCGTAGCGGACGTTCTTCAGCTTCTCGGACTGCTTCACCACTGACATGCGGTACACCCTACCCCCGGGCGAACCGCCTCCCGCGGCGGCGCTCAGGTGTCGTCGCCGCCCTCCAGCCAGTACCGCGCGGCCTCCTCCGGGGTGTACGGGTCGCGGGCGGTGGTCATCCGGGTCATCAGCACGAGGTCGTCGGTGTCGATCTGCGCCGAGACCTCCTCCACGACCTGCACGGCCGCGTCCGGCAGCTTCCGGTCCCCCACCGGGACCACGCGCTGGGGGACGAAGTTGTTGAGCGGGTCGGCGAGGACCACGAGGGCGTTGTCCTCGATCGCGGGCGAGGCCGTGAACAGGGCCGCGGCCTGGACCCGGTCCTCGAGGAGGGCGTCCACGAGCTCGTCCTGCTCGGCGATGGGCACGAAGCTCCGCGGCACGCACTCGTAGGCGTCCTTCAGTCCCTCCGGGCCGTAGGAGCGGCCCGCGAAGTCCAGGCCGGTGCCGAGGGCGATCTCGTCGCACACGGGTCCCAGGTCCTCCAGGTCCGACAGCCCGTGCTCCACGGCCGTCGCGCGGGTGACCACGACCGCCACCGTGTTCTCCGCCGGCGCCGGCTCGAGGACCCGCAGCCCCTCCGGCAGGACATCGCGCACACCGGTGAGCACGTCGTCGTCGTCGGCCCTCTCCTCCCCCAGGCCCAGCAGCTCGGAGAGGTCCTCGGCGAGCCCGCGCTCCTCCGGGGTGGGCGTGGGGCTCGGCGTGGCGATGCCCGTGGGGGCGGCGCCGGCCGGGCCGACCGGTGCCCGTCCGCGCAGGTGCAGGTAGAGGTTGCCGGAGTAGTCGGCCACGAGCTCGACGTCGCCGCGCTCCAGGGCCGCGAGGTAGTCCGCGCGGCCGGCGCCCGCGTCGACCACGCCGGCGTCGAAGCCCGCCTCCCGCAGCCGCCCGGCGTAGACGTGGGCGAGCACGGCCGTCTGCCCGGTCGGTCCCGCCGCGATCCGGATCGGCTCCGCGGAGGCGGACGGCGTCGCGCTCGGCGGGGGCGTCGCCGGGGCCTCCGGGGCGCCGGCGCACCCGGCCAGCACGGCGAGGACGAACAGGCCGGACGCCGCGCGGCGGCGGCTCACCACCTGCCACCGGCCGCCGGGAGGCCCGCGGGGAGGAGACCGGCCAGGTCCAGGCCCACCGTCACCAGGCTCAGCAGCGGCAGCTGCGGCACCGCGTCCAGCGGGAACCAGCGCGCCTCGTCCGAGGAGCCGTCCAGCTCCGCGGTGAGCGTCCCGCCCGTGACGTGCGCACGGTAGACGACCCGCAGCGCGTGGAAGGGCCGGCCGAGCCCGTCCAGTCGTTCCTCGGGCTCCATGTGGCGGCTGTGCACGCCGAGCAGCTCGTCGAGCTCCACGGTGAGGCCCGTCTCCTCGGTGACCTCCCGGCGGACGGTCTGCGCCGGCTGCTCCCCGATCTCCATGCCCCCGCCGGGCAGGCTCCATGCCCCCCTCAGCGTGGGGTGGCGGGGGTTCCAGTGGCTCAGCAGCACCGCCCCGTCCTGGACGATGACGGCGTAGGCGCCCACCCGGGTGTCCATGGGGAAACTCATGTCCCCCATTCTAGGAAGGCCCGGCACGGGCCGGGGACCGCCGCGCTCAGGGCTCCTCGCGTCGGCGCAGGGCGGCGTCGGAGAGTCCCCGGCGGTTGCGCAGCACCCGCTTGACCACCCACCAGACGACGAGCGCGGCGACCGTGACGAGCACGGCCCGGGAGAAGATGCCGGCGTACCGCTCGGCGAGGTGCCAGTTCTCCCCCAGGTAGTACCCGGCGAGCACGAACACGGTGTTCCAGATGAGCGAGCCCGCCGTGCTCAGCAGCACGAAGGCCAGGAAGGACATCCGTTCAACACCGGCCGGGATGGAGATCAGCGACCGGAAGATCGGGATCATCCGCCCGAAGAACACCGCCGCCTTGCCGTGGCGCTGGAACCACGCCTCGGTGCGGTCCAGGTCGTGCAGGTCCACCAGCGGCATCCGGTCGACGATCGCCCGCAGCCGCCGCCGGCCCAGGGCCGCACCGATCCAGTACAGGGCGGTCGCCCCGAGCACCGCCCCCAGGGTGGTCCAGAAGATCGCCCCGGCCAGGGAGAAGCTGCCCTGGCTGGCCGTGAACCCGGCCAGCGGCAGGATCACCTCCGAGGGCAGCGGCGGGAAGAGGTTCTCCAGGGCCACCAGCAGCCCGGCTCCCGGGGCGCCGATGGCCTCCATCACCCGCACCGCCCAGTCGGCCACACCGCCCAGCCCCTCGGCCGCGCCGGTCGTGGCGGCGGGGTCCGGGACGGCGTGCAGCACCGCGGCGGGAGCGGCCGGCTCGGGGGCGGCGGACTGGACGGGGTGCGGTGCGGTCATGGGTCCTCGGTGCTGGACGGGGGCGGGGCGCGCGGTGGGTCCCGCCGGGTCGAGCACCATTGTGCCCGATGCCGCCCCGGGCGGCGGGGAGGAGCCCGGACCGGGCGGAGCGTTCGCTACGCTTCCCCCATGCTCTTCCCCATGTCGCCCCCCGCCCTCGACCCGAGCTGGCAGTTCTGGTTGGACAAGCCCCTGCGAGTCCTGGTCATCCTGCTCGGGGCCACCGTCCTCTCCGCCGTGGCCCGGCTGCTCATCCGCCGCGTCTCCGGCGGCATCGCCCGGGGCACCCGGTCCCGGATCGTCCGCCGGCTCGACCGGGGCAGGCCCCGGTGGGTCGAGGACGCCGGGCTCGCGGGTGCCCGGCAGGCGCAGCGGGCCACGACCATCGGCTCGGTGCTCTCCTCCGTGGGCACGGTGCTCATCTGGGCGGTCGCGCTGCTGATGATCCTCTCGGAGCTGGAGTACGACATCGGCCCCGTCCTGGCCAGCGCGGGGATCGCCGGCGTGGCCCTGAGCTTCGGGGCGCAGTCCCTCGTCAAGGACTACCTGTCCGGGATCTTCATCGTCGCCGAGGACCAGCTCGGCATCGGCGACGTCGTCGACCTCGGCGAGGCGAGCGGAACGGTCGAGGCCGTGGGACTGCGGGTGACCCAGGTCCGGGACGTCAACGGCACCCTGTGGCACGTGCGCAACGGCGAGATCCTGCGCGTGGGCAACCAGTCCCAGGGCTGGGCCCGCTGCGTGCTGGACCTGCCGGTGCCCTACGACACGAACATCGAGCTGATGAGCGAGCTCATCCTGCACGAGGCCGCCCTGCTGCGCGACGACCCCAAGGTGGGCGAGTTCATCACCGAGGACCCGGAGGTGTGGGGCGTCGAGGCCGTGACCGGCGAGTCGGTCACCGTGCGGGTCGCGGTCCGCACCGTGCCCCTCAAGCAGTGGGACGTGGCCCGGGCGCTGCGGCTGCGGATGAAGAACATGCTCGACCGCGAGGGCCTGCAGGTGCCCCTGCTGAACCAGACGGTGATCCGGCAGGCCGGGGCGGGGACCGCACCCGGAGCGCCCGAGACGGGCCAGGTCCGGGCCGTCCGGCCCGGTGCGCCAGGACCGGACGCATGAGCCTCGTCAGGATCAACGCCGTCACCGTTCCCGTCGGCTCCGGCGACGAGGTGGGCCGGCGCTTCGCCGCCCACAGAGGGTCCATGGCCGGCGTCGCCGGCTTCGAGCTGCTCCGGCCCAGGGACGGACGCACGCGGTGGCTCGTGCTCACCTGCTGGGCCGACGAGCAGTCCTTCGAGGCGTGGAGGCCCTCCCAGGACTTCGGCCGCTCCCACGGCCGCGGCTCCGAGGAGGTGCCCACCGGGGCCTCCGGGCGGGCGGCCCCGGTGGGGACCTCCTCGGAGCTGTGGTCCTACACGGTGGCCGTCGCGCAGCAGTAGGGCGCGGGCCCGGTCAGCGCCGTCCCCGGCCGCCTGAGCGCCGGCCGCCCTTGGCTCCCCGCCGGGCCCCGCCCCGGCCGCCCGCGGGCCCGCCGCGGACCGGGCCGCGCCCGGTCCGCGGCGGGGTCCGGTCACCGTTCCGGGGCGACGACGCCTTCGCCCCCCTCGCGCCGGCGGCCGCGCGCTCCTCCGGGGCGGGCGCGGTCCCCGACCCGCTGCCGCGGGAGCTGTTGAGCCCGCGCCCCCGGACGACGCCCACGAAGTCCTGCACGAGCTCCTCCTGCTCCTCCGGCAGGTCCTGCGGCCACACCAGCAGCACGGGGACCGTGGCGGCGTCGGGCACCACCCGGTGGACGAGGTCCTTGCGGTGGTGCAGCCGTGCCAGCGACATCGGCACCACCACCAGGCCGAGCCCCGCGGCGACGAGCTCGATCGCGTCCCGGGCGTGGCGGATCGGCGGCAGCGGGGCGTCCGCGGCGCTCGCCCCCGGGGCGCGCAGCCGGTCCCGCTCGGGCAGGGTCGAGGGCTCCTGCAGCAGCACCTCGTCCACGAGCTCGGCGACCGGGACCTCGTCGAGCAGGGTCAGTTCGTGGTCCCGGGGCAGCACGACCACCTGCTGCTCCGCGTAGAGCTCCACGGCCCGGAAGCCCCGGCGCAGGGCGGCCAGGTCGTCCACGTCGGGCCGGGGATGGGGCGGCAGCCGCACGAAGCACGCGTGCGCGCTCCCCTCCTCCAGCTCCTGCCGCCACGTCTCCGCCTCGAGCGGGCGCTCGGCGAGGATCCGGCCGGGATTGCGGTCCCGCCACCGGAAGAACCACTTGCCCGGCATCACCCCGGGGACGAAGGCGACGACGAGGTCGGCCGCCGTCCCGGCGTCGTCGGCTGCGGAGTCCTGGGGTCCGGGCGCTTGGTCCATGGCGGCCAATCTACCCACTGCCGGGCCTGCCTCCGGACCACCGTCGGGCGCATCGCCGGACGTGCCGGTGTCCCGGGATGCGAAACCGGCGCGAGCTGTATAGGATGGAACGGTTGCTCCGGGGCTATAGCTCAGTTGGTAGAGCGTTTCGTTCGCAATGAAAAGGTCAGGGGTTCGATTCCCCTTAGCTCCACCCCCGAGAAGGGCCCTCACGCGGCAGAACGCCGAGTGAGGGCCCTTCGCTCGTCGGGCCTCACCGGTCCGCCTCCCGCGCTCACCCCTCGTCCTCGTTCCCGGTGGCCTCCGAGAACCTTTCGGCACGGCGGTGAGCGCCCGCGCCATGGCCGCTGTCTCGACGTCGTGCAGATCCGTCACCGGGGGTGACGCGCACCCGAGCCGGGCCGCCGCGGCGTGGGCTCCCCCTGTCGACGGCCGTGGCAGCCGACCTCCGCAGCATGTGCGGGTGAACCGCTCGAGAGCGGCCGCAGCGGGAGAGGGCGGCGCCGCTTCCGGTGCGTCCGGTGGACGAGCGGCACGAGGAGCAGATTGGGTCACATGATCACTGCGGAGCAGCTCGAGGCCATTCCACCGTTCCCCGGCCTGCTCCGGGTTGCCGTCGCCGAAGGCGCCGAGCCGTTGGCCGAGGTTCAGCGGCAGGTCCGGATCGACCTGGTGGGCGAGCTCGTCGAGCACGCGAAGGACACCGTGACGACATGACAGAGGCACCCTGCCATCTCTCGGGCGGGGCGCCTCTGCCGCACCATGGGTGCGTGACTAGACGAGATCGGGGTGGAGTCCAGGCGCTTCCCCCCGGAGGCGCCGTCCGACCCTGACATCGAGCCCCCCGGCTCGAGTGGTCTAACCGATAGTCAAGGTAGCCAGCCACCAGTATCCTCGCCTAACGTGTCATCTCACATTCTGGACACAACGCATCCAGCCACGGGAAACGCCCCGCCGGCCAGGAGGCAGGCGGGGCGTTCACGTACCCAGGATGGCGATCCGGTACCTTCCCCGAAGGACGGGGATGGCCCAACCGTACCGGGGCCGTCTGAACGGCAGTTGAACGGGAGCCATGAGCCGGCTCAGTTCTTCCGGCGCATGGAGGGCCCTGCGCTCCAGTTCCCCCGTCCATCCCAGGATTTCGACGGTTCCCCACGGGGTGCGACGCGACACCGGGCCCAGGAGGATCTCGCATCCACCAGGTGGTGCCGCGGGTTACGACACCCGGTCCGGTGTGCCGGAAGGCACGAGCCCCTGTGAGCAGGTCAGGAGTTCGACTCCCCTGGCTCCACCGTCACAGGGGACCCGGCCGCCGCCTGGCACGGTCGGCCTGGCGCCTCCGCGGCGGGTCCGCCGGCCCCACCCGGGAGGCATCGCCCACCCGGCCGTGCCCGGACGAGGCCGGCGCCCCGCTCAGGCGAGGTCCTCCCGCAGCTGGGACAGGAGCACCCCGACGACGTCCACACCACCCTCCGTCCCGGTGCGCAACCGGACCATCTCCGCGCCGTGCAGGGCACCCACCGCGTAGCGGTCCTCCCCCGACCGAGCGAGGGCCGTCGCCGTGGCCGCGAGCCACCCCTCGACCACCGAGGCGTCCATGACCAGGCCCAGCGCGTCCTGGTAGTCCTCCGCGTCCTGGGCGGCCCGGCGCAGGGACTTCCCGGGGCGGAAGCCGGCCCGGTCCAGCACGGCGGCGACGTAGCGTACGCGCTTGACCGCCTTGCGGACGTCGTGCAGGTGCTCGAGCCGCTGCTCTCCGCCCGTCTCCCCGACCTCCTCCGCCGCGGCTCCGCGTTCCGCCACACGGACGACCTTCCGCAGCGCCCGGAGCACCAGGGCGTCGGAGACCTCCCGCGCCGAGAGCTCCGCGCACTCGTCGGCCAGCGGCGGGGTCGCCGCGAACGCCCGCACGTCCGCCAGCAGCTGCAGGTGTCCCTCGGACGCCACGTGCTTGTGCACCGTGCCGGCCGCCCTGCGGGCCTGGTCCTCGGCCGTCCGCTGCAGGACCTCCGCCGCTGCCGGGTCCACCCGGCCGTCGAGCTCCGCCACGCGCCCGGCCAGCAGCTGCGCGGTGACCTCCGCGTCCCGCGCCGAGGACAGCGCCCGGGCGAGCTCCCGCAGCCGGGCGTCGAGCTCGTCCGCGGCGTCCCCCACGAAGAAGGGGGACGCGACCCGCAGGACGCTGCGCAGGGACCGCGAGGTCACCCGCATCTGGTGGACGGCGTCCGGGACGTCCAGGCGGACCTTGAGGTCCCACAGCACCAGCTGCTCGGCGAGCTCGTCCAGCACCGTCCGCAGGACTTCCGGACCCGTGCCCTTCGCCTTCCGGCCGGGCTTCTTCGCGGCCTGCGGGCCGGACTTCCTGCCCGGCTTCTTCTCCGCCTTCGGACCGGACCTCTTGCCGGACTTCGTGCCGGACTTCTTCTCCGCTTCCTGGCCCGGCTCCTCCTGCGGCGCCGCCGGACCGTCCGCCCCCGTACGGGGCGCGGACCCCGCCGGACCGGCGCCGTCCTCGGCGCCGAGGGCCCGGGCGATCTTCGCCCGGGAGCTCGAGGGCCGACCGCCCACCGCGAAGATGGCGGACTCGACCGCGTCGAAGATCTCCCGCTGCTGCTCCTCGGGAACCGTGCCGTCGAGGAGCTCGACCTCCCACTCGGACCAGGACCGGGCCGTGCCGGTGCGTTCGTCGACGGCCTCGACGACGTCGGCGGCGAACTCCGCGACCTCGGTCCCGCCGGCGTCGCTGACCGTGCGGACCCGCCGGACGGTGCGCAGGGTGGCGATCGGGCGCAGCTGCTGCCCGCCGGTGAGCCCGGCCAGCAGGTTCCGCACGGCCGCGGGCATCCGGTCCGGGGTGCGCAGCAGCGGGACCTGCCACTCCTGCCGGCCGGCGGGCTCGTGGAACTTCACGTGCCACCCGTCGTCGGCGCCGCCCCGGCGGCGGCGCAGCGCGACGAGCCGGCGGCCCAGCGACATGTCCTCGGTGTCGTAGTAGACCGCCTCCATGCGGTGCTCCACCGGCTCCGCGGAGACCGTGTACCCCGGCAGCGCGCTCCAGTCGACGCGGTCCTCGGCTCCCTCGGGCACCTCGTACTTGCGCTCGACCTCACGGTGGGCGACGGCGGTCATGGTTCCTCCTCGGTCGGGGCGTCCGGCAGCCGGTTGTTGCCGCGATGATACCGGGGACGGAGCCCACCGCCCGTGGAACAGCTCCGCCGCACGGTTCCGTCGGGGACCGTGCGGCGGAGCCGGAGGAGGCCGGCGGGGTGCGCTCAGGCGCGGCGGCGCTTGAGGACGTCGTCGAGGTCGAGGGCGGCCCGGCCCCGCTCCTCACCCGTGCGCACCGCGTCCTTGAGGCTGCCGGAGCGGGAGGCCGGCTGCTCGGGCACCGGCAGCGGCTCCGGGGCGGCGCGCTGGATCACGGGTGCATCGGCGTAGGTCGGCCGCGGCACGGGCACCGGCTCCCACGTGCGGGGGGCCGCACCGGCGGACTCCCGGGCCACGCGCAGCGCCTCGGCCCGCAGCTCCTCCACGGTGAACGCCGCGGGCGCCCTGGGCTGCTCGTGCTCGGCCGGGAGGTCGAGCTCCTGGGCGGCCACGCCCGGCCGCTCCCGGACCTCGTCGGCGTCCTCGGTGACGGCGTCCTCGGTGACGGCGTCCTCGTTGTCGAACAGGGCCACGTCCCCCCGCGGGGCGTGCGGGTCCACGGCCGGGGCGCGGACCGGACGCGAGCTGCGCCGGGCGGCCCGGTCCTGGACGGCCAGGTAGCGCAGGGCGAGCACGGAGCCCACGCCGAGCAGCAGGAGGAACACGGGCCACGGCCAGCTCACGGCGGCCGAGAAGGGCGCGACGGCGGCGGTGAGCAGCGCTGCCAGGAGCGCGGCGCAGCCGGCGAGGAGGATGCCGACGCGGTCCCGCTTGATGCGCAGCGTCCCGGGGCTGCGGGCGGCGCTGCTGCCGGTGGACGGGGAGACGGTGTCGGTGGTCGCCATGGTGATCCTTCGTCGGCGGGACTCGGGTGAGGGCGCCTCGGTCCGGAGGGAGTGCTCCGCCGTGGCGGGGTCCGCACCGGCCGGATCGGTCCCGGTGCTCTCGACCCGCGCCTCGCGGCGGCGATGCAGGTGCGGCACGACCCAGAACAGGGAGAGCGCGCACACCACGACCAGCACGGCCGAGCTGCTCACCCAGATCATGGTCACGGTCCTGCCTCTGTGGTCGCTCTGCCGAGCGGACGTGGACCACCGGCGCGCGTGCGCCGACGGGCCCGGGCCCGGGTCCGGGCCGTGAGCCACAGCCTACTACCGTGAGGCCCCACCCGTGGGTGTCCCTGTGGACGCGGCAGGTCCGGTCACTGCCACACGGCCGGGCGGTCCGAGCCGGTGAAACGCCGCACCAGGCCCCCGGGGACCTCGGGTGCGGTGAGGGCGAAGCTGCGGTGGTCCGTCCAGCGACCGTCGATGTGCAGGAAGTCCTTGCGCAGGCCCTCGTCCCGGAACCCGAGCTTCTCGACCACCCGCAGGGACTTGGTGTTCTCCGGCCGGATGTTGATCTCCATCCGGTGCAGACCGAGTCCCTCGAAGCAGTAGTCGGTGGCCATGGCCACCGCCATGGGCGCCACACCGCGCCCCGCCTGCTCCCGGTCCACCCAGTAGCCCAGGCTCGCCGACAGGGACGACCCCCACGAGATCCCGGAGACGGTCAGCTGGCCGATGAGGCCGAACCGCTCCGTCCCCGGGACCCGTTCCGTGATCACGAACGGCAGCGCCGTGCCCTGCCGCGCCTGCTGGTCGAGGGCGCGCACGAACTGCCCGAAGGTGGGCGCCGCCCCGCCGGGGGCGGGGTTCGTCGCCTCCCAGGGGTCCAGCCACTCCCGGTTGCGGGCGCGCACGAGGTCCCAGTCCCGGCGGTCCGTCCGCACGAGGGGGCGCAGCCGCAGCTCGCTCCAGGAGACGGTCACGGGCCAGCGGAACTGCCCGGGCACTGGGGGCGGCCTCTCAGCCGACCGGCAGGGACCGGGTGTAGTCCTTGAGCCACTCCCGCAGCTCCGGACCGAGGTCCTCCCGCTCCGAGGCCAGGATGATGTTGGCCTTGAGGTAGCTGAGCTTGTCACCGGTGTCGTAGCGGCGGCCCTTGAAGATCACCCCGTACACCCCACCGCCCTCGCCGTCGCGCCCGGCGAGGGTCTGCAGCGCGTCGGTGAGCTGGATCTCGTTGCCACGACCCGGCGCGGTGTTCTCCAGGACCTCGAACACGTCCGAGTGCAGCACGTAGCGGCCGATGACCGCCAGGTTGGACGGGGCGTCCTCGGGCGCCGGCTTCTCCACCATCCCGTTGACCCGCACGAACTCCTCGCCCTCCACGACGGTGACGTCGGCGCAGCCGTAGGAGCTGATCTGCTCGGGCTCCACCTCCATGAGCGCCACCACGGAGCCGCCGGTGCGCTCCTGGACGGCGATCATCTGGGTGAGCAGGTCGTCGCGGGAGTCGATGAGGTCATCGCCCAGCAGCACCGCGAACGGCTCCTCGCCCACGTGGATCTTGGCCCGCAGCACCGCGTGCCCCAGGCCCTTGGGGTCGGCCTGGCGCAGGTAGTGGATCTCGCCCAGCTCCGAGGCGTGCTCGACCTCGCGCAGCAGCGCGGTCTTGCCCGACTCCTCCAGCTGGTGCTCCAGGGCCGGCACGCGGTCGAAGTGGTCCTCCAGGGCGCGCTTGGAGCGGCCGGTGATCATCAGCACGTCCTGCAGGCCGGCGTCCACCGCCTCCTGCACCACGTACTGGATGGCCGGTCGGTCCACGACCGGCAACATCTCCTTGGGCATGGCCTTCGTCGCGGGCAGGAACCGGGTGCCGAGCCCGGCGGCGGGAATGACGGCCTTCCGGACCGTGCGGGGGTTGCTGTTTCCACTCATGGGCACAGGCTAACGGATCGATCGTCCGGGCCGGTTGATCCCCACGCCGCCCACGGCTAACCTCGCACCACCGGCCCCGGGCGGGCCGGTCCATCCGGGGCGCCGCCCCGGGCCGAGCGTCGGACAGGAGCGGACACGACGATGACCGACCCGGGGACCACCGCGGAGGCGAAGACCCGCCTGCGCCGCGAACTGCGCGCGGCGCGCACCCGGCGGGCGCGCGCCGCGCGGGAGCACGCCGCCGTCGGCCTCGACCGGCACCTCGCGGAGCTGCTGGCCGGCCGCGCCCACCTCGACGTCGCTGCGTACCTGCCGATGCCCACCGAGCCGCCCCTGGAGCCGGCCCTGGTCACGGCCCACCGGCGCGGGCACCGGATCTGGGTGCCCGTGTGCGAACCCGGCCGCCGGCTCTCGTGGGCCCGCTGGACCCCGGACACCCCCGTGCGCACCGGAGGCCTCGGTGGTCTGCGCGAACCCGTGGGCGCCCGACACGGGGCCGAGGTGATGCGGTCCGTGGGCGTGCTGCTGGTGCCCGCGCTCGCGGTCTCGCTCGACGGCGGGCGGCTGGGCTTCGGCGGCGGATTCTACGACCGGTTCCTGGCAGGCCTGCCCCGCACGGCCCACCCGGAGCTGCGCACGGCGGTCTGCGTGTTCGCCGACGAGATCCTCCCCGCCGGGGCCGTCCCCGTCGACGAGCTCGACGCCCCTGTGGCGCTGGCCCTCACCGAGGACGGGCCCGTGAGCCTCGGCACCCGCACCGGCGCGGCCGCCGCCACGCGGTAGAATCAGCACTCGACACCTTCGAGTGCCAGAGAGTGCACCCGTCGACCGTTTCCAGGAGGACCCATGCCCGTCTACGCCTACGCCTGCAAGGACTGCGGCCACGCGTTCGACATCCGCCAGTCGTTCAGCGAGAACGCCCTGACCGTGTGCCCGGAGTGCGGCGGGGACCTGCGCAAGAAGTTCAACACGGTGGGCGTGGTGTTCAAGGGCTCCGGCTTCTACCGCAACGACTCCCGCTCCGACAGCACCAGCTCGGACACCTCGTCCGGGACCACCCCGGCCGCTGCTCCCGCCACGGCCGGCGCCGCTCCGGCGACCGCCGGGGCCTCGTCCGGCCCTTCGTCCTCCTCCGGGACCGGCGCCGCGGACGCCTGAACCGCCGCGCGGCCCCGGCGTCCGCACTCCACCGCGTCCTCGGAGGCCCCCGGGCTCCCCGCTCGCCCCCGGGCGGCCGCCGCGCCGGCCGCCCGGGCCGTAGCGTGCCGGCCATGAGTCCACGACCGCGGCCCGTCCGGCGCCGCTACCCGCTGTCCCTGCACCTGCGCTCGGCGCTGTCCCGGCGGCGCCGCGCCGCCGCCGCCGTCCTCCTCAGCCTCGCCCTGGGCCTGGCGGTCCTGCAGCTCGGCCCGCAGCGGGCCGGCACCGTGCCGGTGGTGACCGCCGCCGAGGCCCTGCCCGCAGGCACGGTGCTGGGCCTCGAGCAGCTGACGGTCGCGGCCTATCCGCACGGACTGGCCCCCGAGGGCGCCGTCGCCGAGCCTGCCGCACTGGCCGGGCGCACCCTCGCGGGCGCCGCGGGCGCCGGGCACCCGCTGACCGAGTCAGCCGTCGTCGGACCGGGCCTGCTCACCGGCCGGCCCGAGGGGACGACCGCGGTCACCCTGCGCATCGACGACCCCGGTGCGCTGCGGCACGTGCGCGCGGGGGACCACGTGGACGTCGTGGGCCTCTCCGACGGAGCCCCCTCGGACGAGCGGGACGTCCTGGGTCGTGCCCTGCCCGTGCTGTGGGTCTCCTCCCCCGGCCCCGGGGCGGACGGCGGTCTGCTCGCCGCGTCGCCCGGCGCCGCGGACGAGGGGCTCCTGGTGGTCGGGGCCCGGCACGCGGACGCGCCGCGGCTGGCCGGGGCCGGGCCCAGCACCGTGGTGCTCGTTCCCGCGCCCGTCAGCCCCAGTGCGGGGGCCGCTGGGCCCTGAGCCACTCCTCGTGCGCGCGCTCCGCGGAGCCGTCCTGGCCCTCCGTCCCGGGCGCGGGCCCGCCGAGTCCGGACAGGCGCGGTTCCGCCCCGGTGAACGTGCCGCCGGTGGCCCGCCGGGGCCCTCTCCGCCGGGCGCGCCGGTCCTCGGGAGGCTCCGGCGGCGTCCGGTCCTCCGGCTCACCCGGCACGGGAGCCCCGCTCCGGAGCGGTGGGCAGGCCGAGGTAGCGCCGGATCAGCTCGGCGACCGTGTCCGGGTCGGTGAAGACCTCGATCGTCCACAGCGTGAGGTAGTTCCAGCCGGTGCGCTCGAGCTGCTGCGGGCGCAGCCGCGAGCGCTCCCGCACGGACAGGGCCGCGGCCTCGGCCGAGCCGTCGGACTGGCCGGCCACCGGGATGCGCAGCGGCCCGCTCTCGGCGCGGAGCCGGCCGTCGAGCACGGCGCCGGCCGACATCGACTCCGTGTCGGCCCAGGCCACCAGGTCGACCACTCCGGCGTAGTCGAGCCGCACCGAGGCCCCGCGGTCCGTGAGCCGCCGGGCGAGGTCCACGACCAGGGCGTCCTCGTGGGCGTCGCAGGCGCCGGTCTCGGGCGGAGCGCCGGCGCCGAGGTGCACGGCGAGCACGCGGGCGAAGTCCCGGGCGCCGTGCTGGAGACCCTTGCCCTCCACCTCGTCCGGGTGCAAGGAGGTCACGATCCGGGTGGTGTGCCGGGCCCGGGTCATGGCCAGCGCGAAGGACTGCCGCCCGTGCCGCTCGGACAGTGCCCCCAGGTACGGCACGGTGCGGCCGTTGGCCGTCTTGCCGAAGCCCAGGGAGAAGATCACGGTGTCCCGCACGATGCCTGCGGCCCGGTGCAGGTCCACGACCCGGAAGGACTCCGGTCCGGGGGCGAAGAACGCCGCGCCGGCAGGCTCCTCCCGCATCCGCCGCCGGACGGCCTCGGCGATCCGGGTGGCGTGGACCGGGCTGGCCGTGACCACGGCCAGGGAGCGGCGCGGGTGGCGCGCCGCGTGCTCGAACACGAGCTCCACGACGCGGCGGACCTCGGCGGCGGGGGCCTGGATGCCCTCGATCCCTGCGGTGAGGGCTCCCACGCCGTCGGGGACGTACTCGACGGAGAGCACCGGGGTGGCTCCGGTGACGGACTCGCCGTGGGGCAGGCGCCGGAGCCGCCCGCCGTAGAACTGCTCGTTCAGGTAGCGGAAGACCTGCTCGTCCATCGACCGGTAGACCGTCCGCAGCGTCCGCTCCGGCACCACGCGGGAGAGGGCGTCGAAGGCGCTGTCCACCTCGACCACCGGTTGCGCCCCCGGGGCGGGCGCCGCGGTGGGCGCCACGGTGAAGGGCTGGGGGCGGCCCAGGTGCGGGTCGCCGAACGCGATCACCTGGCGGCACCGGGTCAGCGCCGGCAGCACCGCCGCGAGCGGGGAGCTCTCGGCGTCGAGCACCACCACGGCGTCGAAGTCGTGCTCCTCGGGCAGCGCCGCCGAGAGCACGAGCGGGCTGGCCGTCCACACGGGCACCAGCGAGCCGATCAGCTCGCCGGCGGCGGCACTGACCTCCTCGAGCGGGGCGGCGCCGGCGCGCAGCATCCGGCGCAGGGCGGCCCCGGCGCGCGGGGACCGGCGCACGGTGCGCTGCCAGCGGTCGGCGAGCTCCCACAGCAGCCGGTCGGCGCCGGAGGCGACGTGCGCCGCGTCGGCGCGCCGGAACGTGGACTCCGCCTTGCGCAGGGTGTGCCCCTCGGGCATCGCCAGGAAGTCGTCCCCGGTGATCATGGCCTCGAGCGTGGACTGCCACCAGGCCAGGTCGAACTCGCCGGGCACCTGCTCGCGGGCCACGGTGCGCCGCACGAGGTCGTCCACGAGCTCGCCGAGGCCCTGGCCGCGCAGCTCGTCCAGCAGGACGGTGCGCTCGGGCAGCATCTCGAGGTTCTCCTCGTCGTTGATGAGCCGGTCGAGGACCTCGCGCAGGTGCTCGACCGGCCGGCCGAGCAGGTCCGCGCCGGCCGGGGAGCCCTCGAGCGCGATCGACAGGCCCTCGAGGTCCTCCACGAAGCGCGCGTGGACGGCCGCGAGCTCCTCGACCCGCTCCGAGACCGTGGGGGACACCGACGACGTGGCCCACTCCCGCCACCGCTCCCGCTCCGACTGCACCCGCACCAGGGCGCTGTGCAGGTCGGACAGGTGCACCCCGTGCCGGATGTACTCCTTCGCCGCCTTGCGCAGCCGCGAGCGCTGCAGGCCGGTCATCTCGATCCCGTGCTCGCGCCGCCACGCGGTGCCCGCGGTCGCGGCGACCAGGTCCGTCACGGGCCGGTCGTAGATGTCCGGGGTGAACCGGGTGAGGGAGTCCTGGACCTCCTGCAGCAGGCGCAGCTGCCGTCCCCACTCCGGGACGGTGGTGCCGCCGCGCAGCCCGCTGGCGGCCAGGACGTGGCGCATCCCGGTCTCCAGGGTGGTCAGCTCGAGCAGGAGGGACTGCGCGAGACGGTGGGCCTGGCGGGACTCGTCCTCGTTGACCAGCCGCGCTCCGCTCCAGGGCCCTGCCAGGACCCCGGCGTCGAAGGCCCCGAGCTCGGCGGCCCGCTCGAGCCGGGCCACGACGGCGTCCCGGTCCGCGACGGCGTCGAGGACGGAGCGGGGGAAGCGCACGGGCGTGGCCGGGGCCGGGCGGCGGGAGGTCAGCTCCGCGAGGGCCTGCACGGCCCGGTAGGGGGAGACGGACCAGCGGGGGCGCACGGTGTGCAGGGAGCGCACGTGCTCGGCGAGCTGGTCCCGGCAGGCGCGCAGCGTCCCGTGCAGCTCGGCGAGGTCCGGGCGCTCGGTCCGCTCGTTGCGGGCGACCGCGCGGATGAGCTGCTGGGCGACGTCCGCGTCGCTGAGCTGGGACGAGAGCGGGAGCACCGCGGTGCCCAGCCCCAGCCCGTCCATGCGCCGGCCGAACGCGGCGAGCGTGGTGCGCCGCTCCCCCAGCACCAGGACGGTGCGGCCGGCGGCCACGAGGGTGCCCACCGTGTTCACCGCGGTGTCGAGCTGCCCGGTGCCGGGCGCGGCGGTGACCACGAAGGAGTGCCCATGCGCCGCGAGGTCCAGGACCTCCTGCTGGGGGCCGTCGGCGTCGAGCAGGAGGAGCTCGTCGGCGGGGTCGCGCTCGTCCAGCGGGGGCGCGTCGTGGGAGATCTCCTCGACCTGGGGGATCCGGCCCACCGCGGCGGCCTTGAGCCGGGCGAGGTCACGCACCACCGCGGTGCGCGCCACGACCGACAGGTCCGCGGGACGGTCGTGCAGGTCCGCGAAGGTGGACACGAGCAGCTTGTGCTCGACGTGCATGCCGGGGACCGCCCCGGCCACGCTGCGCAGGGTCTCCAGGGCCGGGGCGGGGTCCAGCCGGCGGGTGCCGTAGGCGAGCCGGGCGAGCTCCCCCGAGGTGAGGTCCACCCCGTGGTCGGCGGCCAGCCTGCGGACCATCGCGGGGTTGAGCCGGGCGGGTCCCACGAGCTGGAGCTCGAAGTCGTCGAGATCCGGGCGCGGCTTGAGCGTCAGCGGGGCGAGCAGCACCGGGGCGATCCAGCGCCGCTGGCCCGAGCCGGTCGGGTCGGCCCCCCGGGGCCGGGCCAGCCAGGAGGCCGTGCCGGCCGCGAGGTAGGCCGCGTCGAGACCGTGGTTGACCGACAGCTCGTGGGTCTTGGTGCGCAGGGCCCGCGCCGCCCGCGCGGCCAGCCCGTAGGCCTGGGGGTCGTGCACGATCGTCGACAGGCGGGTGGGCCGGCCCATGAGCAGCTGGGCCTGGCCGGAGGAGTTCGCCTCGGTGAGGTCGATGCACACGTTGTCGACCTGGTTGAAGTCCAGCAGCGTGTCCGGCCCGGTGTAGGCGTCCATCTGGCGGGTCCAGGGCTGCAGCGAGACGCGCTCGGGCTGCGCCCGGGGGGTGTCCGACGTCCGGGGGGTGCGGTCGGATCCGATCGACATGGTTCTCCTCCTGTGCCTCGGCGGGGGGTGCCGGGCACGCACGGGTCGAGCGGTCCGTGCGGACCGCCCGACCCCGGCTGCTCGTGTCTCGCCCGCGCGGGGCAGGCCCTACCGGCCTACTCCCACTCGATGGTCCCCGGGGGCTTGGACGTGACGTCCAGCACGACCCGGTTGACCTCCTCGACCTCGTTGGTGATGCGGTTGGAGATGCGGGCCAGGAGGTCGTAGGGCAGGCGCGACCAGTCGGCGGTCATCGCGTCCTCGCTGGAGACCGGGCGCAGCACCACGGGGTGGCCGTACGTGCGGCCGTCGCCCTGCACGCCGACGGAGCGCACGTCCGCCAGGAGCACGACCGGCATCTGCCAGACCTCGTCGTCGAGCCCGGCGCGGGTCAGCTCCTCACGGGCGATCGCGTCCGCGCGGCGCAGGACCGCGAGGTTGGACTCGGTGACCTCCCCGATAATCCGGATGCCCAGGCCGGGGCCCGGGAACGGCTGGCGGCCCACGATCTCGTGGGGCAGGCCGAGCTCCCGGCCCACGGCCCGGACCTCGTCCTTGAACAGGGTGCGCAGGGGCTCGACGAGCTCGAACTGCAGGTCCTCGGGAAGCCCGCCCACGTTGTGGTGGCTCTTGATGTTCGCGGCGCCCTCCCCGCCGCCGGACTCGACGACGTCGGGGTAGAGGGTGCCCTGGACGAGGAAGCGCACGGGCTCCCCCTCCCGGGCGGCGGCCCTCGCGACGGCCTCCGCGGCGGCCTCGAAGGAGCGGATGAACTCCCGGCCGATGATCTTGCGCTTCTGCTCCGGGTCGGTGACGCCGGCGAGGGCGCCGAGGAAGCGCTCCTTCTCCTCGGCCACGTACAGGTTGACGCCGGTGGCGGCGACGAAGTCCTGCTCGACCTGCTCGGCCTCGCCCTCGCGGAGCAGGCCGTGGTCCACGAACACGCAGGTGAGCTGATCGCCCACGGCGCGCTGGACCAGGGCGGCGGCCACGGCGGAGTCCACGCCGCCGGAGAGCCCGCAGATCACGGAGGCGGAGCCCACCTGCTCGCGGATCCGCTGGACGTGCTCCTCGATGATGTTGCCGGTCGACCAGCTCGGCTCGACCTGCGCGCCGTCGAACAGGAAGTGCTCGAGCACCTTCTGCCCGTGCACGGAGTGCTTGACCTCCGGGTGCCACTGCACGCCGTAGAGGCGGCGGGCGTCGTCGGCGAACGCGGCGACCGGGGTGGTCTCCGTCGAGGCGAGGACCTCGAAGCCGGCGGGCGCCTCCACGACGGAGTCGCCGTGGCTCATCCACACGGTCTGGGTGCCGGGCGAGCCCTCCAGGATGGAGGCACCCGGCCCGCCCACGGCCGTCGCGGTGGTGGCGCCGTACTCGCGGGCGCCGGTGTGGGCGACCGTGCCCCCGAGGGCCTGGGCCATGGCCTGGAAGCCGTAGCAGATGCCGAAGACGGGCACCCCGGCCTCGAAGAGGGCGGGGTCCTGCTGCGGCGCGTCCTCGGCGTAGACGGAGGAGGGGCCGCCCGAGAGGATGATCGCCGCGGGCTGCTTGGCGAGGATCTGCTCGGTGGACCAGGTGTGCGGGACGATCTCGGAATAGACGTTGGCCTCGCGGACCCGGCGGGCGATCAGCTGCGCGTACTGCGCGCCGTAGTCGACCACCAGGACCGGGCGCTGCTCCAGCTCGGTACGGGTCTCAGGTGTTTCGGTCACGCCCTCCATCCTAGGCCAGGCGCGGGGAGGGCTCAGTACCGCTTCGCGGCCTTCGGGTTGGCCCGCAGCTCGGCGGTGGTCGAGGCGTGGATCTTGCGCTCCACCACGAAGGACAGGAACGGCACCACGCCGCCGAGGGCCATGACCACGAGCTGCGGGAACGGCCAGCGCATCAGCGTCCAGACGCGGAAGCAGGAGATGAGGTAGACCACGTAGAACCAGCCGTGGACGATGAGGATCCACGTGGAGATGTTGACCCCGCCGGCGAGGTTCTCCAGCTCCAGGTCCTGCCAGCCCAGGGGCACCGTCCGGCCCGTGAGCTGGTCCGTGCCCCCGGCGATCAGGTCGTAGCCGAACCCGTAGCGAGTGATCATCTCGGCCACGAGCAGCAGCAGGAACGTGCCGGAGATCCAGGCGCAGACCATGTAGAAGTTCAGCGCGCCCCGGATCTGCGCCTCGGTGCCGCCGAAGCGGCGGCGCGGCTGCAGGGCGTCCCGGCGCGGGACCCGGCCGGGGCCCGCCGCGGCCGAGGGCCGGGCGTCCTGCGGGAGGGAGACCCGCACCCCGTCGGTGCGCTCCTTCGGCGAGGGGGTCGGCTGGGTGGGTTCAGTCATGGTGGGCTCCGGTCCTGTCCTGGGTCCTGTCGTGGGTGCTGGCGCCGGGCTGGTCGTCGAACCAGTAGTACTCCCCCGCCTCGGGATCGAGGTAGTAGTAGCGCCCGCTCGCGTCGTCGAAGTAGTACTCGCCCTCGAAGTAGAAGTACT
This sequence comes from Kocuria sp., assembly GCA_031179495.1. GTDB lineage: Bacteria > Actinomycetota > Actinomycetes > Actinomycetales > Micrococcaceae > Kocuria > Kocuria sabuli. Next base: position 17,854 of record JAPSHS010000009.1, on the reverse strand, counting down.
CCTCCGGGCGCTGCTCGCGCAGCCACTCGTCGCGCACGAACCGCCACCAGATGTAGAGGGCGAACCCGGCGAAGACCACCCACTCGACCGCGTAGAAGAGGTTGAGCAGGTCCACGGACTCGTCCGTGGGCTGCTGGTCGATCTCGAGCTCGGACAGCCGGGGGCTCATCAGCGCGGGGTCCCGGGCGAGCGTCCCGTCGTCGCGGAGCTGGAACGGCGCGGAGGCCGGGTTCTCGGCGAAGGCGGCCACGAACCCGGAGTAGAGGGGGACGTCCCAGAGGTTGGTGAGCTGGGCCGGGGAGACCGTGCCCGCCTGCCCGTCGGGCAGCTCCTGGCCGGGCACCGGGCCCTCGGCGGGCAGGTACCGGCCGACGACGCCGATCCGGCCCTCGGGCTCCTCCGGCACGGACGCGGGGTCGGCGGTCCAGCCCCGGGCCACGGCCACGGTGAGGTCGCCGCCGGCGTCCGGCCACCGGTCGGCGCTGTCCGGCACGGTCAGCGCCGAGACGGCCCAGTACCCCTCGGTCCCGTCCTGCAGCCGTCCGGGGACCAGGACCGTGGAGCCCTCCCGGTACTCGCCGGTGACGGTGACCAGCTGGTCGGCCTGCGCCCCGGTGACCGGGGTGCCGGCCCGGGCGACCTCGGCGAGCGGGGCGGCCACGTCCTTGGCGGGGTCGACCACCGTGCGGGCCTGCTCGCTCGACTCCAGCTGCCACTGGCTCAGCAGCACGAAGCCCACGGCCAGCCCGAGGCTCACGATCAGCGCGAGGATCGAACGGGGGCGCAGGGCGGTCTTGAGCACCCGTCAAGGCTAGTGCGCCTTCCTGGACGTTCGCCAATCCCCGCCCGCGGTCCCCGGCGACCGCGGGCGCAGCCGGGCTCAGCCGCGGACGACCACCTCGGCGCGCTGGAACTCCTTGAGGTTCAGGTACCCGGTGGTGGACATCGAGCGGCGCAGGGCGCCCACGAGGTTGGAGGTGCCGTCCACGTGGCGGGACGGGCCGAAGAGGACCTCCTGCAGCGGGCCGACCGTGCCCACCCGGGTGCGCAGCCCGCGCGGGAGCTCCCCGTGGTGCGCCTCCGCGCCCCAGTGCCAGCCCTGCCCGGGCGCCTCGGCGGTGCGGGCCAGCGCGGTGCCCAGCATCACGGCGTCGGCGCCCATCGCGAGGGCCTTGACGATGTCCCCGGAGACCCCCACGCCGCCGTCGGCGATGACGTGGACGTAGCGTCCGCCGGACTCGTCGAGGTAGTCCCGGCGGGCGGCGGCGACGTCGGAGATGGCCGTGGCCATGGCCGCGTGGATGCCCAGGGTGTTCTGGATCCGCATGGACGCGCCGCCGCCGAAGCCCACGAGCACCCCGGCCGCGCCCGTGCGCATGAGGTGCAGCGCCGGGGTGTAGCCCGCCGCGCCGCCCACGATGACCGGGACGTCGAGGTCGTAGATGAACTTCTTCAGGTCCAGGGGCTCCTGGTTGCGGGAGACGTGCTCCGCGGAGACCGTGGTCCCGCGGATGACGAAGACGTCCACGCCGGCGTCCAGGACGGTCCGGTAGTGCTCCACGGTGCGCTGCGGGGTGAGGGAGCCGGCGACGATCACGCCGGCCTCGCGGATCCGGGCGAGCCGGGCGGTGATCAGCTCCGCCTGGACCGGGGCCTCGTAGAGCTCCTGCATCCGGCGGGTGGCGGACGGGGCGTCCTCCCCGGAGAGGTCCGCGATCTCGTCGAGCACGGGCTGCGGGTCCTCGTAGCGGGTCCAGAGCCCTTCGAGGTCCAGCACTCCCAGCCCCCCGGCGCGGCCGAGGGCGATGGCCGTCTCCGGGGACGTGGCCGAGTCCATCGGGGCGCCCAGGAACGGGATGGAGAACCGGTAGGCGTCGATCTGCCAGTCCGTGGAGACGTCGTGGGGGTCCCGGGTGCGGCGGGAGGGGACGAGGGCGATCTCGTCCAGGGAGAAGGTGCGGCGGGCGCGTTTGGACCGGCCGATCTCGATGTCGTAGCTCATGGTGTCCTTTCCGGGGGATGCTCCAGGTCGCCGCTCAGCGCTGGTAGTTGGGCGCCTCGACGGTCATCGTGATGTCGTGGGCGTGGGACTCCTTGAGCCCGGCCGAGGTGATCCGCACGAAGCGGCCCTTCGTCTTCAGCTCCGCGACGTCGTGGGCGCCCACGTAGAACATGGTCTGGCGCAGACCGCCGTCGAGCTGGTGCACCATGGCCGAGAGCGGGCCGCGGTAGGGCACCTGGCCCTCGATGCCCTCGGGGATGAGCTTCTCGTCGCTGGCGACGTCCGCCTGGAAGTAGCGGTCCTTGGAGAAGGAGGTGTTCTTGCCGCGCGACTGCATGGCCCCCAGCGAGCCCATGCCGCGGTAGGTCTTGAACTGCTTGCCGTTGACGAACACGAGCTCCCCCGGCGACTCGTCGCAGCCGGCGAGCAGCGAACCGAGCATCACGGAGTCCGCGCCGGCCACGAGGGCCTTGCCGATCTCGCCGGAGTGCTGCAGCCCGCCGTCGGCGATGACGGGGACCCCGGCGGGAATGGCGGCCTTGGCCGCCTCGTTGACCGCGGTGATCTGCGGGACGCCCACGCCGGCGATGATGCGGGTGGTGCAGATGGAGCCCGGGCCCACTCCGACCTTGACGGCGTCCGCGCCCGCGTCGACGATGGCCTGCGCGCCCGCGCGGGTGGCGGCCTGGCCGCCGATGACGTCGACGTGCGCGGCGGCGGTCTCGGCCTTGAGGCGGGCGATCATGTCCAGCACGCCCTGGGAGTGCCCGTTGGCGGTGTCGATGAACAGCGCGTCCACGCCGGCCTCCACGAGGGTCATGGCGCGCTCGAAGCCGTCGCCGAAGAACCCGACCGCGGCGCCGACGCGCAGCCGGCCCTCGTCGTCCTTCGTGGCGTGCGGGTACTGCTCGGCCTTCGTGAAGTCCTTGATCGTGATCAGCCCGGTGAGCCGGCCGGCGTCGTCGACGAGGGGCAGCTTCTCGATCTTGTTCGACGCCAGCAGCGCGTGGGCGTCGTCCTTGGCCATCCCGACCTTGCCGGTGACCAGCGGCATGGGCGTCATGATCTCGTGCACCCGGCGCCTGGGGAACTCGCTCTCCGGCAGGTAGCGGGTGTCGCGGTTCGTGATGATGCCCAGCAGCTTCTGCTCCGCGTCCACGACCGGCAGCCCGGAGACCCGGTAGTAGCCGCAGAGCCGGTCCAGCTCCTCGAGGGTCGCGTCCGGGGAGATGGTCACCGGGTCGGTGATCATGCCGGACTCGCTGCGCTTGACCCGGTCCACGTGCTCCGCCTGGTCCTCGATCGAGAGGTTGCGGTGGATCACGCCGAGCCCGCCCTGGCGGGCCATCGCGATCGCCATCGGGGACTCGGTGACGGTGTCCATGGCCGCGGACAGCAGCGGCACCTGCAGGGTGATGCGCCGGGACAGGCGCGTGCGCGTCGAGGCCTCGGAGGGGATGACGTCCGTGTTGCCGGGCAGCAGCAGGACGTCGTCGTAGGTCAGTCCGGTCAACCCGAACGGGTCCTCGGAGAGAGCGGTGGGGACGGCGGTATCCGACACGGTGGGGCCTTTCAGCTTCGAGGGAGTCCCGACCATTCTACGGGCCTCCGGCCGGCCCGGACCCGGCCGGGAGGAGGTGTGCCGGGTCTCACGGAGCGGCGGCCGGCTGGACGCCGTCGGCGGCCAGGGCCGCCCGCACCCGTTCGACGAACATCGGGGCCAGTGTCCGCACGTACTCGACGGTGAGGTGGTTGTTGTCCCAGTAGGTGTACACGTTGCCGACGACCGGGACGCAGGTGCCGTCCGGGCAGATCAGGTCGCCCATGTCCACCATCGACACCTGCGCCAGCTCGTCCGCCACCGGGGCCAGCGGGCTGTCCGGGTCCAGGATCGTGTGGGAGGCGGCGCACTGGGGGGCCTCGGCCCCGTGGTCCACCGCGCACTGGGCGGGGACGAAGTCGAACCGGGCGTTGTCGCGCAGCCCGACGACCTGGATGCCGCGCTCGGCCAGGCCCCGGATGCGCTGCTCCATGCCGGGGGTGAACTGCTCCTCGTTCTCGTCCGTGCTGCGGGTGCCCTGCACGAGCACCAGGTCCGGGTCCACCGCCTCCACCACGGGGTCGGCGCCCTCGAGCCAGCGGGCGCACGGCTCGTGGTCGGCGACCTGCTCTTCGACGGTGGAGTACATGCAGTTGCCGCGGATGTAGGTCACCACCCGCCAGTCGGAGGCCTCGGCCAGCTCCTCGATCGCCGGGATCCACATGTGCACGTGGCTGTTGCCGACCACCAGGAGGGTGGCGGCGGGATCGGGGTGCGGGACGGTGTCGAAGCACCACTGCTGGTAGCGCTCGGAGATCCCCAGCCCGGCCGGGCAGGGCTCGCCGAGCACGGGCTTCCGGTAGTGGTCGCCGGTGACGACCGGGATCGCCGGCGCGTCGGGGTCGCTCTCGTCGCGGAATCCCGGCAGCAGGGCCGCGGCCCCGGGGTTGTTGCGGTCGGCGGCGGCGAGGATCGCGGTGGCCCGGCGGTCCTCGGCGTGCTGCAGCGACAGCACGGGCGCGACGACCAGGGCGAGGCTCGCGGCCACCGTGACCGCCAGGTTCCGCTTGTTCCGCTCCGGCCACGTCCACGCCTTCAGCGGGGTCTCCACGAGCCGGGTGACCAGCACGGCCAGGACCACCGAGAGCACCACCAGGACCACCCCGGAGCGGGGCCCGGCCACGGGCCGGTCGCGCAGCACCAGGTAGGTGATCAGCAGCGGCCAGTGGAGCAGGTACAGGGCGTAGGCCGAGTCGCCCAGGCGCACCAGGGGGCGGGAGGCGAGGACCCGGTCCAGCCCGAACGGTGAGCCGGAGCGCCCGGCCACGATGATCGCCGCCGCGGAGGCCAGCGGCCACAGCGCGATCCAGCCCGGGAACGCCCCCTGGACGTCGACGAGCACCCCGACCGAGACCATGCTGGCCATCCCGGCCCAGCCCAGCACCACCCGCGCCGCCCGCGGCAGGTCCAGGTACGGGAGGGCGAGCGCGAGCAGGGAGCCCAGGGCGAACTCCCACAGCCGGGTGCGGGTGTCGAAGTAGGCGAACTCCTGGTTCGTGGCGGTCGAGTGCACCGACCACGCGAGGGAGGTCACGAACACCGCGCCGAACAGCGCCGTCAGCACCGGCACCGGCCGCCAGCCCGCCTTCCGGTGGAGCCACCACGCCGCGCCGAAGACCAGCGGCCACAGCAGGAACACCTGTCCCTGGACCGACAGGGACCAGAAGTGCTGGAACGGGGAGGCCGTGGAGTGGTCGGCGGCGTAGTAGTCCACCGCGTTGAGCGCCAGCGCCCAGTTCTGCACGTACAGCACCGAGGCCAGCGCCTCGCTCCGCCAGCGGCCGACGTCGTAGGCGGGGTAGAGCAGCTCCACCAGCAGCAGGGTGGCGAGGATCGTGAGCACGGCCAGGGGCAGCAGCCGCTTGAACACGTGCAGCCAGTAGCGCCCGATCGCCAGGGGCCGGCCGGACTCGAGCTTGCGCACGAAGGACAGGGTCAGGAAGAACGCCGAGATCAGCAGGAAGACGTCCACTCCCCCGGAGACCCGGCCGAGGAAGACGTGGTAGACGACCACGAGCAGCACCGCCACCGCGCGCAGGCCCTGCACCTCCGGACGGAACCCGGAGTACCGGGCCACCCGCCGGGCCGTCGACGCCTCGGCGGACGCTGGGGCGTCCTGCTCGCGAAGGCTGGTCATGGGCGGCTCCTAGGAACACCGTGCCACCGGGGGGGCGCGGGCAGCGGTCGGTCGGACCTCCGCACTCTACCGGAGCCGGCCGGGCGGGAGCCGGAGAGGATCGCCGACGACGAAGGACCCGCCCCGCGGGAAGCGGGACGGGTCCTTGCGGGCGGGCGGCTCAGTGCTGGTGGCCGTGCCCCTGGTCCTCGGCGGGCTTGTCCACCACGAGGGTCTCGGTGGTCAGCACGAGCGCCGCGATGGACGCGGCGTTCTGCAGCGCCGAGCGGGTGACCTTGACCGGGTCGATGATGCCGGCGGCGACCATGTCGACGTAGTCGTCGGCCGCGGCGTCGTAGCCGTGGCCCGGCTCGAGGTCGGCCACGCGGGACGCGACCACGGCCCCGTCCTGGCCGGCGTTCTGCGCGATCCAGAACAGCGGCTGGCGCAGCGCACGGCGGACGATGCCGAGCGCGGTCGCCGCGTCACCGGTGAGCCCGAGCTCGGACTCCTCCAGGACCTTCCCGGCGTGCACCAGGGCGGTGCCGCCGCCGGAGACGATGCCCTGCTCGAGGGCGGCGCGGGTCGAGGAGACGGCGTCCTCGATGCGGTGCTTGCGCTCCTTGGCCTCCACCTCGGTGGCCGCGCCGACCTTGATCACGGAGACGCCGCCGGACAGGCGGGCGAGCCGCTCCTGCAGCTTCTCGCGGTCCCAGTCGGAGTCGGTGCGCTCGACCTCGGCGCGGATCGTGGCGACCCGCTCCTGGATCTGCTCCGGGGTCCCGCCGCCGTCGACCACCGTGGTGGTGTTCTTGGTGACCGTCACGCGGCGGGCGGTGCCCAGCTGCTCCAGGGTCACCTGGTCGAGGCTGATGCCCAGCTCGGCGGTGATGAACTCGCCGCCGGTGAGCACCGCGAGGTCCTGCAGGATCGCCTTGCGGCGGTCGCCGAAGCCGGGGGCCTTCAGGGCCACGACGTCGAGCGTGCCGCGCAGCTTGTTGACCACCAGGGTGGACAGGGCCTCGCCCTCGACGTCCTCCGCGATGATGGTCAGCGGCTTCTTGGCCTGGAGCACCTTCTCCAGCACCGGCATGAGCTCCTGCACGGAGGAGATCTTGCCCTGGTACAGCAGCACCAGGGAGTTCTCCATGACCGCTTCCTGGCGCTCGGCGTCGGTCACGAAGGACGGGGACAGGTAGCCCTTGTCGAACTGCATGCCCTCGGTGACCTCGAGCTCCACCTCGGTGCTGGAGCCGTCCTCGATGGTGATGACGCCGTCCTTGCCGACCGTCTCGAAGGCCTGGGCGATGAGCTCACCGATCGCGGGGTCCTGCGCGGAGATCGTCGCGACGTGGGCGACGTTGACGCCCTCGACGGGACGGGCGTTCTCCAGCAGCCGCTCGGAGACGGCCTCGACGGCCTTCTCGATGCCGCGCTTGAGGCTCAGCGGGTCGGCGCCGGCGGCCACGTTGCGCAGGCCCTCCCTGACGAGCGCCTGGGCCAGGACGGTGGCGGTGGTGGTGCCGTCGCCGGCGACGTCGTTGGTCTTCGTCGCCACCTCCTTGGCGAGCTGGGCGCCGAGGTTCTCGTAGGGCTCGTCGAGCTCGACCTCGCGGGCGATGGTCACGCCGTCGTTGGTGATCGTGGGGGCGCCCCACTTCTTGTCGAGCACCACGTTGCGCCCGCGGGGGCCGAGGGTGACCTTGACGGTGTCGGCGAGCTTGTTGACGCCGTTCTCGAGGGACTTGCGTGCGGCATCGTCGAATGCCAGCTGCTTGGCCATGAACGATGGCTCCTTCTGCGTGGCTGGTGGTCCAGCGGGGTTCGGGAAAATGGACCGACGAAGGGTGCCCGCCGCGGGCCCCGCGGGGCGTGTGCGGCAGGCACCCTTCGTCAGGACTGCGCGGTCTGCGCCAGGACTACTTCTCGACGACGGCGAGGACGTCGCGGGCCGGGAGCACCAGGTACTCCTCGCCGTTGTACTTGACCTCGGTGCCGCCGTACTTGGAGAAGATCACGACGTCGCCCTCCTTGACGTCGACCGGGATCCGGTTGCCGGAGTCGTCGACACGACCGGGACCGACGGCCAGGACCTTGCCCTCCTGGGGCTTCTCCTTGGCGGTGTCCGGGATGACGAGACCGGAAGCGGTGGTCTGCTCAGCGGCGAGCGGCTGAACGACGATGCGATCCTCGAGAGGCTTGATGGAGACCGACACGATCTCTCCTTATCTGTAGGCGTGGAAAGCGGTGGGCGACCGCGGGCGGAGCCCGCCGTCGTGCTTCGGGCCGGTTGGCGCACCAACCGTCGTCGCGGTGCCGATCGATCGCCAGGCCCTTAGCACCCTCACCCGGAGAGTGCCAAGGCCGACTATAGGAGTCGCCTAGCAGTCGGTCAAGGCGAGTGCCAGCGCCGGGGCGCCCTCGTCCTCCTCGGCCGAATTAGGTCATGGGGATGTTCGCCAATGATTTGCCTCACCCGGTGGGCACCCTCTAGGTTGATCGGTAAGGCAACCCTTACCTCGGCCGAGCAACGGTGCCCTCCCCCGACGTCCGCGCCGCCCGCGGCAGGACGTCGTGCCCACCGGACCCCGCCGGAGCCCTCCACCTCGGAGGACGCCGGCGCCCTGCACGAAGGAAGACCATGAACAGCACCCTCCGACAGCGCTCGACCGCCCTGCTGGCCGCCGCCTCGGCCCTGGCCCTCGCCGGCTGCTCGACCTCCGGGGCCGCGAGCGCCGACGAGGCACAGAGCTCGGCCTCGGCGGAGACCGTCAGCGTGGAGCACGCCCAGGGCACCACCGAGGTCCCGGTCTCCCCCGAGGACGTCATCACCTTCGACCTCGGCGTCCTCGACTCGATGGCCGCCCTCGGCGAGGACGTCCAGGGACTGCCCCGGAGCGGCAGCCTGCCCGAGCAGTTCGCCGAGTACCGGTCGGACGAGTACGTCAACGCCGGTGCCATGAAGGAGCCGGACCTCGAGGCCGTCGCCGCGGCCGCCCCCGACCTGATCATCATCTCCGGACGCACCGCCGAGTTCTACGACGAGCTCTCCGAGATCGCCCCGACCGTCGACCTGTCGATCGACGAGACCGACCCCCTCGCCTCCTTCACCGAGCAGTCCGAGTCGCTGGGGGCGATCTTCGGCAAGGAGGCCGAGGTCGAGGAGAAGCTGGCCGCGATCGACGAGCAGATCGCCGAGACCAAGGAGCGGGCCGCAGGCGCCGGCACCGCCATGTTCCTGCTGACCAACGCCGGGGAGATCAACGCCTACGGCCCGGCCTCGCGCTTCGGCAACGTCGTCTTCGACCTGCTGGGGCTCGAGTCCGCGACCGACGTCCAGGCCGAGGGCAGGCACGGCGAGGCCGTCTCCTTCGAGGCGATCGCCGCGGCGGACCCGGACCGCATCTACGTCCTCGACCGCGACACCGCGATCGGGCAGTCCGGCGGGGAGGCCGCGCAGCAGGTCCTCGACAACGACCTCGTCAACGGCACCAGCGCCGCCCGGCAGGACCGGATCACCTACCTCGACAGCGCCAGCTGGTACGTCGTCGGCTTCGGCCTGAACAACTTCCCGTCCATGATCACCGAGGTCCAGGAGTCCCTCTCCTGACCCGCTGACGGACGGGCGGACCCCGGGGCGCCCGGCACGGCGATCGCCACCGCCGCGCCGGGCGCCCCGGCCCCCCTCCCGGCCCGCGCCGCCCCCGATCGGAAGGTTCCCGATGACAGCCACCGGACGACGATGAGCACCGTCGTGACCGTTCCCCGCGCCGCCGCACCAGCGGGCTCGTCGTCGGTGGACCCGCGGGCCGCCGCCCTGCGCAACGCCCGCCGGCTCGTCGCGGCGAGCGCCGTCGTGCTCGTGCTGGCGGTGGCCAGCACGTTCGTGGGCGTCCTCGACGTCACGCCGTGGTCCCTGTGGCGCCAGCTGGCCACCGGCGACCTCGACGGCTTCCGGGACGCGGTGGAGGTCATCGCCGTGTCCCGCTTCCCGCGCACGGCCTCGGTCGTCCTGGCCGGTCTGGCCCTGTCCGTGGCGGGACTGATCATGCAGCTGATGGCCCGCAACAAGTTCGTGGAGCCCTCCACCGTGGGCACGGTCGAGTCCGCGCAGGCGGGCCTGCTCGTGGTGACCCTGCTGCTGCCCGCGGCGCCCCTGATGGCGAAGATGGGCGTCGCCTCGCTGTTCGCCCTCGCCGGCACGGGCCTGTTCCTGCTGGTCCTGCAGCGCATCCCGCTGCGCAACTCCCTGCTCGTCCCGCTCGTGGGGATCATGCTGGGCAACGTCATCGCCTCCGTGACCACCTTCTTCGCCTACCGCTTCGACCTGCTGCAGAGCCTCAACGCCTGGATGATCGGGGACTTCTCCGGGGTGCTGCGCGGCCGCTACGAGCTGCTGTGGCTCGTCCTGGCCCTGACGGTCGTCGGCTACGTGGCCGCCGACCGCTTCACGGTGGCGGGCATGGGACAGGAGTTCACCACCAACCTGGGCATCGACCACCGCCGCGTCATGGTGCTGGGCATGACCCTGGTCGCGCTGATCTCCGCCGTGGTCGTCGTGACCGTCGGGTCGATCCCCTTCCTGGGCCTCGTGGTGCCCAACCTCGTCTCGATGCTCGTCGGGGACAACGTCCGGCGCACGGTCCCCTGGGTCGCCGTGCTCGGGGCGGGCTTCGTGCTGGCCTGCGACATCGTGGCCCGGGTGATCCGCTACCCCTACGAGATCCCGGTCGGCACGATCGTCGCCGTCGTCGGCGGCGTGCTGTTCCTGGCCCTGCTGCTGCGGGGGCGGAAGCGGTGAGCACCAGGACCTCCCCCCTGCCCGCCGCCGTGACGGTCCGTCGCGGCGGTCCGCGCCCGCGCCTGGCACCGGGCGCCTGGATCGGGGTCCTCGCCGTGCTCGCCGCCGCGTCCGTCGCCCTCTACCTGACCGTCGACCTCGGCGGCGACCTCGGCTACGTCCTGCCGCGCCGGATCAACCGGGTGCTGACCATGGTGCTCGTCGCCTACGCCGTGGGCGTGTCCACCGTGCTGTTCCAGACGATCACCGGCAACCGCATCCTCACCCCGTCGATCATGGGCTTCGACTCCCTGTACGTGCTCATCCAGACGGTGCTGGTGTTCCTCCTGGGCTCCACGGGGGTGGTCGCCCTCGGCACGGGGACCAGGTTCGGGCTCGAGCTGGGGCTCATGGTCGCGTTCAGCTGGGTGATCTACCGCTGGCTGTTCACGGGCTCGGGCAGGTCGCTGCACCTCGTGCTGCTCGTCGGCATCGTCTTCGGCACCGTGTTCCGCGGCGTCTCCTCGCTGCTGCAGCGCCTGCTCGAGCCCAGCGAGTTCGTCGTCCTGCAGGACGCGATGTTCGCGTCCTTCACGAACGTGGACACCGGCCTCCTGCGCCTGTCCTTCGTGCTCGTCGGACTGGCGACGCTGGCGGCCGTCGCGCTGCGCCGGCACTTCGACGTCCTCGCCCTCGGCCGGGACACCGCGATCAGCCTCGGCGTGGACCACACCCGGGTCGTGACCGCCGTGCTCGTGGTGTGCTCCGTGCTCGTGGGCGTGTGCACCGCGCTGGTCGGGCCCATCACCTTCTTCGGGCTCATCGTGGCGAACCTCGCCTACGCCCTGTGCCGGCGGTTCCGGCACCGTCACGTCCTGCCCGTCGCGGTGCTGCTGGGGATCATCGCCCTCGTGGGCGGCCAGGTGGTCCTGGAGCAGGTCTTCGCCTTCGACACCGCGCTGAGCATCGTGATCGAGTTCGTGGGCGGGCTGCTGTTCCTCGTCATGCTGCTGCGGGGGTCCATCAAGTGAACAGGAGTGCACCGTGATCGAACTGACCGGCGTGACCAAGAGGTACGGGGCGCAGACCGTCGTCGACGACGTCTCGGGCAGCATCGAGTCCGGCGGGCTGATCTCGATCATCGGCGCCAACGGGGCGGGCAAGTCCACCCTGCTGTCCATGGCCGCCCGGCTGCTGCCGATGGACCGGGGCTCGGTGTTCGTGGACGAGCTCGACATCCTCTCCACCCCCTCGGACCAGCTGGCCCGGAAGCTGTCCATCCTGCGCCAGGAGAACACCCTGAGCGTGCGGCTGAGCGTGCGGGACCTCGTGGCCTTCGGCCGCCACCCGCACTCGAAGGGCCGGCACACCGCCGAGGACCGGGAGCACGTGGAGCGGGCGCTGCGCTACCTGCAGCTGGAGGAGCTCGCGGACCGCTACGTGGACGAGCTCTCCGGTGGGCAGCGGCAGCGGGCGTTCATCGCCATGGTCATCGCCCAGGACACCGACTACGTCCTGCTCGACGAGCCCCTCAACAACCTCGACATGAAGCACGCCGTGGAGATGATGCGGCTGCTGCGGCAGATGACCCACGACTTCGGCAAGACCGTGGTGCTCGTCATCCACGACATCAACTTCGCGTCCTGCTACTCCGACCGGATCATGGCCATGAAGGACGGGGCCCTCCTGCACCACGGCACCCCTGATGAGATCATGCGACCGGACGTGCTGCAGGAGATCTACGGCATCGACATCCGGGTGGAGCAGGTCGACGGGCACCGCATCGGCATCTACTTCGCCTGATCCTCCGCCCGATCCTCCGTCCGGCACGTCCTCCGGCACCTCCGACCCGAACGGCACCCATGAGCTCCGAGACCCCCGGCGACCCCCGCGAGATCGCCCCGCTGCTGACCCGGGAGGGCATGGCCCTGCTCGACTCCCTGGGCCCCTACGACGAGGCGGAGGCGCTGCGCACCGTCACGCGGCTGCGGGCCGAGGGGCACGCCCCCGAGCTCGTCTCCGCCGCCCTGAGCCAGGCGAAGCTGCGCACCCGCGCCCGGGAGAAGTTCGGGGACTTCGCCGCCCGCATGCTCTTCACGCGGGCCGGGCTCGAGCAGGCCACCCGGCTGCGCGTGGCCGCCCTGCACGCCCGGCGCTTCGCCGACGCCGGCCTCGCCCACGTGGCCGACCTGGGCTGCGGCATCGGCGCCGACGCGCTCGCGCTGGCCTCCCTCGACCGGCGGGTCACCGCCGTGGAGCTCGACGAGACCACGGCCGCGGTGGCCACCCTCAACCTCGCCCCCTTCCCGGAGGCCACGGTCCTGCACGCCGACGTCGCGTCCCTGGACCTCTCCGCCCTGCCCGGCGGAGCGCCGGACGGGGTGTGGCTGGACCCCGCCCGGCGCACGACCTCGTCGTCCGGGACCCGGCGGATCTTCGACCCCGAGGCGTTCTCCCCGCCGCTGTCCTTCGTCGAGGCCCTCGCCGCCCGGGGCCTGCCCGTCGGCGTGAAGCTGGGCCCGGGCATCCCCCACGAGGCCGTCCCGGCCGGCTGCGAGGCGCAGTGGGTCTCCGAGCGCGGGGACGTGGTGGAGGCCGTGCTGTGGTTCAACGCGGTGGCCCGGCCCGGGGTCCGGCGCGCGGCGCTCGTGCTCTCCGAGCACGGCTCCACGGAGCTCACCAGCGCGGAGGACCTCGACCCCGCCCACGCGGACGCGGTCGTGGGCCCCGTGGGGTCTTACCTGTACGAGCCGGACGGCGCGGTGATCCGCGCGGGACTCGTCGCCGACCTCGCCAGGCAGTTGGACGCGCGGCTGATCCACCCCCGGATCGCCTACCTGTCCTCCGACGAGCTCGTCCGCACGCCGCTGGCCCGCGCCTACCGGGTGCGGGAGGTGCTGCCGCACACCGTCAAGGTGCTCAGGCGGTGGGTGCGGGAGCACGAGGTCGGCACCCTCGAGATCAAGAAGCGCGGCACCGACGTGACCCCCGAGCAGCTGCGCCGCCAGCTCGCGCCCCGGGGCCCCGGCCGGGCCACGCTCGTGCTGACCAGGACCGCCGCGCCCGCCCCGGACGGCGGGCCGGGACCGGGGGCCGGCGAGAGGCGCGTCGTCCTCGTCGTCGAAACCGTAGACTGAGGTCTCCGCGGACGATCCGGTCCGCGGCCGACCGGGCCCGTCCGGCCCGCACCCGCGCGGGCGAGCACGCCCGCAGAGCACGGAGGACCTGCCGCGTGGAGATCTCGTTCGCCCGCTCCGCCCAGTCGACGCTGGGCGTCGAGTGGGAAATCGCCCTCGTGGACGCCACCACGGGCGATCTCGTCCCGCGCGGCCGGGAGACGTTCGAGGCGGTCCTGGACTCCCGCCCCGAGTGGGGCACCGACGGCGACCACCCGCAGCTGACCGGGGAGTTCCTGCTGAACACGGTCGAGATGGTCACCGGGGTGTGCCGCGACGTCGCCCACTCCACCGAGCAGCTGGCCGAGATGATGGACGAGATCCGCACGGTGACCGACCCGCAGGGCCTGGAGATCTTCGCCGCGGGCACCCATCCCTTCGCGCGCTGGCAGGACCAGCAGGTCACCGACAAGCAGCGCTACCACAAGCTCGTGGACCGGACCCAGTACTGGGGCCGCCAGATGGTCATCTACGGGGTGCACGTGCACGTGGGCCTGGACGCCCGGGCCAAGGCCCTGCCGGTGCTCGACGGGCTGCTGACCTACTACCCCCACCTGCTGGCCCTGTCCTCGAACTCCCCGTTCTGGGCGGGCGAGGACACCGGCTACGCGTCCCAGCGCTCCATGATCTTCCAGCAGCTCTCCACCGCCGGGCTGCCCTACCACTTCCCGTCCTGGGACGCCTACGAGCAGTGCATCGAGGACATGGTCTCCACCGGGATCATCGAGGAGCTGAGCGAGGCGCGCTGGGACGTGCGCCCCGTGCCGCGGCTGGGCACCGACGAGGTCCGTTTCTGCGACGGGCTCTCGACCCTCTGGGAGGTCGGGGCGCTCACCGCCCTCACCCAGTGCCTCGCGGAGTCCATCTCCCAGGACGTCGACGCCGGCCGGGCCCCCGCCCGCCTGAAGCCGTGGCACATCCAGGAGAACAAGTGGCGGGCCGCCCGCTACGGCCTGGACGCCGAGGTCATCACCGGGGCGCAGAACACCGAGCGCGCCCTGTGCGAGGACCTCGCCGAGCTGCTCGACCGGCTGGAGCCCGTCGCCGCGCGGCTGGGCTGCTCGCAGGAGCTCTCCGACGTGGAGCGGATCATGGAGGAGGGCGCCGGCTACCAGCGCCAGCGCGCGGTGGCCCGGGCCCACGACGGGGACCTGCGCGCGGTGGCGCTCGACATCGTCCGGCGCACCCGCGAGAACGACTGACCGTCCCGTCCGCCCGAGTCCGCGCCCCGGACGCGCGGACGCCCGACCCCGAGGTTGCCGACATGACCGACCCCGCCCCTGCCCGCCCGGGCGACGCCCCGCCGCAGGGACCCGTGCTCCAGATCGGTGCCCTGCACCCCCTGGTGGAGGAGACCCTCGCCGCCGAGTTCGCGGCCCTGCGCCTGCCCGCCGACCCCGCCGCGCGGGACGGGTTCCTGGACCGGCACGCCGAGCAGGTGCGCGTGGTGGTGTGCTCCGGGCGCACGGGGGTGGACCGGGACCTCATGGGCCGCCTGCCCCGGCTCGAGGCCGTCGTGCACTTCGGCGTCGGCTACGACGGGACGGACGCCGCCGAGGCCGCCGCGCGCGGGATCCGCATGAGCAACACCCCCGACGTGCTCACCGACGCCGTGGCGGACACCGCGCTGGCCCTGTACCTGGACGTGCTGCGCCGGTTCTCCGCGGCCGACCGCTTCGTCCGCCGCGGGCAGTGGGAGACGTCCGGCGACTACCCGCTGACCACCCACGCCTCGGGCCGGCGGGTGGGCATCCTGGGCCTCGGCCGGATCGGCCGGGCCGTCGCCCGCCGCCTGGCGGCGCTGGACTGCGAGATCCACTACCACAACCGGCGGCCGGTCCCCGGCGTCGAGCACGCCTACCACGGCTCCCCCGCCGACCTCGCCGCGGCCGTCGACGTCCTCGTGGTCGCCGTCCCCGGCGGCCCGGACTCCACCGGGACGGTCGACGCGGGGGTCCTGGACGCCCTCGGCCCGGAGGGCCACCTCGTCAACGTCGCCCGCGGCTCCGTCGTGGACGAGACCGCGCTCGTCGCCGCGCTGCGGGAGGGGCGGCTGGGCGGGGCCGGGCTCGACGTCCACGCCGCCGAGCCGCACGTGCCCGCCGCCCTGCGCGAGCTCGAGAACGTGGTGCTGCTCCCGCACGTGGGCAGCGCCACGGTGGAGACCCGGCGGGCGATGGCGGAGCTCACCCTGGACAACCTGCGCAGCTACCTGGCCGGCGGCACCCTCGTCACGCCCGTGTCCTGAGGCCCGCCGGGGCGGCTCAGACCGAGACGGTGGTGACGGGCAGGGAGGAGTCGGCCGCGAAGCCCAGACCCGAGGGCTCACGGCCCTCGGCCACGACGCGGGCCGCGAGCGCTGCGACCATCGCCCCGTTGTCGGTGCACAGGGACAGCTTCGGGACCACCAGCTCGATCCCGTGCGCGGCGCAGCGCTCGGCCGTGAGCTCCCGCAGCCGGGAGTTGGCGGCCACCCCTCCGCCGAGCAGGAGCGTGCCGAGCCCCTGCTCGGTGCAGGCGAGGACGGCCTTGCGGGTGACGACGTCGGCCACGGCCTCCTGGAAGGACGCCGCGACGTCCTCGACCGGGACCGCGCGCCGCTCGGCCTCGTGGGCCTCGACGACGCGGGCCACGGCGGTCTTGAGCCCGGAGAAGGAGAAGTCGTAGCGGTGCGGGCCGGGGCGCTCGGCGGAGCCCATGTACTTGCCGGCGGTGAGGCCGCGGGGGAAGCGGAAGGCCGTGGGGTCGCCGGCCCGGGCGGCGGCGTCGATGGCCGGACCGCCCGGGTAGTCCAGGCCCAGCACCCGGGCCACCTTGTCGTAGGCCTCGCCGGCGGCGTCGTCGATCGTGGCCCCGAGCAGCCGCACGTCCCGGGAGAGGTCGTCGACGGCGAGGATCTCGGTGTGCCCGCCGGAGACCAGCAGCGCGCCGAGGTCGCGGGGCAGGCCGTCGTCGAAGGCGCCCCGGAAGCCCTCGATCCCCGAGTCCTCGAGCACGCCCACGCCGACGTGGGCCACGAGGTGGTTGACGGCGTACAGGGGCTTGCCGGTGGCCACGGCGAGCGCCTTCGCGGCGGCGACGCCCACCATGAGCGCCCCGGCCAGGCCCGGACCGGAGGTCACGGCCAGGGCGTCGAGCTCGTCGAGGCCCACGCCCGCCCGGTCCAGGGCCTCGCGCAGCGTGGGCACGAGCGCGTCGAGGTGGGCGCGGGAGGCGATCTCGGGGATCACTCCGCCGAAGCGCGCGTGCTCGTCCATCGAGGAGGACACGACGTTGGCGAGCAGGGTGCGCCCGCGCACGATCCCGACGCCCGTCTCGTCGCAGGAGGACTCGATGCCCAGCACCAGGGGTCCGTCGGTCATCGGCTCTCCTCCGTCGGGGTGGTCGGGGCGGCCGGGGGCTCCGGCGCGGTGAGGTCGAGGCGCATGATCAGCGCGTCGGTGCCGTCCCGGTAGTAGCGGGGGCGGGTGTGGATGTGCTCGTAGCCGAAGCGGCGGTAGAGCCGCTGGGCGCGCGGGTTGTCGGCGCGGACCTCGAGCAGCACCTCCGTGGCGCCGAGCTCCCGCGCCCGTCCGTGCAGCGTGCGCAGCAGCGCGGAACCGATCCCGCGGCCCTCGTGCTCGGGGAGCACCGCGATGGTCTGGACGTCGCCCACCGGGCGGATGCACATGAGCCCCGCGTAGCCGACGATCCGCTCGTCCTGCTCGGCCACCCAGTACCAGCAGACGGGCTGGGCCAGCTCCGCCTGGAACATCTCCAGCGGCCAGGCGTCGCCCGGGAAGAGCTGCTGCTCGAGGGCGTGCACCACGGGGACGTCCCGGGCCGTCATCCGGCGCAGGGCCCAGGTGGCCCCCGGCGCGGACGGGGCGCTCACGCGAGGGCCTTCTTCCGGGGGCCGGGGACCTTCGCGTCGGACTCGCGCAGGTACAGGGGGGTCGTGTCCGCCCCCGGCCCCTCGCCGCGGGCGCGCAGGCGCAGGGCCGCGAGCCCCAGCGACGACGCCGTGGGCTGCGCCTCGGCGAAACCGGGCACGGGCCGGGCCAGCCGGTCCGCGTAGAGGCCGGCGCCGCGGCCGTAGGCGGGCAGCTCCGGGAGCTGCTCCGCGGCGGCCACCCCGGGCCCGCCGACCCGCCGCGGGCCGTCGGGGGCGAGGGCGTAGCGCGCCCAGTAGACCTCCTTG
>JAPSHS010000218.1 GCA_031179495.1 Kocuria sp. | reverse complement strand
CGGTCGCGGCCGGGCCGTCCGGCGTCGCCCCGCGAGCCCGCGAGTTCCCAGGAGAACGGGGCGCGGGGCGCGCTCGTGCCCTCGGCCAGCTCGTTGACCGCGCAGGTGATCAGGTCCCGGTGGCCGGACGGCAGCTGCAGGCACCCGTGCAGGTACGCCTCGACCTCCAGGGTGCCGGCCTCGCCGCCGAGCTCGAAGTACTGCCACCACAGCTGCTCCGTCGCCACGCCGGCGTGCTCGGCGGCACGCCTGGCCAGGCGCGCCTGCACGGTTCCGGCGGTGTCGTCCATGGGGCCCCCTGGGATGTGCTCGCGTCGGGGACGTCCCGGGCCGGGCGCCGCGCTGCGCAGCGGTCCGGGCCGTCTCGGCGGCGGTGCGGTGGCACCGCCGCGCCCCATCGTCGCGGCCGGTTCCCGGAGCGGCCACCCCGTGCCCGGCGGTCGTGCGTTTTCCGGACCAGCCGTGCTCTCCCCGGACCGGGTCGGTCCGGGTGCCGGCGGTGCGGGGGCGTCGTGGCGGGGCCCGCCACCGCAGCGACCCCGGTCCGCCGCGAGAGGCCCCCGGCGCCGTGTGCGCTCTCGGGAGGAC
This sequence comes from Kocuria sp., assembly GCA_031179495.1. GTDB lineage: Bacteria > Actinomycetota > Actinomycetes > Actinomycetales > Micrococcaceae > Kocuria > Kocuria sabuli. The sequence continues at coordinate 2,438 of JAPSHS010000218.1, read as the reverse complement.
CACGTGCTCCCGGACGGAGGGAAGAACAGGGGGAGCGGGGCGGCCCCCCAGCCTGCCCCGCTCCCTGCTGCTCCCTCGCACGGACCGGTTTCTCGTGGTGCGTCCGGAACTTCCGGATCCGGGCACACCACCGGTCGACGTCGCAGGAGCCGGGGGATGGTCTTTCCCGACCACAGAATCCCCTCGTGAGAAGCAAGGATGGTCGATCCCCGAGGGATCGGCAAGGCCTCCTCTGTGACCCAGTTCACATGCAGACACAAAGGATTATGATCGCGAATGCGGCGCTCCCGCGGTCCCGTTCAGTGCCCGCTGAGCATCCCGCCCAGGCGCACGCGCATCCGGCGGCTCGCCTGGTTGAGCCCGGCGACCTCCACGTCCTTGCCGTAGTGGGCGTACTTGTCGGTGACCGAGTCCAGGGCCGCGACGGTGGAGGCGTCCCACAGGTGGGAGTCGGAGAGGTCGATGACCACGTGCCGGGGGTCCCCGGCGTAGTCGAACATCGTGTAGAGGTCGTTGGAGGAGGCGAAGAACAGCTCTCCGTGCACGGTGTAGACGGCCGTCTCCCGGCCGTCCCGCTGCTCGAGCTCCCGGTCCACGGTGACGAGGTGGGCCACCCGGCGGGCGAAGGCGACCATGGCCACGAGCACCCCGACGATCACGCCGAGGGCGAGGTTGTGGGTCCACACGGTCACGACCACGGTCGAGAGCATCACCAGGGTCTCGGGGACCGGCATCCGGGCGAGGGTGGCCGGGCGGACCGAGTGCCAGTCGAAGGTCGCCCAGGACACGAAGATCATGATCGCCACCAGCGCGGCCATCGGGATCACCGCCACCACCTGGCCCAGGGTGACGACCAGGATCAGCAGGAACACGCCCGCGAGGAAGGTGGAGATCCGGGTGCGGGCCCCGGAGGCCTTGACGTTGATCATGGTCTGACCGATCATCGCGCAGCCGCCCATGCCGCCGAAGAAGCCCGAGACCACGTTGGCGACGCCCTGGGCCCAGGACTCGCGGGTCTTGTTCGAGCGGGTGTCGGTGATGTCGTCGACCAGCTTGGCCGTCATCAGCGACTCCAGCAGCCCCACCAGCGCCATGGTCAGGGCGTACGGGCCGATGATCTCCAGGGTGCCCAGGTCCAGCGGGACGTCGGGGAAGAACAGGGAGGGCAGCGCGTCCGGCAGCTCACCCTTGTCCCCGACCGTGGGCACCTCGGCGCCGAAGGCGACCACCAGGACGGTGATCACCACGATGGCCACCAGCGGGGCGGGCACCGCACGGCTGATCCGGGGGAAGAGGAACACGATGGCCAGGCCCAGGAGCGTGAGCGGGTAGACGATCCAGGGAACGCCGATCAGCTCGGGGACCTGGGAGGTGAAGATCAGGACGGCCAGGGCGTTCACGAAGCCCACCATCACCGAGCGGGGGACGAAGCGCATCAGCCGCGCGGCCCCGACCAGGGCGAGCACCACCTGGAACACGCCGGCCAGGATGACGGCGGCGACGAAATACTCGATGCCGTGGGAGGCCATCAGCGGGGCGATGACCAGGGCCACCGCGCCGGTGGCGGCCGAGATCATGGCCGGGCGCCCGCCCAGCACCGCGGTGGTCACGGCCATGGTGAACGAGGCGAAGAGGCCCACCCGCGGATCGACGCCGGCGATGATCGAGAACGCGATCGCCTCGGGGATCAGGGCCAGGGCCACCACCAGCCCGGCCAGGACCTCGGTCTTGAGGTGGCGGGGGGAGCGGAGGGTGCGGCGGACGGACTGGCGCTGCTCGGGTGTCGGTGTCGGGGCGGGCCCGGTGGTGCTGACCAAGTCGAGGCTCCGTTCGGGAGGGCGGGAGGGCGGGAGGGCGTGCGGGCCCTCGGCGGAGTGCGTGCGGGGGAAGGGTGCGACGTCGCGCGCGGCGCGGGGCCCGGCGGTCGCGCCCGTCCGACTCTAACGTGGCGTCAGGGTGGAGTGGTGTGCCCGCCGCCGGAAGAGACCCATCTCATGCCCGACCGAGGGGTGCCCTGGTCCCGGTCCAGGGCAGGGTCGTGTGCGGGGGCGGGCCGCGGACGCGGTCACCGGCCGAGCCGCTGCTCCAGCATGGCGATGAACTCGTCCGCCTGGGCCAGCTTCCGGGCCAGCTCGTCCCGCTCGGGCCGAGCCCGCTCCAGGTGGTCCGCGAGCCGCTCCGGGGCGGCGCCCTCGGTGCCGAGCAGCCCCAGCAGCTCCGACATCTCCTCCAGCGTGAAGCCCAGCGGCTTCATCCGCCGGACGACCAGCAGGCGTTCCACGTCCTGTTCCGTGTACACGCGGAACCCGCCCTCCGTGCGGGAGGCCGGCAGCAGGCCCACGTCGTCGTAGTGACGGATCGTGCGCAGGGACAGGCCGGTGCGCTCGGCGAGCTCGCCGATCTGCATGGTGCCTCCGCGAACGCGTTGCGGCATGGGG
>JAPSHS010000217.1 GCA_031179495.1 Kocuria sp. | reverse complement strand
TGACTGCCAAAGGTCGAACGATCGGCCCTACTGATCGGCTGGGTGGGCTGGTTCCTCGCCCGGGGCGGACGCGAGGCGCGTGGGCCCCTCATCCACATCCTGGACGGCGTGCCCACCGAACTGGTTGCGCATCGCCGCAATCATTTTCATCGCCGGGGAGTCCTCCTGACGGGAAACGAAGCGGGCGAACAGAGCGTTGGCGATACTGGGCACCGGGACTGCCAGATCAAGAGCGGCCTCAATGGTCCACCGACCCTCACCAGAATCCTGAGCATAGCCTTTGAGACGCTCAAGGTGTTCGTCCTCGTTCAAGGCGTTGACCGCCAGATCGAGTAACCACGACTTGATAACCGACCCCTCACGCCAGGAGTTGAAAGTTTCCCGCACCGAGCCAACGTGATCAGCCGCCTCCAGAAGCTCCCAGCCCTCGGCGTAGGCCTGCATGATCGCGTATTCGATGCCGTTGTGCACCATCTTGGCGAAATGACCCGCACCGTGTTCACCGGCGTGGACGAAACCGAAGTCCCCTGCAGGTTTGAGAGAGTCAAAGATCGGCTGTACCTTGGCGACGGTCTCCTTCTCCCCACCTACCATGAGCGCATAGCCTTGGGTGATCCCCCATACGCCCCCGGAGACGCCGCAGTCGAGGTATTCGATTCCTCGGGGCGCAAGCTTTTCCGCCCGCGGCCCGTCGTGGGTCCACTTGGAATTACCGCCGTCGATAATGACATCGCCCTCGCCCAGCAGCTCGGCCAGCTCGTCGATCACCACGTCGACAACGTGGTCCGGCACCATGATCCAGACGAGCTTAGGCGCGCTATCGATCTGCTTCACCATGGCCGCGATGCTTTCGGCGTCGGAAAGTTCGGCGTTGGTGTCGAATCCGATCACGGTGTGGCCGGCTTGACGCAGTCGTTCGCGCATGTTGCCACCCATCTTGCCCAGTCCTATCAGTCCCATTTGCATGATGTTCTCCATCGTTAGTTGTTCGTTTTTGCTGGTCACTCAGTACCGGCGAGTAAATTGCGCCATGTTGCGGCTTATTTATACTCTTCGAGGCTGCTGATACATCGTCATGCCGCGGTTGCGGCGGTAAACCGAGGTGGCGGCCGTCGGTGGGGGCCACGCTCCCCAGACGAGCGCGAGGTAGCCGTCGACAGGGGGGTGGCCATGCGCCCGGCCTGGGAGAAGTGGGGCCCAACTCAGCGCTCCATCGACAAGACCTGATCATGTTCCTGGTCATTAAGCGCGGGAACGCGTCGGTCCGGCCGCCTCGTCAGGGGCGAGTCAGAGGAGGTTCCGCCCATCTCGTGGAGCACCTCGCTGACGACGGCTTGGGCCCGCAGCGCCGCGCCCGCGGGGTCACCGCTGACGACGGCGGCGGCCGTGGCCTCGTGGTCCTCGAGGGCGCCGGGGTCCGGCCCGTGGGGCATGAGCCCGAGCGTGGTGCGGCCGGAGAGCACCTCGGCCACCACGTCCTGCAGGGCGGCGAGCATCGGGTTGCCGCTCGCCTCCAGCAGCAGCGCGTGGTAGGCGGTGTCCACCGCCAGGTACTCCGGGTCCGTGCCGCGGCGGGGCTCGCCGAGCTCCCGCAGCCGGGCGGCGAGCTCCACGAGGCGCCGCGGGTGGGCTCGTCGGCCCGGACCGCGGCCAGGCGGGCCGCCGCGGGCTTGATGGCGGCCCGCAGCTCCGTGAGGGCCAGCAGCTGGTCGTCCCGCCCCGGTCCGCCGAGCCGCCACCGGATCAGCCGGGGGTCGAACGGGTTCCACTCCTCGTGCGGCCGGACGGTGACGCCCACCCGCCGCCGCGACTCCACCATCCCCATGGACTCGAGCACACGCACCACCTCCCGCACGAGCGTGCGGGAGACCCCGAACTCTTCCTCCAGGGCCGCGAGCGTCAGGACGGTGCCCGGCCCCCGGCCGCCCGAGACGATGCTCCCGCCGAGCCGGTCCAGCACCACGCTGTGCTGCTCCACCCCGTGCATGGGTGCTCCGTCCGTCATGTGGCGCACGGGCGCGCCATCCTTTTGCAAAAAGTATGATCTTTCTGTCAGCGTAGCGTGTGTCGTGGATCACGACGAGACCCCAGGGCCTGCCCGCAGGCACGAGAGCAACGGAGACGCTCAGTGGAAGACTGGACACAAACCCTCGGCACCGTGCCACTGCTGGCGATCGCAGCAGGCGCCATCGCACTGATCCTGGTCCTGGTGATCAAGTTCAAGCTGCACGCCTTCCTCACCCTGATCCTCGTGGCGCTGCTGACAGCGCTCGCCACGGGCATCCCCCCGGCCCTCATCGTGGACACCGCCGTGGAGGCCTTCGGCGGCACGCTCGGCTCCGTGGCGCTGCTCATCGGCCTGGGCGCCATGCTCGGCAAGCTCGTGGAGCACAGCGGCGGCGCGAAGGCCCTCGCCGACAAGCTCGTGGACGTCTTCGGGGAGAAGCGCGCGCCCTTCGGGCTCGGCATCGCCTCCCTGATCATGGGCTTCCCGATCTTCTTCGACGCCGGCCTGGTGGTCATGCTGCCGATCATCTTCGCGGTCGCCCGCCGCGTGAGCGGCAACAACGTCCTGCTCTACGGCATCCCCGCCGCCGGCGCGTTCTCCGTCATGCACGTCTTCGTGCCACCGCACCCCGGCCCCGTGGCCGCCACCGAGCTCTACGGCGCCGACCTCGGCATGGTCCTGCTCATCGGCCTCCTGCTCGCGTTCCCGCTCTGGTACCTCTCGGCGTACCTCTGGGGCAAGCGCGTGGGCACCAAGTACGTCCTTCCCGTCCCCGCCTTCTTCGGGGACGCCGATACCGACCAGCCGGCCAACCCGCCGAAGGTCTCCACGGTCCTCGCGCTGCTGATGCTGCCCCTGGTGCTCATCTTCATGAACACCGGGCTCGACTTCCTGCGCGCGGCCGGCACGGTCTCCGAGGACGCCCCGTGGTTCCCCGTGCTCTCCGCCGTCGGCGCGTCCCCGGTCGCCCTGCTGATCTCGGTCCTGGTGGCCCTGTTCGTCCTCGGCACCCGCCGCGGCGAG
>JAPSHS010000216.1 GCA_031179495.1 Kocuria sp. | reverse complement strand
TGTTCGGGCTGATGGGCAACGGCAACGCCCACCTGATCAGCTCCCTCACCTCCCGCGGTTTCGGCTTCACCTCCGCCCGGCACGAGGCCGCCACCGTCGCCATGGCCGACGCCTACCACCGCGCCACCGGCCGGGTCGGGGCCGCCACCACCACCTACGGCGCCGGCTTCACCAACACCTGCACCGCCCTGGCCGAGGCCCGGCTGGCCCGGATCCCCCTGGTCCTGGTCGTCGGCGACGCCCCCACCACGGGGCGGCGGGCCTTCGACGTCGACCAGACCGGTGCCGCAGCCGCCGTGGGGGTCACCACCCTGGTCGCGACCCCGGACAACGCGACCGCCATCACCCACCGCGCCTTCGACCTCGCGCGCCGGAGCGTCCAGCCCGTGGTCCTGGCCATCCCCTGCGACTCCGCCACCGCGCCGACCACCGGCCGGTCCGAGCTGGACCCGCTGCCGGTCAGGCCCGCCCGCACCGCCACCGGCGAGGAGCTGGACCGCATCGCCGGCATCCTGCGTGCGGCCGCCCGGCCCCTGGTCCTGGCCGGGCGGGGCGTCTCGCTGGCCGGTGCGGCCACCCCGCTCAAGGAGCTCGGCGACCGTCTCGGCGCGCTGTTCATGACCTCCGTGATGGCCGCCAACATCGTCGGCAGCCCGTGGGACCTCGGCATCGCCGGCGGCTTCACCCGCGCCCACCGGCTGGAGCTGGCCCGGCAGGCGGACGTCGTGCTGGTGGCCGGGGCGTCCCTGAACAGCTTCCAGGCCCGCTACGGCACCCTCTTCGCCGAGGGCACCCGGGTGATCCGCATCGACAACGAGCCCGAGTCGGCGGTGGCCCACCCGGCCGTGACCGACTACGTGCGCGCGGATCTGGGGGCGGCCCTGGCCGGGCTGCTGGCCCGCATCCCTGCCGCTGAAGAAGCAGCCACCTGGCGGGCGGCCGCCCCCGAGGTGGCCGGGGACACCTTCCGGTCCTCGGCCCCGGTGGAGGACCCCGCCGAGTTCGGCCCCGACGGCCGGCTCAACCCGCGGGCGGTGGTCGCGGCGCTGGAGGACATCCTGCCGAAGGAGCGGTCGGTGGTGATGGACGGGGGCCACTTCATCGGCTGGGCCCCGATGTACCTCTCGGTGCCCGACCCGCAGGCCATGGTCCTGGTCGGCACCGCCTTCCAGTCCATCGGGCTGGGCTTCGGCTCCGCGGCCGGGGTCTCGGTGGCCCGCCCGGAGCGCACCACGGTGTTCGTCACCGGCGACGGCGGCGGGCTGATGGGCCTGGCCGACTTCGAGACCTTCGTCCGCGCCACCCGCCGCGGCGTGGTCGTGGTGCTCAACGACTCCGCCTACGGCGCGGAGCTGCACCAGTACGCCTCCCAGGGCCTGGACCCCACCGCGATGCTCATCGACGAGGTCGACTTCGCCGCGATCGGCCGGGCCCTGGGGGCGGCGGGCACCAAGGCCCGCCGCCTCGCCGACCTCACCGCCCTGCAGGACTGGCTGGACGGCCACCAGGAGGGCGTCTTCGTCCTCGACGTCGCCATCTCCCAGAAGGTCGTCGCCGAGTTCATGACCGCGTCCCTCACGGCCGGCAGGAGGCTCTAGCGGTATCCGGGCACCGGGTGCACCGAGGAGGTGGCGGACGCGGGCTCCGGTGCGTCGTCCTCCGGCTCCTTCTGCCAGGGCCACCGCCCGCTGATCTCGAGCTCCAGCGACCAGCTCAGGAAGGTGCGGATGAGGACGATGAGCGCGAGCACCCCCACGGACTCGAAGGTGGGCGTGATGGCGACCGTGCGGATGATGTCGGCCGCCACGAGCAGCTCCAGGCCCAGCAGGATCGACCGGCCCAGCCGCCGGCGGTACAGGGTGTAGACCTCGCGCCCCTGGCCCCGCCGGCGCAGGAGGGCGCCGACCGCGAGCAGCGTCGCGACCACCGCCCCGACGACGATGGCAGCGACCCCTGCCGCGTCGACGGCCTTGCCCACCGTCTCCATGATCTCGTTGAACGTCATCGTGCACCTCCTCCGGCGTGCTGTGCCGGCTCGACCGGCCCAGGAGGCCAGGATGCCACGGGACCCGGGGTGCGGCGCCCGCCCGGGAACGGGGGCCGCCCTGGAACGAGGTGTCCCCGGACGAGCTCACCCCGTCCTCCCCGGGGCGAGAAGCACGCCGAGCCGGGGCGGTCCGCGCAACCAGCATGGGACGACGCCGCCCGGGGGGCACCGGACACCGGTGCCCCCCGGGCGCGTCAACGCGGTGGTCGGACGGGCGGGCGACAGCACGGGCCCCGCCCGAAGGGCGGGGTGGATGACCTGGGCCCATGTCGTCGGCACCACCGCGCCTGCTCGGAGGCGTCGGTGGTGGGGAGCCTGGTCGGGCTCTGACGGGACCGGTCAGGGGGTGAAGATCCGCGTCAGGAAGTCCGACAGTTCGGCGGTTGCGGTCAGCGGCAGCACCTGGGCGACGTACTGGTCCGGGCGGACCACCACGACCACGCCGTCCCGGCTCAGGCCGCGGGCCGCGTAGATGTCGTCCTCCGGGTCGACACCCCACACCTTGTTGAGGTTGGAGATCTGGAACTTGCCGACCTTCGGGCGGAACACGGACGGAACCTTCATCAGTTCCACCTCCTCGTGCGGCTGCTGGTAGACCACGTTGAGGTCGAACAGGGCGTCGAGGTCCTGGCCCTCCGGGGTGAACCGGCGCACCGGCGACTCCGCGGAGTCCATCCACTCGGCCCAGGCCCGCAGCCTCGAGTGCTCCGCGGAGGACACTGCGGAGTCGGCGAAGGCGTAGATCCGCCACCGTCCGTCGGCGAAGTGCTGGTGGCCCAGGTGCTTCGGGTTGGTGTCGCAGACGCGCTTGACCGGATGGGCCTTGAAGCGCTTGCCCAGGGGGAAACCGGTGGCCAGCCCCTGGTGCGTGGCCTCGCCCCGGAGCAGGCTCACCGGGTACTCCGTCATGAAGCCGGCCGGGAACTCGGCGGTCCTCACGTAGAAGTCCTCCAGCGCGGTCGCGCTCTCGAGCTCCTCCGGCTTGGC
>JAPSHS010000215.1 GCA_031179495.1 Kocuria sp. | reverse complement strand
CTCGAGCAGTTCGGCACCTGGGCCGATCCCGACGGCAACGGCTGCGACGCCCGCAACGACGTCCTGGGCCGTGACCTGACCGGCGTGGTGCTCGACGACGACGGGTGCACGGTCCTCTCCGGCACGCTCGAGGACCCCTACACCGGGCGGACGATCGACTTCCGCCGCGGACCGCTGACCTCGGCCGACGTGCAGATCGACCACGTGGTGGCCCTGAAGAACGCGTGGGTCTCCGGCGCCGACCGGCTCGGCGCGCAGGAGCGGACGGCGCTGGCCAACGACCCGCTGAACCTGCTGGCCGTGGACGGGCCCACCAACGGGGAGAAGTCCGCCGCGGACGCCGCCGCGTGGCTGCCGCCGAACGAGGCGTTCCGCTGCGACTACGTGGCCGCCCAGATCGCGGTGAAGGCCCGCTACGACCTCTTCGTGACCGCCGACGAGAAGACCGCCATGGCCGAGGTCCTGACCGGGTGCCCCGGCCAGGACCTGCCCGGGAACGACCCCGCGGCCCGGACCGGCACGGGCGCCGGGCCGTCCGCCGCGTCACCCGCTGCACGGCCCACTGCGTCACCTGCTGCCCGGCCTGCCGCCTCGCCGACTGCACCGTCTGCTGCACCGCCCACCGCGCCGGGCCCGGCGGACGAGGTGTACTACCCGGACTGCGACGCGGTGCGCGCGGCCGGCGCGGCGCCGCTGCGCGCGGACCAGCCCGGCTACCGCCCCGCCCTGGACCGCGGCGGGGAGCCGGGCGTGGCCTGCGAGGGCTAGCAGGACTCCTCGGCCGCGGTGTCCTGCGGCGTCGTCTCCTGCGGGGCGGTCTCCTGGGCGGCGGGCCACGTGGCCTCCGGCTCCCGGGGCACCCCGGCGGCGAACGCCTGCCGCACCGCGGCGGCCTGCTCCTCCGGGCTCGCGTTCTCCGCCGCGGCGATCACGGTGACGAAGGCCTTCGTGTCCCGGACCAGCTCGGTGATCGTCTCGGGCGAGTCGACGGCCCAGCCGTAGGCGGTCGCGTAGTCCACGGGGCGGCCGCCGACGGTCACGGTGCCCTGCTCGTCGATTCCCACGCTCATGCCGAGGCGTCCTCCTGTGCCGGTGACCACCTGGGAGGGGGTCGGATCTACGGCGAGAGTATCCCAGCGCGGGGCGGTCCGCGCTGACACCCTGTCGTCAGGCGGTGTCGGCGCCGCTCCCTACACTGGACGGGTGCAGGCCTGGCTGGAGTCCCTCCCTCTCGGTGCCGCGATCCTCTTCTTCTGGGCCGTGGGCATCGTGCGCACCACGGCCGTCTTCGCCCTGGGCCGTGCCGCGGCCACCGGCGGCAGCCGCCGCTCCGACCGCGTCCGCCGGCTCCTGGACACCGCCCTCTACCGGCGGGCCCAGCGGCTCGTGCACCGCTGGGGCGTCCTGGCCGTCCCCGCCTGCTTCCTCACCGTGGGCCTGCAGACGGCCGTCATCCTCACCACCGCCGTCACCGGCATGCCCCTGCGCCGCTGGATCCCGGCGATGCTCGTGGGCACCCTCGTCTGGGGCACGATCTACGGGACGGTCGGCATGGCCGTGGTCTGGGCCTGGCTGCGGGAGCCGTGGGCGGTCGCGCTCGCCGTCGTCCTGATCGCCCTGCTGGCCGCCGGACGCGCGGCGCACGTCCGGCGCACCACCCGGCGCACCGCGGACCGGTAGTCCCCTCCTCGCATCTTCCATCAGCACACTTGCTGTGGCACGCGGCGACTCCCTACGGTGGAGCCACACCCCACCGACAGGAGCACCGGCCATGAAGCTCAAGCCCGTCGCGGACCAGGTCGTCGTCGTCCTGGGCGCCTCCAGCGGCATCGGCCGCGCCTCCGCACTGCGCCTGGCCGAGCAGGGGGCGGCGCTCGTCGTGGCCGCCCGCAGCGAGCCCGGCCTGCAGTCCCTGGTCCAGGAGATCACCGACCGCGGCGGCCGGGGCACCTACGTGGTGTGCGACGTCGTCGACCCGGACCAGGTCCAGGCCGTCGCCGAGACCGCGGTGAGCACCTACGGGCGGATCGACACCTGGGTCAACGTCGCGGCCGTGCTCGTGCACGCCCCCTTCGAGCAGACCCTGCCGGAGGAGTTCCGCCGCCTCATGGAGATCAACTACCTCGGCCAGGTGCACGGCGCCCTGGCCGCGCTGCCTCGCCTGCGCGAGGCCGGCGGCGGCGCCCTGATCGCCGTCTCCTCCGTGGAGAGCAGGGTCGCCCTGCCGCGGCACAGCGCCTACAGCGCCTCCAAGCACGCGGTGGAGGGCATGACCGACGCGCTCCGGCGGGACCTCCTGGCCGAGGGGGCGCCGATCTCGGTCACCAGCATCAAGCCGGCGACCATCAACACCCCGCTCTTCACCAGCGCGGCCCACACCCTCGACGTGGAGCCCACCGGCCCGCCGCCGGTCTACCAGCCCTCCGTGGTGGCCGACTGCGTGCTCTACGCCGCCGAGCACCCGGTGCGGGACCTCTACGCCGGCGGGGCGGGCCGCATGATGTCCGCCACCCAGTCCCTGGCACCGCGGCTGATGGACGCCCTGCTGTCCCGGGCCGTGCCGCTGGAGAGGACCTCGAACCCCGCCCCGGGCGGCGCCCCCGGCACCCTGTACGCCCCGCGGGAGGACGACAACCGCACCGAGGGCGACTTCAGCTCCCGGGCGCGCGGCGTCAGCGCCTACACGTGGCTGCAGACCCACCCCCGGGCCCGGTCGCTGCTGGCCGGCGGCGCGCTCGCCACGGTCGCCCTCGTCCTCCACCGCCGGGACGCCGGCTGAGCCGTCCCCGGGACGGGAGCCTCCCCGGACACGCCGGCGGGCCGGGCGCACCGGGCACCCGGCCCGCCGGCCGGTCCCAGCGGACTCCCATGACTCCGGGCTAAGGTGTCTGCCCGTGATGTCCCCGATGCAGACCCCGATCCCCCACATGTTCGCAGCCGAGCTCTACGCCGCCGAGCAGCTGCTCGCCGAAGCCATCCACGACGAGCACGTGAGCGTCGACGCCGTGGTCGTCCTCGACGCCCTGAGCGAGCACGT
>JAPSHS010000214.1 GCA_031179495.1 Kocuria sp. | reverse complement strand
TTCACGCGCACGTCCGTGGTCTGGGCCGAGAGCACCGTGGCGACGAGCAGCTCGTAGGGGGAGCGGAAGTCCAGCTCGGCGACCGCGTAGGGGTAGGTCCCGGCGAGGACCGCGTTGATCCGCCGGGCCCTGCGCTTGAGCCCCAGCGGCGACTCCGGTGCGCCCGTGCGGCGGCGCCGGGCGGCACCGGCCCGCGCCTTGGCGGGGTCCACGACGCGCAGGTGGGCGGGCGGGCGGGGCACAGGGGGTGGGGCCATCCCCCGATTCTAGGCCGGGGGCGGGCCCGGGCTCCGCGACCCGGCACGGCGGGTGCCTGTGGAACCGGGTGGGGCGATCGTCTAGGGTGACAACGACACTGTGTGAGCTGTGCCACGGGCGCCCGGTGCCACCGGCTGCCCGTGCACCGTGCGCGACGAGAAGGGAAGACCACATGGCTTCGGACTCCACTCCTGCCGAGATCCAGACCTTTGCCCCCAGCCCTGAGTTCACGGCCCAGGCCAACGCCGGCGCCGAGCTCTACGACCAGGCCGAGGCCGAGGGGGTCGAGTTCTGGGCCCGCCAGGCGCGCGAGCTGCTGACCTGGAACAAGGAGTTCACCGAGGTCCTCGACTGGTCCAACCCCCCGTTCGCCAAGTGGTTCCAGGACGGCACCCTCAACGCCTGCTACAACGCCGTGGACCGCCACGTCGAGGCCGGCAACGGGGAGCGGGTCGCCATCCACTTCGAGGGCGAGCCCGGCGACAGCCGCAGCTACACCTACGCCCAGCTCAAGGACGAGGTCTCCCGGGCCGCCAACGCCATGGAGAGCCTGGGCGTGAGCAAGGGCGACCGCGTGGCCCTGTACCTGCCGATGATCGCCGAGGCGGTCATCGCGATGCTGGCCTGCGCGCGCATCGGCGCGATCCACTCCGTGGTCTTCGGCGGCTTCTCCGCGGACGCCCTGCTCTCGCGCGTCGAGGACGGCCAGGCCAAGCTCGTGGTCACCGCGGACGGGACCTTCCGCCGCGGCAAGCCGTCCATGCTCAAGCCCGCGGTCGACGACGCCCTCTCCCGTGGCGGCTCCTCCGTCGAGCACGTCCTCGTGGTGCGGCGCAACGAGTCGGACATCGAGATGACCGAGGGCCGGGACGTGTGGTGGCACGAGGCGGTGGAGTCCGCCTCCGCGGAGCACACCCCGTCCGAGCAGGGCGCCGAGGACCCGCTGTTCATCCTCTACACCTCCGGCACCACCGGCAAGCCCAAGGGCATCATGCACACGACCGGCGGGTACCTCACGCAGGGCGCGTTCACGCACAAGAACGTGTTCGACCTCAAGCCGGAGACCGACGTCTACTGGTGCACCGCCGACGTCGGATGGGTGACCGGCCACTCCTACGTCGCCTACGCGCCCCTGGTCAACGGCTCCACCCAGGTGATCTACGAGGGCACCCCGGACTCCCCGCACCGCGGCCGGTTCTGGGAGATCGTGCAGAAGTACGGCGTGACCATCATGTACACCTCCCCCACCGCGATCCGCACCATGATGAAGTGGGGCGAGGAGATCCCCGCCGAGTACGACCTCTCGTCCCTGCGCGTGCTGGGCACCGTGGGCGAGGCCATCAACCCGGAGGCCTGGACCTGGTTCCACCGGGTCATCGGCGGGGGGCGCTGCCCGATCGTGGACACCTGGTGGCAGACCGAGACCGGCGCGATCATGATCTCCCAGCTGCCCGGCGTGACCGTCGCCAAGCCGGGCTCGGCACAGGTGCCGATCCCCGGCATCAAGGTGGACGTCGTGGACGACAACGGGCAGCCCGTCCCCAACGGGACCTCGGGCTTCCTCGTGCTCCGGGAGCCGTGGCCGTCGATGCTGCGCACCATCTGGGGCGACGACGACCGCTACGTGGACACCTACTGGTCCCGGTTCGGCGAGATGTACTTCGCCGGCGACGGCGCCAAGCGCGACGCCGACGGGGACGTCTGGATCCTGGGCCGGGTGGACGACGTGATGAACGTCTCCGGGCACCGCCTCTCCACCCCCGAGATCGAGTCCGCCCTCGTCTCCCACCCCTCGGTCGCGGAGGCCGCGGTCGTGGGCGCCACGGACGAGACCACCGGACAGGCCGTGATCGCCTTCGTCATCCTCTCGGACCAGGCCGACGCCGAGGGCCGGGACAAGGCGGAGCTGGCCGAGGAGATGCGCGCGCACGTGGGCAAGGAGATCTCCCCGATCGCCAAGCCGAAGAAGGTCCTCATCGTGCCCGAGCTGCCGAAGACCCGCTCCGGGAAGATCATGCGCCGCCTGCTCAAGGACGTCGCGGAGAACCGGGAGGTCGGCGACGTCTCGACCCTCGCGGACCAGACGGTCATGCAGCAGATCGTGGACTCGCTCGGCAGGTAGCCCGGCACGATCCGGCCCGCGGCGCCCCCTCGCCCCAGCGGCGCGAGGGGGCGCTGCCGCGCCCGGGGACCGGCCCCGGGATGAGAGGATGCGGCCATGACCGCCTCGCGCAGACCGATCTACGTCCTCAACGGCCCCAACCTCAACCTGCTCGGCACCCGGCGCCCGGAGGTGTACGGCACCACGACGCTCGCGGACATCGAGGAGGCCGTGCGCGCCCGGGCCGCGGCCGGCGGGTGGGACGTGGTGTTCCACCAGTCCAACCACGAGGGCGTCCTCGTGGACAGGATCCAGGAGGCCCGGACCGCGGCGGCGGCGATCGTGATCAACCCCGCGGCGTTCACCCACTACTCGATCGCCATCCACGACGCGCTCGAGGCGGCCGAGCTGCCCGTGGTCGAGGTGCACCTGTCCAACGTGCACCGGCGCGAGCCGTTCCGCCACACCTCCTACGTGTCCCTGCAGGCGGACGCGGTCATCGCCGGGGCGGGCGCCTTCGGCTACGAGCTGGCCGTCGAGCACCTGCTGCGCACGCTGGAGGGCTAGCGGCTCAGGCCGCGCACGTCCCCGGCACGAGCGGCTGGGTCCTGCCCGCGGCCTGGTCCAGGGCGCCGCGCAGCTCGCCCAGGGTGAGCGCGTAGCCCACCTCCCCCTCGAGGGCCTTGGCG
>JAPSHS010000213.1 GCA_031179495.1 Kocuria sp. | reverse complement strand
ACCCCGCCGTGGTCTCCACGGTCGTCACCGAGCCGGTGGGCGTGTGCGGGATGATCACGCCCTGGAACTACCCGCTGCTGCAGGCCGCCTGGAAGATCGCCCCGGCGCTGGCCGCCGGCTGCACCTTCGTGCTCAAGCCCGCCGAGCTCACCCCGCACACGGCGATCCTGATGATGCAGGTCCTCCAGGAGGTCGGCCTGCCCGACGGCGTGGCCAACCTCGTGCTCGGCGCGGGCGCCGAGGCCGGCGCGCCGCTGTCCTCCTCCCCGGACGTGGACCTGGTCTCCTTCACCGGCGGTGTGCTGACCGGCCGGCGGATCGCCGCCGCCGCCGCGCCGACCGTCAAGAAGATCGCCCTGGAGCTGGGCGGGAAGAACCCCAACGTGGTCTTCGCCGACGCCGACTTCGACGCCGCCGTGGACAACGCCCTCAACGGAGCGTTCGTGCACTCCGGGCAGGTCTGCTCGGCCGGGGCCCGCCTGGTGGTCGAGGAGTCGATCGCCGAGCGCTTCGTCGACGAGCTCGTCCGGCGTGCCGAGCGGATCCGCCTCGGCGGGCCCTTCGACGACGAGGCCGAGACCGGCGCGATCATCTCGGCCGCCCAGCGCGAGAAGGTCCACGCCTACGTGGAGCGCGCCCGTGAGCAGGGTGCCCGGATCCGCACCGGTGGCGCCTACTCGACCGGCCGCTCCGCCGACGGGACGCTGGACCTCGAGCAGGGCTTCTTCTACCCGCCCACCGTCATCGACCGCTGCACCCGGGAGATGGACTGCGTGCACGACGAGGCCTTCGGCCCCACCGTCACGGTCGAGACGTTCCGCACCGAGGACGAGGCCGTCGAGATCGGCAACGACACGATCTACGGCCTCGCCGGGGCGGTGTGGACCCAGGACGCCGGGCGGGCCCAGCGCGTGGCCGCGCGGCTGCGCCACGGCACGATCTGGATCAACGACTACCACCCGTACCTGCCGCAGGCCGAGTGGGGAGGGATGAAGCAGTCGGGTGTCGGCCGCGAGCTCGGCCCCACCGGCCTGGGCGAGTACCAGGAGCTCAAGCACGTCTACCAGAACACCGCCCCGGCCGTGACCGGCTGGTTCGCCCGGCACTGAGCCGCTTCCGCACGGCGTCGTCGTCCCCGGGTCCGCGGGGACGACGACGGCGCGGGTCCACGGACCCTCGTTCCACGATCTCTGCCACGACTTCTGCAAGGAGACAGACCATGACCGTTCCCAGCACGACCCCCGCCCCCGACGCCCCGCAGGAGTTCGACTACCTGGTGGTCGGCGGAGGCTCCGCCGGCGCCGTCGTCGCCGCCCGCCTGTCCGAGGACCCGTCCGTGACGGTCGGGCTGATCGAGGCCGGCCCGCACGACCAGGGCATCGACGAGGTGCTGACCCTCAGCCGCTGGATGGAGCTGCTGGAGTCCGCCTACGACTGGGACTACCCGCTCGAGGAGCAGGAGAACGGCAACTCGTTCATGCGCATGGCCCGCGCCAAGGTGCTGGGCGGGTGCTCCTCGCACAACTCGTGCATCGCCTTCTGGGCCCCCGCCGAGGACATCGACGAGTGGGAGGAGAAGTTCGGCGCCGAGGGCTGGAACGCCGAGACCGCCTTCCGGCTCTACCAGAAGCTCGAGACCAACGACGACGAGGGCGCCCACCACGGCCACGACGGGCCCGTGCACCTCATGCAGATCCCCGACAACGACCCCTGCGGTGTGGCCGTGCTCGAGGCCTGCGAGCAGGCCGGGATCCCGCGCACCCCGTTCAACACCGGCAAGACCGTGGTCAACGGCGCGAACTTCTTCCAGGTCAACCGCAGGCCGGACGGCACCCGCGCCTCCGCCTCCGTGTCCTACCTGCACCCGGTCGCCGACCGGGAGAACCTCACGGTCCTGCACTCCACGCAGGCCAAGCGCGTGGTCGTCGAGGACGGCCGGGCGGTGGGCGTCGAGGTCGTGGACAACGCCTTCGGCACGGCCCGCACCGTGCGCGCCCGCCGCGAGGTGGTCGTCTCCGCCGGGGCCATCGACACCCCCAAGCTGCTGATGCTCTCGGGCGTGGGCCCCGCCGAGCACCTGCGCGAGGTCGGCGTGGACGTGCTGGTGGACGCTCCCGGGATCGGTGCGAACCTGCAGGACCACCCGGAGGGCGTGATCCAGTGGGAGGCCAAGCAGCCCATGGTCACCGAGTCCACCCAGTGGTGGGAGGCCGGGATCTTCACCCAGGTGGACCCGGACACCGACCGGCCGGACCTGATGATGCACTACGGCTCGGTCAACTTCGACATGCACACCTACCGGCAGGGCTACCCGACCGCGGACAACGCCTTCTGCCTCACCCCCAACGTCACCCACGCGCGCTCCCGCGGCACGGTCCGGCTGCGCTCGCGGGACTTCCGCGACAAGCCCAGGGTCGACCCCCGCTACTTCACCGACCCCGAGGGCTACGACATGCGGATCATGACCGCCGGGATCCGCAAGGCCCGCGAGATCGTGGCCCAGTCCCCGCTGGCCGAGTGGGCCGGGGAGGAGCTGTTCCCCGGGAAGGACGTGCAGACCGACGAGGAGATCGCCGACTACGTGCGCCGCACGCACAACACCGTCTACCACCCGGCCGGCTCCTGCCGGATGGGCCCGGCCGAGGACGCGATGTCCCCGCTGGACCCGCAGCTGCGGGTCAAGGGCGTGGCCGGGCTGCGCGTGGCCGACGCCTCGGTGATGCCGGAGCTGACCACCGTCAACCCCAACATCACCGTCTACATGATCGGCGAGCGCGCCGCGGAGCTGATCGCCGCGGACGCCGCCGCGGAGCTGATCACCGCGGAGGCCGGCGCCTGAGCGTCCGCCCCGCGGCGCGGGACGAGGGCGGGCCCCGGGTCGGACGACCCGGGGCCCGCCGCCGTCGCCGGCCGGGACGCGCTCAGCTCATGAGCTTGTCCACCAGCGCCTGGGCGAACTCCGGCGAGACGTCCCCGTAGTTGAGCGAGAAGTCCTCGTCCACCTTGGCCGGCAGCAGCCCCGAGCACAGCACGGCGGCGCGGGCGTAGAG
>JAPSHS010000212.1 GCA_031179495.1 Kocuria sp. | reverse complement strand
GCAACGGGCTGCAGCACCTGCCCTTCAACACGGTCTTCCAGCTGGCGGCCGACCGCGCCCGCGGCGACCTGGACGTCGCCGACCGGATGCTCCTGGTCCCGGACCTGATCGCCTACTGGCTCACCGGTCAGCAGGTCGCCGAGGCGACCAACGCCTCCACCACCGGGCTGCTCGACGCCCGGACCCGGCAGTGGGACACCTCGCTGATGGACCGGCTCGGCCACCCCCGGGAGCTCTTCGCCCCCGTCGTCGCCCCGGGGAGCACGATCGGCGAGCTGCTGCCCGGGGTCGCGGCCGAGCTCGGGGCGGGGCCGGGCCTGGCGGTCACCGCCGTGGGCTCCCACGACACGGCCTCCGCCGTGGTCGCGGTGCCCGCGACCGACGGGGAGTCGGCGTTCATCTCCTCCGGCACGTGGTCGCTGGTCGGGATCGAGCTGGACTCCCCGGTCCTGACCGCGCAGAGCCGTGCCGCCAACTTCACCAACGAGGGCGGCGTGGACGGGCGGGTGCGGTACCTGAAGAACGTCTCGGGACTGTGGCTGCTGTCCGAGTCGATGCGCACCTGGGACGGGCCGGGGGGCGCCGACGCCCAGCGCACCGGCGACCTCGCGGCACTGCTCGCCGAGGCCGCCGCGGTCACCCGGCCGGTGCCCGTCTTCGACGCCACCGACGACCGGTTCACCGCCCCCGGGGACATGCCCGCGCGCATCACCGCCTGGTGCGAGGAGCGCGGCCTGGAGCCCCCGCGCACCCGCGCCGAGGTCGTGCGCTCGATCCTGGAGTCGCTGGCGGCCGCCTACGCCACCACGGTCGAGCAGGCCGAGCGCCTGTCCGGGCGCACCATCCGCACCGTGCACATCGTCGGCGGCGGGTCCCAGAACGCCCTGCTGTGCCAGCTCACCGCCGACCGCACCGGCCGCCCCGTCCACGCCGGCCCCGTGGAGGCCACCGCCGTCGGCAACGTCCTGGTCCAGGCCCGCGCCGCGGGCCTGGTGACGGGGAGCCTGGAGGCGCTGCGCAGCATCGTCGCCGCCACGTTCGAACCCGTCCGCTACCAGCCGAGGACCGTTCCGGCCACCGCGCGCTGAACGGGCCGGTCCCTCGGCGGGGCCGGCCCGCTCGGCGCGGGTCGTGGGTGCGGGGGTCGTGCGCGCTCAGACGCTCGCAGGGATCTGCGAGTCGGTGACGGGCTCGCCGGCGGCCGGGGCCGCCGCGCGGACCCGCGGGGTGAACCCCGAGGGCGTCTGCTCGCGGTAGAGGCGGTACAGCTCCAGCCGCTGCGTGTCCGTCTCGGCCTGGGGCCGGGCAGCGGTCAGGCCCACCAGCACGTAGGTCGACCAGCCGAGGGCCCCGGCCAGCAGGGTGGCCCAGCCGTCGAAGGCACTCGTCACCAGGGTGTTCTCGATGTGGAACAGGTCGTTGGGGGCACCGTAGATCGTGGGTGTCAGCACGAGGAAGACCAGCCGGCTGGTCAGGCCGACGCCCGCCGCGGCCAGGGCCGCACGGGCCCCGGGCCGCTTCCAGAAGGTGCCGAGGACGAAGGACGCCGACAGGCTCGCCAGCATGAGGTCGAAGGCGAGGGTCAGCAGGATGCCGGTCTGGCTGACCCGCACGGCCAGCAGGATGCCGACGAGCACCACCGGCAGCATGGCCAGGCGCGTCCAGCGCAGCAGCGGGTCGTGGGAGCCGGTGATCTCGGTGCGCCGGACGTTGAAGACGTTGCGCACGGTCACGGCGGAGGTGGCCAGGATGGCGCCGGAGGCCGTGGAGAACGACGCCGCCACGATCCCGGACAGGACGAGCACGGCCAGCAGCGGGGGAGCGTACTCGCCGAGGAGCGTGTACAGGACGGGCCCGTCCGCCGCGGAGAGACCGAGCACGGAGGAGGCGGTGAGGGCCACGAGGGCGAAGACCGTGCCGATCACGGCGGTGGTGCCGGCCGCCAGGAAGCAGGAGCGCTGGGCCACCTGGGGGCTCTTCGCCCCGAAGATCCGCTGCATGAAGTCGATCGCCACGAGGTCGCCGACGCCGAGGGCGATCAGTGTGGCCCAGTTGATCGGGGCGCCGGATTCCGAGCTGGTGAGCTGCTCGAGGTCGAAGGGGCCCATGCCCTCGGGCACCACGATGCCGTAGGTGAGCGCCACCCACACGATCAGCGCCACGGCGGCCACCATAGTGATCACGGTCTGCAGCACCGCGGTGTAGGCGTCGGAGAACAGCCCGCCCGCCAGGGTGTAGCTGAGCACCAGGGCGCTGGCCACCACCACCCCGGCCGAGTACGGCACGTGCGCGAAGTACTCGAGCAGGAACCCGCAGGCCACGAGGTTCCCGGCCAGCAGGAACGTGAAGGCGAAGATCATGATCAGGGACGCCAGCGTCTCCGTCCGCCGGCCGTAGCGGATCCGGAAGAAGTCCCCGAGGGTGAGCAGGCGCAGCCGGTTCATGGGCTTGGCCAGGAAGAGCCCGGCGAGCAGGAGGCACACCGCGAGGCCCAGGGCCAGGGACGCGCCGGCCCAGAAGCCGTAGCCGGAGGTGAGGTCCGTGTTGCCCACGGTGGCGTTCGAGTCCACCGCCGCGGCCGTGAGCGAGACCGCGACCAGGGGCATGCCCAGCTGGCGTCCGGCCACGAGGTAGTTGGTGCTGTCCCCGTCGACCTTGCGTGCCACCAGCACACCGATGACGAGCACTGCCAGCACCGTGATGCCGACCCCGAGAATGATCATGTGCTTCTCCCCGCCTGGACCCCGCCCGTGCGGAGTTTCTGTCAGTTGACAGGTAAAGCATGTCGGCGGGGTGCGGCACCGCCGTTTCTCCTCCGTAACGGTCGTGTTTAACCGTGCCGCCCCGCCCCGGGGATCCCGGGGCGGGGCGGCACGGTGGTGCAGGGGCGGGCGGTGGGGCTACACGTCCCGGCGGGACCGGTTCACGATCTTGGACCGCACGGTGAGCGCCAGCACGATGAACAGCAGGCCGTAGAGCACCAGGGGGATGGGGCCGGACACGAACACCGAGTAGTCGCCGTTGGAGGACAGCAGGGCGTCACGCATGCTGGTCTCGGCCAGCGG
>JAPSHS010000211.1 GCA_031179495.1 Kocuria sp. | reverse complement strand
GGACGCCCTGCTGCCGACGGAGCAGTCCCTGGCCCAGCTGAGCACCTTCGTCCAGCTGGACTGCAGCGACTGGGAGCTGGACGCCCCGGTCCCGGACCTGCCGCCGCTGGAGAGCTTCACCGGGCCGCAGGGCCGCTACGCCACGGTCCTGCGGATCGTGGCGGTCGAACGGCCCACGGTCCGGCAGCTGCTCGGGCGGCTCGCCGCCGGCGGCGGGCACTGCACCGTGGTCGGCACCCCGGAGGCGGTGGCGGACCGGATCGAGCACTGGTTCCGGTCGGGGGCGGCCGACGGGTTCAACCTCATGCCACCCACGCTGCCGGACGCCCTCGACGACTTCGTGGACCACGTGGTCCCCGTCCTCCAGCGCCGCGGCCTGTTCCGCACCGGGTACACCGAGTCCACGCTGCGCGGGCACCTGGGGCTGCCGCGCCCCGCCGTCGGCGCCCCGGCCTGAGCCGGGGCCGGGCGCTCAGCCGTCGAAGTGGGTGCTGGCCGGTCCCTTGCCGACCGTGGTGACCAGCTCGGTGGCCAGGTCCCGCAGCTTGACGTTGCGGTGGCTGGAGGCGGCCCGGAGGATCCCGAAGGCCTCCTCCTGGCTGCAGCGGTTCTGGGCCATGACGATGCCCACGGCCAGGTCGATGGTCGTCCGGGATGCCATGGCCGCGGCCAGGTCCGCCGCGGTGTCGCGGTGCTGTGCCATCCGCACGGCCAGGCGCAGGGTCGCGGAGACCGCCCGGACCTGCCGTTGGACGACCTCCACCGTGGCCTCGTCGAACGCCCCCGGACGCCCGGCGTAGACGTCCAGGCCCGCGGACGCCTCCTCGCCCAGTTCGAGGGGGACGCCGAGTGCGGAGAGGATGCCGTTGGCGGCGGCGGCCCGACCGTAGGCGGGCCAGCGGGGGTCGGTGCGGGTGTCGACGACGTGGACGACCCGGTGCTCCCGGGCGGCGGTGAGGCAGGGGCCGTCGCCGTAGTGGTACTGGATCTCGTCGAGGGCCTCGGCGCGGGGGCTGGAGGCGGCCACGGTGACGGAGCGCTTCGGTCGCAGGAGGGTCACCGCGCACCAGACCTCGGCCCCCTCCGTGGAGAGGGCCTCGGCCACCGTGGCGGTGAACTCGTCGAGGAAACCGGTGATGTCCTGGCTCTCGAGCAGCACCTCCTGCAGCTGTGCCACCGGTACCCCCCTCGGGTCGTGCTCGGCCATGGTGTTCCCCTTCGTCGTCGGTCAGGTGCTGCGGCGGTGGTCCGCCCTCGGGTGCCGGGTGCCCTGGAGGCATTGTGCCAGGGTGCCGGTCCGCACCGCCTGCTCGGCCTGGTCGTCGACGGAACCCCGTGCGTCCCGGGAGCGGACGGGCGGGCGGGTGCGCATCTCGGCGGTGCAGGGGGCCCGGGGGGGGCGGGACCGGCGAGGACCTCGTGGGCGGCCCGGGCCGGCAGGTCCTGCTGCAGCCGCGGCATGACCGGGGAGTGGTGCGGGTGGGCGTCGGCCTCGGACGCGACCTGCACGAGGCGCCGCCCGGCACCGCGTGCCCTGCTCAGCAGGGTGGCGCGGGACGGCCTCGGGACCGAGACCGTCCCGCGCCATGAGCACCGCCGTGGCCGGGGCCACGGTCTTCCGGGGCCGCGGCGTCTCCCGCGGCGGGGCGCTGCGCCCCACCGGCGCCTCGCCGGGCGGGGCCGTGCCCGGCGGAGTGGCCGCGTCGTCGGCCAGCAGGCCCAGCAGCCGCACCCCGGCGTCCCCGGAACGCCGGGGCTCCGCCGGAGGACCGCACGGGAGGGCGCCGGAGCGCCCGGAACCGGCCGGTGCGGCTCAGCCGAACAGGCTGGCGGCCTTCAAAAGGGTCTGGGTGATCCCGTAGGCGAGCGGGACCCCGACGAGGATCCAGCCGAGGGCCAGTCGCAGACGGACGACCATGTCATGCCTCCTTCGTGAGGACCGTGGTGCCGGACGGGGCGGTGTCGGGCTCGTGGTGGCGGGCGTCCACGGGCTTCACCAGGAGGTTGGCGACGAAGCCCACCACCAGCAGGACGACCATGGTCAGCAGCGCGGGCTGGTACGCCTGCGCGGTGAGCTCGCCCGGGGTGCCCTGGGCGTCGAGGAACGCGTTGACGATGAGCGGACCGGCGATGCCGGCGGCGGACCAGGCCGTGAGCAGCCTGCCGTGGATGGCCCCGACCTGGAAGGTGCCGAAGAGGTCCCGCAGGTAGGCCGGCACCGTGGCGAAGCCACCGCCGTAGAACGAGATGATGACGAAGGCCAGCAGCACGAAGAGCAGCGTGGAGCTCGACCCGAAGAGGGCCAGCACTGTGTAGAGGACCGCCCCGACACCGAGGTAGACCATGTAGATGCGCTTGCGCCCCAGGACGTCCGAGGTGGTCGACCACACGAAGCGCCCGCCCATGTTCCCGATGGACAGCAGCCCCACGAAGCCGCCGGCCACCGCTGCGGTCACGAGGGAGGCTCCGTCCGCCTGGCGGAAGAAGTCCTGGATCATGGGCGCGGCCTGCTCGAGGATGCCGATGCCGGCCGTGACGTTGCAGAACAGGACGATCCACACGAGCCAGAACTGCCTGGTGCGGATCGCGTTGTTCGCGGAGACGTGGTTCTGGGTGACGAGCGCCTTCGTCGCGACCTTCGAGGGGTCGAAGCCCTCGGGCTTCCAGCCCGCGGCGGGGACCTTGATGGTGAACGCCCCGAAGAGCATGTACGCGAGGTAGACGACCCCGAGGGTCAGGAACAGCTTGCCCACGGCGTCCCCGCTCGCCACCCAGCCCTCGGTCCCGGAGTTCGGGTCGTAGAAGTTGAGCAGGGCCGCGGAGAGGGGGCTGGCGATCAGCGCGCCGCCGCCGAAGCCCATGATCGCCATGCCCGTGGCGAGGCCGGGGCGGTCGGGGAACCACTTGATCAGCGTGGAGACGGGGGAGATGTAGCCGATGCCCAGGCCGATGCCGCCGATGACGCCGTAGCCGAGGTAGACGAGCCACAGCTGTTCGGTGAAGATCCCCATCGCGCCCACCAGGAACCCGCCCGACCACAGCAGGGCGGCGGTGAACATCGCCTTGCGGGGC
>JAPSHS010000008.1 GCA_031179495.1 Kocuria sp. | reverse complement strand
CGTAGGTCAGCCAGCCGTAGACCCCGCCGCAGAGCAGCACGACGAGCGCGACCACGGCCAGGTGCAGCAGCAGCATCCGGGCCAGGAACCCGGGGCGTGCGCGGCGTGTCGTCACGGTCCCTCCTCCTCCGGCCGGGCGGTCGTGGCGGTCCGGGACGGGCCGCCGGGGGCGGAGTCGCCGAGGACGGGTCCTCGGCTCACAGGTCCGCGAAGAAGCGGACCGCGTCCAGGTTGGGCAGGTTGAGCTGGGCGTCGGCTGCGGAGCGCAGGGCGGGCTTGCCGTTGTAGGCGACCCCGAGCCCGGCGCTGGTGAGCATGTCGATGTCGTTCGCGCCGTCGCCCACGGCGATGACGTCCTCGAGGGCGACGTCCAGCTCCGCGGCCCAGGTGCGCAGGTGGCGCTCCTTGACCGCGCGGTCGACGACCTCCCCGAGCACCCGGCCGGTCAGCCGGCCGTCGGCGACCTCCAGGACGTTGGCGGCGTGCCGGGTGAGCTCCAGCTGCTCGGCCAGCGGGGTGAGCACGCCCTGGAACCCCCCGGAGACGGCCGCCACGGCGTGGCCCTCCCGCAGGAACGCCTTGACCAGCACATCCGCCCCGGGGGAGAGCCGCACGGCGGCGCGGACCTCGTCGAGCACGCTCGCGGGCAGGCCGGCGAGGGTCTCGACGCGGGCGTGCAGGGACTGGGCGAAGTCCAGCTCCCCGCGCATGGCGGCCTCGGTCACGGCGGCGACCTCCGCCTCCCGTCCGGCGTGGGCGGCGAGCATCTCGACGACCTCCTGCTGGATGAGCGTGGAGTCCACGTCCATGATCAGCAGCTTCTTGCGCCCGGGGTCGAGCAGGGTGGTCGGCACGACGTTGACGTCCACGCCCGGCAGCATCTGGGACAGGGGGTCGGGACGCAGCGCGGCGAGCAGCGCGGTCGCCTCGGAGCCGTGCACGCGGGCGGTGAAGGCGTTGTAGCCGGGCACCCGTGCGTCCGGGCCCGCGGAGCCGGGGCCGGTGACCCGCACGGTGGAGAACCGCTCGATCTCGGCACCGGCGTCCCGCACGAGGGTGAGGATGCGCTCACGGGCCTCCGGGTCCGGGTTCTGCGCGAACGCGATCACAGCGAGGTCGGTGGTCATGCCGCCAGTGTATCCGGGCACCCGGGCACCCCCGGCCGGTGCGGCCCGCGAGCGCGGGACCGCGGCTCCCGGTGGCCTACAGTGTCGGATATGAGTGCTGTGGTGGAGATGGTGGACGTCAGCGTGGTCCGTGGACAGAAGACCCTGCTGGAGTCCGTGGACTGGGTCGTCAACGAGGGCGAGCGGTGGGTCGTCCTGGGCCCCAACGGCGCCGGCAAGACCACGCTGCTGTCGATCGCGGCCGCCCGTCTGCACCCGACCCGCGGCATGGTGGACATCCTCGACGAGATCCTGGGCGCGGTGGACGTGTTCGAGCTCCGGCCCAGGATCGGGCTGAGCTCCACCGTGCTGGCCGCCCAGATCCCCGAGGGGGAGACCGTGCGCAACTGCGTGGTCACCGCCGCCTACGGGGTGACCGGGCGGTGGACCGAGAGCTACGACGACGCCGACGAGGCCCGGGCGCTGGAGCTGATGGCCGCCTGGGGGATCGGCCACCTGGCCGGGCGCCGCTTCGGCTCCCTCTCCGAGGGCGAGCGCAAGCGCGTGCTCGTGGCCCGGGCCCTGATGACCGACCCCGAGCTGCTGCTGCTGGACGAGCCGGCCGCGGGCCTGGACGTGGGCGGCCGCGAGGACCTGGTGGCCCGGCTGGACGAGCTGGCCCGGGACGGCGCCGCGCCCGCGATCGTCATGGTCACCCACCACCTGGAGGAGGTGCCCGACGCCTTCACCCACGCCCTGCTGCTGCGCGAGGGCAGGGTCGTCGCCTCGGGGCCCGTGCGCGAGGTCATGACGCAGGGGAACCTCTCCGAGACCTTCGGCGTGCCCCTGAGGCTGGTGCGGGTCGGCGACCGCTACGCGGCCTTCGCCCGCTCCTGACCGGCGGCCCAGCGCACATGGAGCACCTCGCCGAGCTCGTCGACGCCGTGCCCTTCGAGCCCTGGCAGGTGGGACTGATCCTGCTCGCCGGGCTGTGGGCCGGACTGATCAACACGATCGTGGGCTCGGGCACCCTCGTGACCTTCCCCGTGCTGGTGACCATGGGCGTGCCGCCCGTGACCGCCTCGATGTCCAACGCGATGGGTCTGATCGCCGGCAACCTCACCGGCGCCTGGCACTACCGCCACGAGCTCCGAGGCGTCGAGCGGACCCTGCTCAAGCTCGTCCCGTTCTCGGTGCTGGGCGGGGTCGTCGGGGCCGCCCTGCTGCTGCGCCTGCCGGAGACCGTGTTCGGCTACGCGGCACCGGTGCTGGTCCTCGTCTCCCTGCTGTTCGTCGTGTTCCAGCCCCGGCTGCAGGCCGTGGTGCGCCGCCGGAAGCAGCAGCAGGCGGACGCCGCGGACGCCGCGGCCGCCGCCCGGGGGGAGGCCCCGCGGCCCCTGGACCCCGACCGTGCCCCGCAGCCGGCGTCCCTGTACGCCCTCGTCTTCCTGGCCGGGGTCTACGGCGGCTACTTCGTGGCCGCCCAGGGGATCCTGCTGCTCGGCATCCTCGGCGTGTTCCTGCTCGCCTCCCTGCAGGCCGCCAACGCGGTCAAGGTGGTGCTCGTGGCGCTCGTCAACATCGTGGCCGCCGTCTCCTACGTCCTGTTCGCCCTGGACCGGATCGACTGGTGGGTCGTGCTGTTCATCGCCGTCAGCTCCACCGCCGGGGCCTGGGCCGGGGCCAAGATCGGGCGGCGCCTGAGCCCGGTGGTGCTGCGCACCGTGATCGTCGCGCTCGGCCTGGTGGCCCTCGTCAGCCTGGTCTCCGAGCTGCTCTGAGGCACCCGCGCCTTCGCGGGACGGCACCGGCTACGATCGTGGCGGCCTTCCTCCTCCTCCTCCGACCCCGAGAGAACCCGTGACCGACTTCCCCCACCTCGTCCGCCTCGAGAGCGCCGACGACCCCCGGGTGGCCGACTACGCCCGGCTGACCGACGTCAGGCTGCGGCGCAAGCTCGAGCCGGAGCGGGGCATGTACATCGCCGAGTCCTCCAAGGTGCTGCGCCGAGCGCTCGCCGCCGGGCACCGGCCCCGCTCCTTCTTCATGGCGCAGAAGTGGCTGGAGGACCTCGCGGACGTGCTCGCGGCCCACCCGGACGTGCCCCTGTACGTCGGCCCCGACGAGGTGCTGGAGCAGATCACCGGCTTCCACCTGCACCGCGGTGCCATCGCGGCCATGCAGCGGCCCGAGCCGGTGTCCCTGGAGCGGCTGCTCGCGTCGTCGTCCCGGGTGGCGGTCCTCGAGGACATCGTCGACCACACCAATGTCGGGGCGATCTTCCGCTCGGCCGCGGCGCTGGACGTGGACGCCGTGCTCGTCACCCCGCGCTGCGCCGACCCGCTGTACCGGCGGGCCATCCGGGTGTCCATGGGCACGGTCTTCCAGGTGCCGTGGGCGCGGCTGGAGCACTGGACCGCGGACCTGCAGCAGATCAAGGACGCGGGCTTCACCACCGCGGCACTGGCCCTGAGCGACGACTCGATCACCCTCCAGGAGCTCTCCGCCCGCCGCGACGAGAAGCTCGCCCTGGTGCTCGGCACGGAGGGGGACGGGCTCAGCGCCGCGACCGTCCACCACGCGGACCTCACCGTGCGGATCCCGATGTCCCACGGCGTCGACTCCCTCAACGTCGCCGCGGCCTCCGCCGTGGCGTTCTGGGAGACCCGCCCGGTCCGGTCCTGAACTCCCCGCGGTAACGGTTCGGGCGCGATCGCATTCCGACCAGTGACGTTGGCGTTCGCGAATTCTATTCTGGGGGTGTCTGCCAGACCCGGTCCCACAGATCGCGGCACCAGCCGGCGTCCGGGGGCAGACGCGGGATACGAGAAGGCACACCATGAAGAAACTGATCGCGTGGTCGGCGGCGCTCGCGCTGGTCACGGGGGCGGGGACGGTCGTCCCGGCCGCCGCCACCGAGCCGTACTGCGGCATCACGTGGGGGTCCACCGACGAACACTCCGTCTCCAGTCCCGTCCACGAGACCCACCTCGTGAACGTGCGGGCCGGACGCCACGAGTGCTTCGACCGGCTGGTCGTCGACATCGAGGGCTTCACGGGCAGCTACTCCGTGGGCTACGTGGACGAGGTCACGGGCATCGGGTCGGGACTGCCGATCCCGCTGCGCGGGGACGCGAACCTGAGCATCCTCGTGGAGTCCCCGGCCTACGACTCCGACGGCGACGCCACCTACCGGCCGGCCGACCCGCAGGAGCTGGTGGACACCACGGGCCACGACACCTTCCGCCAGGTCGCCTGGGCCGGCAGCTTCGAGGGACAGTCCAAGCTCGGACTGGGCGTGCGGGCGCGCCTGCCGTTCCGGACCTTCTTCCTCACCGGCCCCGGCGAGACGACGCGGGTGGTGATCGACGTCGCCCACCGGTGGTGAGGACCCGGGGCCGCTGACGGGCGGAGGGGAGCGGGCACCCGGTCCCCTCCGCCGCCGGGCGTGAACTGCGGGCCCCGATCCGGTAGGCTGGAGCGCTGGTGCCTCCCGCACGGGGCCGTGCCCGCGTCCTTCCACGAGGACCGCGCGGCCGGACGACGACGGAGCACCGCCCACCGAGCGAAATCGTGCCTGGCAAAATCCAGGCACCTACAGAAGGTTTGAACCCCATGAAGACTGACATCCACCCGGACTACCACCCGGTCCTCTTCCGCGACCTGGCCTCCGGCAAGACCATCCTGACCCGTTCCACCGCCACCTCGCAGAAGACGGAGACGTGGGAGGACGGCAAGGAGTACCCGATCATCGAGGTCGAGATCTCCTCGGAGTCCCACCCGTTCTACACGGGCAAGCAGCGCATCATGGACTCCGCCGGCCGCGTGGAGCGCTTCAACGCCCGCTTCAAGAACTTCGGCAAGTCCGGCAGCTGACGCCGGCCCCGCCCGCGGGGTCCCCGCAGCACCGCACGCAGGCCCGGACCGCATCGGTCCGGGCCTGCGTCGTACCCGGCGCCGGGCCCCCACCCGGCCCGGCGTAGGCTGACCCGGGACCACGACCAGCACGCACGACGGGAGAGCGCGGATGGAGCAGCAGGAGCGGCGGCACGGGGAGTTCAAGGTGCGGGGCGGCAAGCTCGTGGTCGCGGACCTCCGTGTGGTCGACGGACGCCTGGCCGACGTCTCCGTCAACGGGGACTTCTTCCTGGAACCGGACGAGGCCCTCGGGGTCATCAACGCGGCGCTCACCGGCCTGGCCGAGGACACGCCCCACGGGGAGATCGCCGGGGCCGTCCGGGCGGCCCTGTCGGCCGACGTCGTGCTGTTCGGCTTCTCCCCGGAGGCGATCGCCACGGCCGTGCGCCGCGCCCTGGCCAGGGCCACGACCTGGGAGGACCACGAGTGGGAGGTCATCCCGCCCACGGTCCGGCCCACCCTGGAGAACCTGGCGCTGGACGAGGTGCTCGCCCGGGAGGTCGGGGCCGGGCGGCGCCGGCCCGCGCTGCGGCTGTGGGACTGGGAGGAGCCGTCCGTGGTGGTCGGGTCCTTCCAGTCGCTGCGCAACGAGGTGGACGCCGAGGGCGCGCGCCGGCACGGCGTCTCCGTGGTGCGCCGGGTCTCCGGCGGGGGAGCCATGTTCATGGAGGCCGGCAACTGCATCACCTACTCGCTCTACCTGCCCCAGACGCTCGTGGACGGGCTCAGCTTCTCGGAGTCCTACCCGTTCCTCGACCAGTGGGTGATGCAGGCGTTCCAGGAGATGGGGCTGGAGGCGTTCTACGTCCCGCTCAACGACATCGCCACGGAGCACGGCAAGATCGGCGGCGCCGCGCAGAAGCGCTTCGCCGGCGGCGGCATGGTCCACCACGTGACGATGAGCTACGACATCGACGCCCGGAAGATGACCGAGGTCCTGCGGATCGGCAGGGAGAAGCTCTCGGACAAGGGCCACCGCTCGGCCGGGAAGCGGGTGGACCCGCTGCGGCGGCAGACCGGCATGGCGCGCGCCGAGGTCGTCGACAAGCTCATGGAGGTGTTCACCCGGCGCTACGCGGCCGTGCCGGGCGCGGTCGGGGAGGCCGAGCTCGACATGGCCCGCGGGCTCGTGGACACCAAGTTCGGCACGCAGGAGTGGACCGCCCGCGTGCCCTGAGCGGAGGCCGCGGCCGCCGTGGTCGGCGACGGCTCACCCGCCCCTCCCCGGGCCGGCGAGGGCCACGACGCGGCGGGGACCGAGCGGCCCGCCTCCGCCCCGGCCCAGCCGCGCGTGTCCACCGTCCCCGGCCGCGCCCTGCCCCCGCACGAGCGGTCGGGTGCTGCCCGACCCCGGGACGACGACGGGCGTCGACGAGGCCGTTCGGGGGACGGACCGGGCGGATGTCTTGCTAGGCTGGACCCCGACGATCAGTAGTTCCCCCGCCGGACCCCCCGGTCCGGCGAGGACCACCTCCCCCGCCCGCAGCACGCCCCGTGATCGACCGGGACGGCCCCTCTTGACCCCCGCGAGAGAGCCATGCCGCACACCCCCCGTACCTTCCGCCCGGACGCCGAGACCGAGGACACCCGGTGGCCCGCAGCCCGCCTGCTGACCGCCGTGGCGTCCCGGCGCGCCTCCCGCGCCCTGCTGCACAGCCCCTGGCCCGGGGCCGCGACGGGCCGGGACCTCGACGCCCGGCTGCGGCGGGCGCAGCAGGGCCGGCTCACCGCCCGCACCGCCCACCGGCTCGCGGAGCTCGCCCTCGGCGCGGGCCGGGTCGCGGAGGCCGACCGGCTCCTCGCCCTCGTGCCCGCCGGCACGAAGGGCCTCGCCGGCACGAGGGCGAGGCGGCACCGCCACGTGGGCCGGATCTCCGAGGCCGTGGTGGAACTGCGCCGCGCCGCGTCCGCCGGACGGGCCACACCCCGGGAGAGGCGGCAGCTGCACGACTACGAGGACGAGCTGCGGCTGCTCTCCGGCTGGCGTCCCGTGCTGCCCCCGGTCGTGGGCTACCGCCCGGAGCCCGCCTCGATGCTGCACCTGCTCCCCGGCACGCCGGCGCACCGCCGGAGCCGCCGCGCCCCGCGGGCGCACTCCCTGCTCTCCGCGACCGTGGCCCAGGGCTGGACCGTGACCGCGGTGACCCGCCCCGGCCCGGCCCCGGACACCGGTTCCCAGCAGCCCGCGGCCGCACGGATCGTGGACGGCGTCGCCTACCACCGGATCCCGCCCGCCCGCCGGGTGCGCACGGCCACCGGACGGCTCCAGCAGGAGGCACACGCGCTGCTCGAGCTCGCGCTGCGGTCCCGGCCCGCCGTGCTGCGCACCACGAGCCATGCCGGCAACGCCCTCGTCACCCGCGCGGTGGCGGAGGCCCTGGGCATCCCGTGGGTGTACGAGGTGCGGGAGCTCCCGGCCGACCGCTGGGCGGCCTCCCGGCCCGCCGAGGCCGCCACCAGCGAGCGCTACCGGATGTGCTGCGCCCGTGAGGCCGAGCTCCTGGCCGCGGCGGACGACGTCGTGACCCCCAGCCGCGCGATGAGCGATCGGCTCCGTGAGCTCACGAGAACCCTGCCGACGGGCCCGGTGCCGGTCCGCGTGGCGCCGCCGGCGGTGGACGGGCCCTACCTCGCCGACCCGCGCCCCCTGCAGGAGGCCCGCCGCGTCCTGGGGCTGCCGGAGTCCGTCCGGGTCGTGGGCGCCGTCACGGAACTGCTCGAGCGCGAGGGCCTGGACGACCTGCTGCACGCGGCCGCCCTCGTGGCCGAGGAGGTGCCCGAACTGCTCGTGGTGGTCGTCGGCGACGGTCCCGACCGCCCGCGGCTGGAGGCCCTCGCCGCGCAGCTGGGGCTGGCGGGCCGCGTGCGCTTCACGGGCCGGGTCCCCGACGAGCAGGTGCTGCTCTACCACCAGGCGTTCGACGTGTTCGTCGTCCCCCGCAAGGACGAGGTCGGCACCCGGGCCGTGGTCCCGACCGAGTCCGTGGAGGCGCTGGCCACCGGCACGCCCGTGGTCGCCTCCCGGCTGCCGGTGCTCGCCGAGACGGTGGACGACGGGATCACCGGGATGCTCACCCCGCCCGAGGAGCCGGAGACGCTCGCCGCGGTCCTGCAGATGATGCTCGAGTGCCCCGCGGTGCGCCGCTGCCTCGGCGACGAGGGCCGGCGCCGCGCGGTCCCGGCGCGGACCTGGCACGCCGTCGCGGCCGACGCGGCCGAGGCCTACGACCACCTGACGGGGCGCGCCGGTCCGCAGGAGGCCACGGCCTGAGAAGGACAGCGACCCGGCAGGACCGGGCCCGCCGGCCAGCCGAAGGACCGGATCCGTTCGTCCAGCTCCGCCTCGGAGCGCGGCGGGCCGGCCGCGCCCATCGCCCGGCCGGCCACGGCCCACTCCGCACGCAGGCGCCCGGCGTCGGCCTGCCCTACCGCCGGTGGGAGCGCCGGAACGCGGCCGTGGACGCGAGGTGGACACACTCGGCGAGATCGGGGTCGTCGGCGCAGCAGGGCCGCACGAGGCCGTCGGCCCCGGTGCAGGTGCCGTGCACGCTCCCGTGGAGCCTGCGCACGTGGGCCGGGGCCCGGTGCGCGGCGGCAGCCGGTCCTGCAGAGGCGTCTCAGTCCCACGTGCGCCTCCTCCCGGTCCGTGCGCCTCACCGGTCCCGGTACGGGTCCCGGCTCCGACACCCGTTGCGCGGGAGGCGGGGGTGCACCAGGGTGGGGGCATGAGCGAACTGCGAACGACCGACGAGTCCGGCCCCGACGAGGTGCGCGTCAGCGCCGTGGTCGACGCCCCCGCGGAGCGGATCTTCGAGCTGCTGGCCGACCCCGCCCGGCACGGGGAGCTCGACGGCTCCGGCATGGTCCGGGCGGCCGAGAGCACCGGGCCGCTCACCGGGGTGGGGCAGTGCTTCGTGATGGAGATGCTGTGGACGGACGGGGTGCGGGAGTACCGGGTCGAGAACCACGTCACGCGCTACGAGCCCGGGCGCGCCCTGGAGTGGCTCGTGGCCGACCACGGCCAGGAGCCGCAGGGCTGGCGGTGGGGGTGGGTCCTCGAGCCCCGCCCGGACGGCTCCACCGCCGTGGCCAACTACTGCGACTGGTCGGCCGTGACGGATCCCGAGGTCCTGCGGGCCAAGGGCTTCCCGGTGGTCCCCGCCGAGCAGGTCGCCGCGACGGTGCGGCGGCTGGACGAGGCGGTCAGGCCCGTTCCGGGTCCGAGCTGACGAGCGAGGCCAGCGGCCCGCCCGCCAGGAAGCGCAGGAGGCCGGGGGAGCGGGCGACGACCGCCTCCTGGTAGTGGCCCGGTGTCTCCGGGTCCTTGCCGATGACCAGCTGCTCGACGTCGTCGTCCGCGAACATGGACATGGTGCCGCGCAGCAGGTCCAGCGTCGTCTCCTCCTCCGTCCACGCCCGGACGGTGCCGGGCACCCGGACGGCGCGCGTGCCGTCGAGCACGGCGTCGGCGAAGTCGGGGCTGTCGCTGTCCACCCACCGCGCCGAGCTCGCCGCGGCGAGGGCGCCGACGGCCTCCACGGCCGCGGTCACGACGATCGTGGCCTGCATCAGCGCCGCGCGGCTCTCCTCCGCACGGCGCTGGTCGCGGCCTCGCCGCCAGCGGCTGGGCGGGGTGCGGTCCACGACGAGGTACTCCAGCTGCAGCCTGCCGGCGTCCTCCTCCAGGAACGACACGGTGACCGTCTCCGTGGGGGCGTCCCCGCGCACGGCACGGTAGGCCAGGCGGAGCAGGTCCTGCAGATCGGTGGAGGCTCGGCTGAGCGTGCGCCCCGCGAGGCTCACCGGACGTCCGCGGGCGTCGCGGAAGCGGACGACGATCGGCACGCGGGCCACCGCGGTGACGAGAGGGGTGTCCACGGGGTGTTCGAGCCTTCCTGCCGGAACCGGGGGGTGAGCTCCATCATAGATGCACACGCATCCGCCGCCGTCAGCAACCTGTCACCGCTTGTGGGGACAACGACGCGCTCACTGGGAGGAACGCGCCGGCGGCCGGGCCCGGGACGGCGCCTGTCCGGAGCCGGCCGCCGCCGCGCTCAGCCGGTCACGGCCAGGAGCCCTCCTCGGCGTGGGCGATGAACAGCTCGCGGATCTCGCAGCCCCGGGGCTGGGAGAGGGCGAACAGGACCGCGCGGGCCACGTTCTCCGGGTCGTTGAGCTGGGAGTCGTCCTGGGGCTTGTACTGCTCGTCGCGGTCGTCGAAGAAGCGGGTCTTCATGCCGCCGGGAATGAGCTGGGTGACACCCACCTCGCCCTTGAGCTCGGCGGCCAGGGCCTGGCTGAAGCCGAGCACCCCGAACTTGGACGCGCAGTACGCCGTGGCGTCGGAGACCCCCTTCAGGGCGAGGGTCGAGGCGACGGTGACGACCCGCCCCCGGGACTCCCGCAGGGCGGGCAGGGCCGCCCGGACGGTCGAGACCGTGCCGAACAGGTTGACCTGCACGACCTTCTCCCACTCGGCGATCTCCACGTCCTCGAGGCGGCCGCAGCGGTCGATGCCCGCGGCGGTGACGACCGCGTCGAGACCTCCCGCGGCCTGCACGGCCTGCTGGACCGCCGCGGTGACGGCGGCGGTGTCGGCGACGTCCACCTCGTAGGCCGTGACGCCGCTCAGCGCGCTGATGTCCCGGTCCAGGACGATGGGGGTGCCGCCGTTGTCGCGGACCGCCTCGGCCACCGCGGCGCCGAGCCCGGAGGCACCGCCGGTGATCAGGACGCGACCGGGGTTGGTGGGCTGGGAACTCATGCAACTTCCTCTCTGCTGGACACTGCTCCGCCCGCGGCCGGTGCCACGGGCGGGCGTGCTGCTCCTCGTCGGAACATGGGGCAGGCCCCCGCGGGTGCGGCGGCCTGGTCCCTGCTACCGTAACCGGTCGCAGGCCATCGGTAAGTATGCTCATCGGGACAGCCCCCGCACCCTCCGGTCCCTCGGCGGCCGCAGGGCGTCCGTTCGACGGAACAGGAGTCCCATGACCACCGCAGCACCCACCACCGCCCCCACGACCGAGCTCACCGTGCTGGACCCGCGCGACGGCTCCCTCGTCGGCACCGTGGCCGCCGCCACCGAGGAGGAGGTCCGCGGCGCGGTCGCCGCCGCACGCGCCGCCGCCCGCGACTGGGCGCGCACCGCTCCCGAGCAGCGCGGCAAGGCCCTCCGGGCAGCCGCCGACCGCCTGGCCGAGCACGCCCGGGAGCTCGCCGAGCTCAACACCCGCGAGACGGGCAAGCCCTTCGAGGAGGCCCTGGGCGGGGTCGAGGCCGGGATCGGCACGCTGTACCAGTACGCGGAGCTGGGCCCGGTGCACCGGGGCCGCAGCCTGCGCGGCGACGTCCTGGCGTCGGACTACACCGTGGCGGAACCGCGCGGCGTCGTCGTCGCCCTCACCCCCTGGAACGATCCCGTCGCCGTGGCCGCCGGCCTGCTCGGGGCGGCCGTCGTCGCGGGCAACACCGTGGTGCACAAGCCCAGCGAGCGCTGC
Organism: Kocuria sp.; assembly: GCA_031179495.1. Classification (GTDB taxonomy): domain Bacteria; phylum Actinomycetota; class Actinomycetes; order Actinomycetales; family Micrococcaceae; genus Kocuria; species Kocuria sabuli. Next base: position 29,113 of record JAPSHS010000008.1, on the reverse strand, counting down.
CCGCACGTGGGGGCCCGGCTCGGACAGATCCTCGCCGAGGCCCTCCCGGCCGGCGTGCTGGGCACCGTCAACGGCGGCGCGGCCGTCGGCGAGCTGCTCACCGGCCTCCCCGGCGTCGACGTCCTCGCCCACGTGGGCTCCACCGCCACCGGCGAGGCCATCGCCCGCGCCGCCGCGGGCACGGGCGCCCACGTCATCCGGGAGAACGGCGGCAACGACGCCCTCGTCGTCGACGACGACGTCGACCCCGCCTGGGCCGCCGAGCAGGCGGCTCTCGGGGCCTTCGCCAACGTGGGCCAGATCTGCGTGGCGGTCGAGCGGATCTACGTCCACCGCGCCGTGGCCGAGCCGTTCCTGGCGGCCCTGGCCGGGGAGGCGCGCCGGCGCAACGCCGGGGGCTCGCTCGCCCCGCTGGTCGACGAGCGGATGCGGGACGAGGTCCACCGTCAGGTCGCGGACAGCGTCGCCGCGGGCGCGGTCGTGCTCGAGGGCGGGCGGCTGCCCGACGGGCCCGGCGCCTTCTACCCCGCCACCGTGCTGCGCGAGTGCGCCCCGGGGATGACGGTCATGACGGAGGAGACCTTCGGGCCCGTGGCCCCCGTCCAGGTGGTCGACAGCTTCGAGGAGGGGCTGCGGCGGGCCGCCGCCGACCGCTACGGGCTGGCCGCGACCGTCCTGACCGGGCGGATCGCCCACGCGCAGCAGGCCGTGGCGGAGCTGCAGGTCGGCACGCTGAAGGTCAACAACGTCTTCGGCGGCGCCCCGGGCGGTGCGGCGCAGCCGCGGCGGGCGTCCGGCGCGGGCTTCGGCTACGGCCCGGAGCTGCTCGACGAGATGAGCCAGGTGAAGGTCGTGCACATCGAGATGCCGCCGGCCCGCGGCTGAGGCCCGGCGGGTCCGTCACGATCCGTCCCGGCCGCCGCCCGTCCTGGTGCGGCGGCCGGGACGTCGCACAGAATGAGCCATGGACCTCCAGCCCCGGTCCCGTGCGCTCGCCGGTCTGCTCGCCCTCCTGGTCCTGGCCGTGGCCGCGGTGGGCAGCGCGCTGGGCGTGCGGCCCCCGGCTCCATTGCCCGCGGGCGCGCCGGCCGAGCAGTTCAGCGCCGCGCGGGCCCAGGCCCACCTCGAGCGGATCGCGGCGGAGCCGCGGCCCGCCGGCAGCCCCGCCGCGGCGGAGGTCCGTGCCTACCTGGAGTCGGTGCTGACCGGGCTGGGCCTGGAGTCGGCGAGCCAGGAGGCCGTGGGGTCGACCGGGTCCGACCGGGAGTACTTCGCCGCGGCTCCGGTGCACAACGTGGTGGCGGTCCTGCCCGGCACCGGTCCCACGGGCCGCGTCTTCCTGGTCGCCCACCACGACACGCAGCCCCTGACCCCGGGTGCGGCGGACGACGGAGCCGCTGTGGCCGCGCTGCTGGAGACCGCGCGGGCCCTCACCCAGGGCCCCCGTCCGCGCAACGACGTCGTGTTCGTCCTCACCGACGCGGAGGAGACCTTCCTGCTCGGGGCCGAGGCCTTCGTGGGCCGGCATCCCCTGGCCGCGGACGGGGGAGTGCTGCTCAACCTCGAGGCGCGCGGCAACGCCGGCCCGGTGATCACGCACAGCACCACCCCGGGCGGCGCCCCGCTCGTCGCCCTGCTCGGTGCCGTCGCACCGCACCCCGTCGCCACCAGCTTCGCCGGGGAGTTCCGCCAACGGATGGCCCACACCACGGACTTCGGCATCTTCGCCCACGACGACCGGTTCACCGGATGGGACAGTGCCAACATCGACGGGTCCGCTGCCTACCACCGGCCCGAGGACCGACCCGGGGCCCTGGACCCACGGACGCTGCAGCACCACGGGAGCAACGCCCTGGCCCTGGCACGGGCGCTCGGGGACGCCGACGTCCCCGCGCTGACCGACCGGACCGGCGCCGACGCCACCCACTTCCCCGTCCTGGGGCGGCTGGTGCAGTACTCCGCCGCCCTGACGTGGCCGCTGGCCGCGCTGGCCGCCGCGATCGCAGCGGCGGCGGCCGTCGTGACGCTCCGGAGGGGCGCTGCGACGTGGCCCCGCGCGGTGGCGGGTCTCGGGGCCGCTGCCGTGCCCCTGGTCGCGGCCCCCCTGCTGGCCCACGGGCTGTGGCTGCTGCTCGTGGCCCTGCGTCCGGGGTACGCCCAGATGCTCGACCCGTGGCGGCCGGGGTGGTTCCGGGCAGCGGCCCTCGCGCTGGTCGCGGCCGTGGTCCTGGCCTGGTACGCGCTGGTCCGGCGGCGGATCGGACCCGGCGGGCTGCGCCTCGGCGTCCTGGGGTCGCTCACGATCACGGGTCTCGTACTGGCCGCCGTCGCCCCGGGAGCGGCCTACCTGGCGGTCCTTCCGGCGGTCGGCGCGGGCCTGGCCGTCCTGGCGGGCGTCACCGCCGGGACGGCCGCCGTCGCCTCCGTCGTCGGGGCCGCGGTGGCGGTCCTGGTGCTCGTGCCCGCCGTGGTCCTCGTCCTCCCGGCGCTCGGCCTCGCCGGGGTGTGGAGCACCGCGCTCCTGGCCGTGCTCCTGGCCCTGGCGCTCGTACCGGTGCTGGAGGCCGTGCGCCCGGACACCCCGCGCCCGGCCACCCCGCACCCGGTGCGCCCGGACGACGGGCCCCCGGGCGGTGGCCCGTCCGTCCGGGAGGCCGTCCCGGCGCTCGTGGCCACCGGGCTCGCCGTCACGTGCGTGGTCACCGGACTGGCCGTCGACCGGTTCGACCCCGCCCACCCGGCCCCGGCCCACCTCGCCTACGCGCTGGACGCCGACACCGGCCGGGCCCGGTGGGTCAGCGCCGACCGCCGGCCGGGGGACTGGGCGGCGTCCTACGTGACGGCACGGGAGGATCTCGCACGCAGCTTCCCGGTGCTGGGCGGGGACCTGGCGGCCGGTCCGGCGCGGGCGGCCGCACTGCCCGCCCCGCGGCTTCGCGTGGAGTCGGACCGCACGGAGGGGGGCGAGCGCACGGTGCTGCTGCGGATCGAGCCGCGGAGGACGGTGCACTCGGTCCACGTGAGCGTCCCGGACGGAACGGTGCTGGGAGCCGAGCTGATGGGGCGGGAGGCCGAGACGCGGGGGGAGCGGGGCCGGTTCGAGGCCTGGTTCTTCGCGCCTCCCCCCGAGGGGGTCACGCTGCGCCTGGTGCTCGCCGGGGGCGGTCCGGCCTCCGTGCGCGTCCTCGACGTCAGCCACGGCCTGGACGGGATGCCGGGCTTCCGGCCCCGGCCGCCCGGGGTGGGGACGGACGGGGACCTCACGGCCGACGCGGTGGTCGTCGGCCGGACGGTGGTCCTGGACTGATCCCGCTGCCGCCGGCTCCCGAAGGCGTTGCCGGGTGGACGCGGACCGCGCCACGAGGTCGGGGTCCGGTGCCACCGCGCGGGCGGGGAGAGCTCCCGGGCGGGATCAGAAGCTGCGCCGGGCCCGGACGGTGGCCGCCAGGCGCCGGACCCGGGGGACGTTCGTGGAGAGCACCAGGTACCCGGCGAGGGTGGCCACGGTGGTCGCGCCGCCGGCGATGAGGGGCGTGTGGTACCGGCGCCACCGCTCCGGGTCGGAGGCGAGGATGTGGGCCATCCCGTTGATCGACGCGGCGATCACCGCCCCGGCCACCACCTGGTGGCCGACCTTCTCCCCGCGCCGGAGCAGCGGCTCGATCTCGTCGGCGCGCAGGTGGACGTCGAAGCCGCCGCGCTCCAGGACCACGATGAGCCGGCGCAGGTACTCGGGAGCCTCCACCCCCATCTGCACGGCGTCCTCCAGGACGTCCCGCAGCCGCTTGACGAGCACCTCCGGGGAGAGCCGGTGCAGCACGAAGCGCTGCGCGTACGGGGTGAGGACCGTGACGAGGTCGAAGTCCGGGTCCAGCCCGGTGCCGACGGACTCGGCCGTGACGAGCATCCGCAGGAACAGGGCCGACTCGCGCGGCAGGTGCATCCGGTAGCGGCGCAGCAGCCGGATGAGGTCGCCCATGAGGTGACCCACGCGGACCTCCTGCAGCGGCTTGTTGGCGTAGCGGCGCAGCATGAGCGACACGTCCCGCTCGAGGTCCTTCTTGTTGACGTCCTGCTCCTGGAACGTGAGCCCGAGCAGCCCGGCCGCCGCGCGCCGGGGGTTCTGCTGCACCACGCCGAGCATGAGGGTGACCAGGTGGTCCCGGAACTCGTCGGTCAGGGCGCCCATCATGCCGAAGTCGATGATGCCGATCCGCCCGCCGGTCTCCACGAAGAGGTTGCCCGGGTGCGGGTCGGCGTGGAAGAAGCCGTGCTCGAAGATCATCCGGCAGATGGCCTCGGTCGAGTCCACGGCCAGCAGGTGCCGGTCGAGCCCGGCCGCCTCGAGCGCGGGGTAGTCGTTGATCTTGGTCCCGTGGATCCGTTCCATGGTGAGGATCCGGGAGGTGGAGGCCTCCCAGAAGATCTCCGGGATGTGCACCCGGGGGTCGCCCCGGAAGTTCTCCGCCATCCGCTGGGCGTTGCGGGCCTCGGTGAGGTAGTCGAGCTCGTCCCGCATGGACTGCGCGAACTCGTCCGCGAGCCCCACGAGGTCGAAGTGCTCCACGGCGGGCCAGTAGGTGGACAGCAGCTTGGCGAGCTCGGAGAGGATCTCGAGGTCCCGGTTGACCTCCTCGACGACGCCGGGGCGGCGCACCTTCACGATGACGTCCACCCCCTGGTAGACGGCCGCGTGGGCCTGGCCGATCGAGCCGGTGGCCAGCGGGACGGGATCGATCTGGGCGAGGATCTCCTCCGCGGCCGAGTCCGGCTCGGACTCGATCATGGCGCGGATCCGCTCCGGCGGCACCGGGGGCGCGTCGTCCTGCAGCCGGGCGAGCTCCTGCACGTACCGCGGCGGCAGGAGGTCCGGGCGGGTGGACACCAGCTGCCCCAGCTTCACGAACGTGGGCCCGAGCTCCTCGAGGGCCTGCCGCAGGTGCACCGGCTGACTGTAGAGCTTGTTCGGGTCGATCAGGTGCACGCGGGCCAGCGGCGCCCGCCACTCCTCCTTGATCCCGCCGAGGACGAATCCGAAGCCGTGCTTGGAGAGCACCTCGAGGATCTGCAGGAAGCGTTCGCGGCGGCTGATCATCGGCCGGCCACTCCGGTGCCCATCCGGGTCAGGTAGAAGGACATGAAGCCGGTGGCGACCGCCACGATGAAGCACAGCGCGCTCACCAGCGGCTCGATCCCCAGGAAGACCGCGCCGACCCCGGCCAGCAGCAGGGTCATGGCCAGCAGCGCCCACACCGCCATGCCCACCCGTCCCAGCGCACGGGAGCGAGGCCGGGCGGAGGAGCGGTGGGCGCTGACGTCGTCGTCGTGGGCGGAGCGCTCGGGGGCGGAGGCGGCCGCGCCGGACACGGTCAGGCCCTTGCGCCACTTCTTGGCGTTGCGGGAGCGGTCCGCCTCGGCCGGCACGTAGGCGTCCGGCACCGGGTGGTCCTCGGCGGGCGGCAGCAGCTCGGGGACGTCGTTGGGCAGGTGCTCGAACCACTCCGCGGGGATCTCCTCCGGGCGGGCGGCCTGGATCGTCATCGACACCTCGAAGGCGGAGCCGCGGATCGTGCCCCACACCGCCGTGAGCAGCTCGTGCTGGAACGCGTGGTCGATGATCGGGATGAACTGCTGGGACATCTGGGTGGACAGCCGGCCCACCTGCCGGCGCTCGTAGAGCACGTCCACGATGTCGAGGACCTGCCCGTGGTGGTTCCTGACCTTGTTGGTCTCGAGGGTCAGCATCACGCGGCCCTCCCCGGACGGCGGGACGACGCTGTGCAGGTACTCGGCGAACTCCTGCTCGTCGAGGACCTTGATGGAGGGCCCCTGCGGCAGCACCGCCGCGTGCGTCGGGGGCGTGTTCAGCGGGAACAGCAGGTCCGGGGCCGCGATCGACAGCCGCGCCGTCGCCTCCACCTCCGCCTGCCCGTCCTGGCGCAGCACGGTGGCGTCCAGCTTCAGCGGGGCCACCGGCGTGTAGCCCGAGGCGATCACGCGGGCCAGGTAGGGCCAGTACCGCTGCGCGTCCTGCTGGGCGAGGTGGCCGATCTTGTTCGGACCGATCCGCACCGAGACGGTGTGCGGGTCGAAGGGGTTGTCCGGTTCCGGGACCAGCGCCGCGTTGCCCGTCCAGGTGCGCAGCTTGCCGAAGGACAGACCGCCGAACACCCGCATGATCTCGGTGTCGTAGAAGTTCTCCGTGACGATCTCCAGAGAGCCGCGGTCGTTGAGCGCGTAGTCGGTCATGGTCTCCCTCGGTGGAGCTGGGGCGTCAAGTCGTCAATAGCTTCTCACGATTCCCGGGGCACCCCGTTCATCGCCGGGCCCCTACGGTGTCCGGGCCGGCTGGTGCAATGATCGATGATCGGGGCACCGTCGGCAGCGCGATTCAGCGCACCGGGGCGGGCCCCGGTGCGCGCCCCGGGACGAGAGCCGGACCGGGTCCGGAGAGGAGGCGCGGATGCCGCAGGGCCAGGTCCCCCCGCCCGAGCCCGCACGCACGGCCGTGGACGTCGACGTGCTGCGCACGCTGTTCCTCAGCCCCGGCGACTGGATCCACCGCCGCGTGGAGTCCGTGCTCATGAGCCCCGACGGCGTCACCCGGCGGAAGGTCTCCCTCGACGTGGACCTCGCCGCCCACGACCCGTGGCCGGCCGACGCCGCCGGCCGGCTCCTGGTGCCCGTGACCATCCAGGCCAAGCAGCCCCTGCGCAGCTTCGACGCCGTGTGCGAGGGCGAGCCCGCGCCCGTGCTCAGCACCGAGGACAACGGGGCGCTCGCCGAGGCGCTGCTGCGCGGGCTCATCCCGGAGCAGCTCCCCCCGGCGGAGGCCGCCGTCCTGGCCGAGCAGCACGTGCCCGCGATCGTGCACGTCCCCGAGCTGCTCGTGGAGGACGCCCTGGATCGCTTCTGGGCCCACTGCGAGCACCTGCGCGCGGTCGTGCACGAGCTCATCGTCCTCGGCCGGCTCCCGGCCGAGGACGCCGAGGACTGGGACGGCGACTTCGCGCTGTTCACGACGGTGGCCGATCAGCTGGCCCGGGGCTTCCTGCTGACCTTCGCGCTGCCGGCCGAGCTGGTGGGACGACGGCTCGTGCTCAAGTACGCGATGGACGAGCAGTACGCCGCCGGCCACCGTCCCCGGGCGCGGGACCGGCTGCGGCACTGCTGGAAGCCCTGGGTGGGGCGGGTCGGCCTGCACGACCTCGCGTCCTGCCGCAGCTTCCACCTGGAGCTGACGGTGCCCGCGGAGGTCCGGCTGCACGAGTTCACGGTCCTCTCCGCCGAGGACGACAGGGCCGACACCCCCGCGGGTCCGGACCGGGCAGTGGACCGGATCCTCGCCGAGGACCGGACCGTGCGCCGGTGGCCCGGCGCCGTCCGCGGCCACCTGGCCCTGCGGCCGACGTCCCGGTTCGACGACGCCTTCTGCGAGATGGTGATCCTGCCGGCCCGGCAGGGGATCACGGCGTTCGCCTCCGTGGCGGTGTGCCTCATCACCGCGGTCCTGCTGCTCGTGGGCCTCGTGGCGGCCGTGCCCGACCGGGTGCTGGGGCCCGGCTGGCAGGTGCCGTCCGCGGCGGCCTCGATCGTGATGTCCGTGGTGGCGGTGCTGCTGTCGTGGATCAACCGGCAGCCCGAGCACGACCTCTCGGTGCGGGTGATGCGACCGCTGCGCTACGCGCTGAACCTGGAGGCCTTCGTCATGCTGATGCTCGCCGGCGCGGCCTCGGTGCCCTTCACCCCGGGGGCGGCCGGAGCCTACTGGGCTCTGCTGCTGCTCCTGCACGTGCTCTCGCTCGTGCTGGTCGGGCGCACCTGGTGGGTCCGGCGGGCCGTGGACCGGGGCCGCTACACGGCGCGGGCGCGGCGGCACGGGCCGTGACCGGCGGCGCCCTGTTCAGTGGGCCGGCGGTCTCCTACACTGGAGGGGTCACGGAAAGGACCCACCATGGCCTATGACGCACGGACCGGCCCGCAGTCGCCGCAGCCGCGCCGCGAGCGCCCCAACGACTCCACGGTGAACGTGCTGCAGATGGGCAACTCGTCGATGTCGCTCGGTCAGAGCCTGGACCGGCGGGTCTTCAAGTCCAACGAGGACGCCCAGCGCGCCGTCGAGCGCGTGCTGCGCCGCTCGGGCCGCCGGACCGGCTGAGGCTCCGCAGCACCGTCCCCGTCCTGCGGGCCCCGGACCGGCAGGGCCCGGCCGGCGGGCCGCCGTCAGGCTCGCGCCGCCGCCTGCGCCCGCAGCGCGCGCAGCAGGTGGTCCCGCTCCTCGATCAGGATCCGGCGCAGCGCCGCGGGCGCACCGGTGTGGTGGCGCAGCCACAGCTCCGTGCGGGCCACCACGGGGTGGTGCTCCGGGTCCCGGCCCGGTTCGAGGTCGGCGTCCGAGGGGTAGAGCCCCTGGACGGTGCGGGTGGCCATCCCGATGGACCGTCGCGCCCACACCTCCTCGAGCATGGCGAAGTACGGCTCCCGGTAGGGCCCCACGAGCTCGTCCGGCCCGAGCCGGAAGCCGGTGACGGTCGCCGTCAGGAGGTCGTTGGACAGTCCCTCGCCGGTGACCGCCTCCCACGCCTCGGCCTTCGCCTCCGGGAGGGGGCGGGCGGCGCGGGTGCGGGCCCACCCGATCTGGCCGGTGCGGGTCCGGTCCGCGGCGTGCTCGTGCTCCACGGCGGCCTCCAGCTCCGGGTCCGCCCCGTGGGCGGTCGCCACGAGCGCGGTCCACAGCGCCCAGCGCAGCTCGGAGCCCAGGGCCAGCCCGGGCAGGGCGTCCGCCCCGGAGAGCAGGTCCCGCAGCCAGCCGGCGTGCGAGCGGTCGTGGCGGGCCAGGCGCGCGGTGAGCCGGGCCAGGGCGAGCTGGCGGTCGCTGCCGGGACCGGCCCGGCGCAGCTCCCGCACCGTGGCGTCCAGCAGCCGCCCGCGCAGGCGGTCCCGCCGGGCGGGCGGGGTGAAGCGCTCCACGGCCTGCACGGCGTGGTCCACGGCGTTGGAGAACATGCCCGCCTGCTGCTCGGCGAAGCCGTGGTCCAGGACGGCCCCCACCCAGTCCCCAGGGTCCAGCGCGGCGTCGCGGGTGGCGTTCCACAGCGCGGACCACAGCTGGGCGCGCGCCATGGCGTCCTCCACGGAGGACAGGGAGCTCAGGGCCGTGGTGAGCGAGAGCGGGTCCAGGCGGATCTTGGCGTAGGTGAGGTCCTCGTCGTTGACCACCAGCAGCGGAGCGGTGGAGCCCACCAGCTCGGGGACCTCCACGCAGGCCTCGGCGGGCAGGTCCACGCCGACCGTCCCGGTGCGCACCAGCACGTCCCCCGGACCGCGCTCGTAGCCGCCCAGCAGCAGCCGGTGCGGGCGCAGCACCCCGGGCCCGGGCTCCTGGAGCAGCGCCGCGAACGTCACGGCCCCGTCGTCGTCCCGGGCGAGGTCCAGGGCGAGGGTGGAGACCCCCGAGGTGCTCAGCCAGGACTCCGCCCAGCCGCGCACGTCGCGCCCGGAGGCCTCCTCGAGCACGGCCAGGAAGTCCTCCAGGGTGGTGGACCCGTAGGCGTGGCGTCGGAAGTAGGACCGGCAGGCGTCGATGAACGCCTCGTAGCCGACGAACGCCACGAGCTGCTTGAGCACCGCCGCGCCCTTGGCGTAGGTGATGCCGTCGAAGTTCTGCCGGGCGGCCTCGAGGTCGGTGATGTCCGCGACCACCGGGTGCGTGGTCGGCAGCTGGTCCTGCTGGTACGCCCAGGCCTTGCGCCGGTCGGCGAACGCGATCCACGCCTCCTCGAAGTCGGTGGCCTGCACGGACGCGTGGGCGCCCATGAACTCCGCGAACGACTCCTTCAGCCACAGGTCGTCCCACCAGCGCATGGTCACGAGGTCCCCGAACCACATGTGGGACATCTCGTGCATCAGGGTGTTGGCCCGGCCCTGGTGCTGGGCCCGGGTCGCCCCGTCGGGGAACAGGTACTCCTCGGTGAAGGTCACCAGGCCCGGGTTCTCCATCGCCCCGAGGTTGTACTCCGGCACGAAGGCCTGCTCGTACTTGCCGAACGGGTACGGGTGGCCGAACAGCTCGGTGAAGAACGTCAGCCCCTGGCGGGTGAGGTCGAACAGCTCGCGGGCGTCCAGGTGCTCGGCCAGCGAGGCGCGGCAGTACAGGGCCAGCGGCACGCTCATCCGGCTGCCGTCCTCGAAGGAGTGCCGCCACTCGCCGGCCACCCGGTGGTACGGACCCGCCAGGACCGTGGTGATGTACGTGGAGATCCGCTCGGTGCCGGAGAACTCGTGGCGCAGCGCGCCGGGGCGCTCGGCGTCCGGGGCGGCGGACGTCGCCATGCGCACCCCGTTGGACGACACCTCCCAGCCCTCGGGGGCCAGGACCGTGAACCGGAACGACGCCTTGAGGTCGGGTTGCTCGAAGCCGGCGAACACCCGGCGGGCGTCTGCCGGCTCGTACTGCGTGTAGAGGTAGGTCCGCCCGTCGGCGGGGTCCACGAAGCGGTGCATGCCCTCCCCGGAGCGCGAGTACCGGCCCCGCCCGGCCACCGTGACCTCGTTGCGGGCCCCGAGGGGCGCCAGCCGGATCCGGGAGCCCTCCACGACGTCGTCCGGGTCCAGGGCCCGGCCGTTGAGGGTCACCGACTCCACCGAGTGCGCGACGAAGTCCAGGAACGTACCGGCGCCCTCCGCGGCCCCGAAGCGCAGCGTGGTCACGGACCGGAAGGAGTCCGCCTCCGGGTCCGGGGCGGCGGACACGTCGAGCAGGACGTCGTAGTCCTCCACGGTGATCAGCTCGGAACGGTCGGCGGCCTCGCGGCGGGTCAGGTTGTCGTTGCGCACGGTGCCATTGAACCATCCGGGTCCGGCCGCGGTCCGACCCCGGGCCGTCGTCCCTGGACAGCAGGCCGACGGTGCCTAGGCTGGAGGCGACCGACGCCCCGACCGAAGGAGCTCCCGATGGCCGACGCCTCCGCCGCCCGGAGCGGGCGCGCCCCCGAGCCCGCGGACCCGGCCGGGCAGGACCGTCGCGGCGTGCTCGCCGGCGTGCTGCTGGGCGCGGGCATCGCCGCCTCCGTGGTGGACCTCGCCGTGTTCCACCTGATCCTGCACTGGCACCACTTCTACGACCTCTCGACCACCGGCGTCGCACTGTTCTCCGACGGGCTCTTCCACGCCTTCGGATGGTTCGTGACGGTGGGCTCCCTGTTCCTGCTCGCCGACGTCCGGCGCCGGGGCCCTGCGCCCTGGGGCCGCTGGACGGGAGGGCTGCTCACGGGTCTGGGCGGCTTCCAGCTCCTCGACGGCGTGGTCCTGCACAAGGTGCTCCGGATCCACCAGGTCCGCTACGACGTGGACCTGCTGCTCTACGACGTCACCTGGATCGGCAGCGCCGTGCTCGCGCTCACGGTGGGCCTGGCGGTGCTCCACCGGACCCGGCCCGCCCGGTGAACCCGCACCACGGCGGCGTGGGCTGGGCGGTCCTCGACGCCGTGGCCGTGCTGGTGCTGGCGGCGGGCGCGGCCGGCTACGCCGCGGCCCTGTGGTGGTCGCGGCACCGCAGCCCGTGGCCGCCCGGCCGCACGGTCCTGTGGTTCGCCGGGCTCGGCTGCGCGGGAGCGGCCCTGCTCGGCCCCCTGGCCCGCGCCGCCCACGGGAGCTTCCCCGCCCACATGGTGGTGCACCTGCTCCTCGGGATGGCGGCCCCGCTGCTGCTCGTGCTCGCCGCCCCCGTGACCCTGGTGCTCCGGGCGCTGCCCGTCGCCGGCGCCCGGGCCCTGACGCGGTTCCTGCGCACCCCGCCGGTGCGGGCGGTGACCCATCCGGTGGTGGCCGGGACGCTCGATGCGGGGGGCCTCTGGGTGCTGTACACGACGGGGCTGTACGCCGCGATGCACGCCTCGGCGCTCGTGCACGCGGCCGTGCACGCCCACGTGCTGCTCGCCGGGTACCTGTTCACCGCGGCGGTCGCCGGGGCGGACCCGGACCCGCACCGGGCCTCGTTCCGGTTGCGCGCGGCCGTGCTCATCGGCTTCCTGGCCGTGCACTCGGTGCTGGCCAAACGGCTCTACGGGAACCCTCCGCCGGGGGTGGGCACCGCCGACGCGCAGCTCGGTGCGCAGGTCATGTACTACGGCGGGGACGCCGTGCACGTCGCCCTGCTCGTGGTGTTCTTCGCCCGGTGGTACGCCGCCGGGCGTCCCCGGGCTGGTGCGGCGGTGGCCCGGGCGAGCCGGGTCAGTCCGCCGTCGCGACGCCGCCCCGGACCTCGAGCTCGGCGACGAGCTCCTCGTGCCGGTCCTGGGTGACGGGGTGCGGTCCGTCCGCTTCGGTGAGGTACTCGTGCTCGAGCTGGCACACGACCCTGCTGTGCAGGACCTGCAGCTCGGTGAGGGACAGCTCGGCGAGCTCGGCCGGGAAGGCGCACTCCGGGCCGAGGCACGTCTCGCAGTCCGGCGTGTCCCCGGTGCCGGGGCCAGCGGGTGACGGGACGACGTCGAGGCCGCTCATGCCGCCACCCCGCCGAGATCGGCGGCGCTCGCGAGCGCCGGGCCGGACCCGGTGGGGCAGCCGGTGACGACCGGGTGCGCGCTCCGGGTGTCCGGGTCGACCGGCGTGACGACGGACGGCTGATGGTCCATGAAGGGGTCCTTCCACGACGAGCTGTCACGGCCGGCTGCTTGACCCATGAACCCGAGCCTAGTCCCGGGCGGCCCCGGCCACCAGGCGTGGTGCGGAGTCGTTATCGGGCGGGCGGCGCACCTGCTCGCCCGGCGCGTGCGGGTGCGCCGCCGGGCGGAGACGGCCGGTAGCCTCGGGACATGCGCACACTCGTGGTCGGTTGGTCCAGCGTCCTGCACGGCGAGGCGACGGCCGGCGACGTCCTCGCCATGGACGCCGTCGCCGACGCCCTCGACGCGGCGGGCCTCCGGTACGACCTCGCCTGGAGCGCGGTGATGTGCCCGCCCGGCGGGCTGCGGCTCGACGACGCCGATCCCAGCCGGTACACCCACCTGGTGTTCGTCTGCGGCCCGGCGACGGGCCGCTCGATCGCGGAGCTGCACGAGCGCTTCGACCACTGCCGCCGGATCGCGGTGGGGGTCAGCGTGCTAGACCCCGCCGACCCCGTGACCTCCGGGTTCCACCGGGTGATCGCCCGCGACCGTCCCGGGGCCCTCGCCCACCGGGATCTGGCCGCGCGCCCGGCCCCGCGGCTCGTGCCAGTGCTGGGCGTCTACCTCACCTCCGGCCAGCACGAGTACGGCGCCCGCCGCCGGCACGAGGCGGCGCGGGCCGGGCTCGAGGAGTGGCTGGGCGGCCTCGACGCCGCGCGGCTGCCGCTGGAGACCCGGCTGGACCCGCGCGACTGGCGCCTGCCCGCGACCGCCGCGCAGGTCGGCTCCGTCATCTCCCGGCTCGACGCCGTGGTGAGCATGCGCATGCACGGTCTCGTCCTGGCGCTGCGGGCCGGCGTCCCGGTGCTGGCCGTCGACCCCGTGGCCGGCGGCGGGAAGGTCACGGCGCAGGCACGGGCCTGGGACTGGCCCGCCGTGGTCGGGGCCGAGGAGCTCGGGCCGGGGCGCCTCGGGGAGCAGCTGCGCTGGTGCCTCTCGGCGGCCGGGCGGAAGGCGGCCGAGGCGCGCTCCGCGAAGGACCCCAGCGGCGCCGAGCAGCTCCACGACCTCGTCCGGGAGCTCGGCGGGACCCCTCGGCACGACCCGGTCGGCCGGCCCGCCGAGGAGCCGGTCGAGGAGCCGGTCGACGAGCGCCGCGAGACGGCCGGAACGCCCTCGCACCAGCGGTGACACGGCCCCAAAGTCAGCCGCCTGATCAGTCTGTGTAATACTCCGCTCTATGAACTACCTGGGCATCAACGCGATTTTTCACGACCCCGCGGCGGCTCTCGTCGTGGACGGCAGAGTGGTGGCGGCGGCGGAGGAGGAGCGGTTCTCGCGGCGCAAGCACGGCAAGCGGCCCGTGCCGTTCTCCGCGTGGGAGCTGCCCGAGCAGGCGATGCGCTGGTGCCTCGCCGAGGCGGGGCTGACCCCGGCGGACCTGGACGCCGTCGGCTACTCCTTCGACCCCGCGATCGCCGCCGAGATGCCGGACGACCCGTACGACCCGGTCCGGGTGGACTACGCCCGACGCGCCCCGGGGTTCATCGCCGAGGTGCTGCCCGGCCTGGACCGCGAGAAGGTCCGTTTCGTCGAGCACCACGTCGCCCACGCCGCCTCCGCCGGTCTGGCCGCACCCTCCCGCACGAGCAGCGTCCTGGTGGTCGACGGCCGCGGCGAGGCGCACTCGCACCTGGCCGGGCGCTACCGCGACGGAGAGCTCGAGATCCTGCACCGCCAGGCCCTGCCGGAGTCCCTGGGCCTGCTCTACGAGTCCCTCACCGACCACCTCGGCTTCCTGCGCTCCTCCGACGAGTTCAAGGTCATGGCGCTGGCCTCCTACGGCGAGCCCCGCTTCCTGCCCGAGCTGCGCAAGACCGTCCGCGCCACCGGCGACGGCGGTTTCACGGCCCAGGCCCCGGACTGGACCCGCTTCGCCCCGCGCCGGGTCGACGACGGCACCTGGGGCGGCGATCACGCCGATCTCGCCGCCTCGGTGCAGGCCGTGGTCGAGGAGGTCCTCGTGGACCTCGCCACCTGGCTGCACGGGCAGACCGGCGACCGGGTGCTCACCATGGCCGGCGGCACGGCCCTGAACTGCGTGGCGAACTCCCGGATCTGGCGGGACACGCCCTTCGACGAGGTCTGGGTCCAGCCCGCCTCCGGCGACTCCGGGACCGCCCTGGGGGCCGCCCTGCACCTGGCCCAGGAGGCCGGGGACCTCGGCGAGCCGCAGCCCACCGCGGCGCTCGGGCGCAGCTGGTCCGCCGAGGAGCTCGCGCAGTGGCTGACCACCGCGCAGGTGCCCTTCACGACGCCCGAGGACCTCGCCGGCGAGGTCGCCGACGTCCTCGCGGACAACGGGGTGGTCGCGTGGTTCGACGGCCGCAGCGAGTTCGGCCCCCGCGCCCTGGGCCGCCGGTCCCTGATCGCCAACCCCATCCACGCCGAGAACCTCGAGCGGCTCAACGACGTCAAGGGCCGGGAGCAGTTCCGGCCGGTGGCGCCCATGGTCCTCGAGGAGCGCGCCGCCGAGATCTTCAGCGGCGGACCGGTGCCCAGCCCGTTCATGCTCTTCGTCCACGACGTGGCCCCCGAGTGGCGGGAGAGGATCCCCACGGTCACCCACGTGGACGGCACCGCCCGCATCCAGACCGTCACGGACGAGGACAACGCCGGCATCGCGGCGCTGCTGCGAGCCTTCGACGAGCGCACGGGCGTGCCCGTCGTCGTGAACACCTCGCTCAACACCGCCGGCCGCCCCATGGTCGACGACCCGCGCGACGCCCTCGAGCTCTTCGGCTCCGCGCCCGTGGCCGCGCTCGTGCTCGGCCCGCACCTGGTCCGCCGCGCCTCCTTCTTCCAGGAGGCCCGATGACGCCGGCTCCCGCCGCCCCGGCGAGCTACGCCGTCGTCGTCCCCTCGGTGGGACGGGCCACCCTCCAGTGGCTGCTGGACACCCTCTCCGCCCAGGACGTCGACGCCGGGCACCCCGGCCCCCTCGAGGTCGTCGTGGTCGACGACCGCCGCGGGGACGTGGAGCCTCTGCGGCTGACGGTCCCGGACACCGTCGCCTGGACCGTGCGCACGGTGCGCGGCTACGGGCGCGGCCCGGCTGCCGCCCGCAACCGCGGCTGGCGCGCCGCCCGGCGCTCCGGCGCCGAGTGGATCGCGTTCCTCGACGACGACGTCGAGCTGCCCGCCGGCTGGGCCCAGCGCCTCGCCGGGGACCTCGCGGCCTGCGGGCCGGAGGTCGGCGCGACCCAGGGCCGCATCGACGTCCCGCTCCCGGACTCCCGGCGGCCCACGGACTGGGAGCGCAACACCGCCTCCCTGCAGGACGCCGACTGGGCGACCGCGGACATGGCCTACCGCGTGGCGGCCCTGGAGGCCGTCTCCGGCTTCGACGAGCGCTTCCCCCGGGCCTACCGCGAGGACGCCGACCTCGCCCTGCGCGTGCGCCGGGCGGGGTGGCAGCTCGTGCGCGGCCGGCGCCGGATCACCCACCCGGTCCGTCCCGCCGACGACCTCGTGAGCCTGCGCGTGCAGGCCGGCAACGCCGACGACGCCCTGATGCGCCGGCTGCACGGGCCCGGCTGGCGCGCGGCGGCCGAGGCGCCCGCCGGCGGCTTCACGTGGCACGTCGCGACCGTCGGCGCCCTGGGCACCACAGGGGCCGGCCTCGCCGCCGCCCTCGTCGCCGCGGCGCGGGGCCGGCGCTCGGGTGCCCGCACCGCCCTGGCCGGCGCCGGTGCCGGCGCGGCGGCCTGGGCCTGGCTCACCGGCCGGTTCGTGCTGCTGCGCATCGGGCCGGGCCCGCGCCCCGGGGACCCCGAGTTCCTCCCGGAGCTCAGCCGGATGCTCCGCACGAGCGCGGCGATCCCCGTGGCCGCCGTGCAGCACAAGCTCCGCGGACGGTGGCGGCACCGGGGGACCGGCCCGTGGCCCGTCCCGGTCCGGGCGGTGCTCTTCGACCGCGACGGCACCCTCGTCCACGACGTGCCCTACAACGGCGACCCGGAGCAGGTCGAGCTCGTCCCCGGGGCGAGAGAGGCCGTGGACGCGGTGCGCGCGGCCGGGCTGGCCGTGGGCGTGGTCTCCAACCAGTCGGGCATCGGCCGCGGCCTGCTCACCCGCGGGCAGGTCGACGCCGTCAACGCCCGCGTGGCCGAGCTCCTCGGCCCGTTCGACACCTGGCAGCTGTGCCCGCACGCCCCCGAGGAGGACTGCGCGTGCCGCAAGCCCCGCCCCGGGATGGTGCTCGCCGCCGCCGCCGCACTGGGCGTGGACCCCACCGAGTGCGTGCTGATCGGCGACATCGGCGCCGACGTCGAGGCCGCCCAGGCCGCGGGTGCCCGCTCCGTGCTGGTGCCCACGCCCATGACCCGCCCGGAGGAGGTCGCCGCCGCGCCGGCCGTGGCCGCCACCCTGACGGACGCGGTCGCCTCCGTGCTCGGCGGCGCCGACGCGGCCACGACCGAGGTCCCGGCCCCGTCGGCCGCGGCCGCGGCCCGGGGCTGAGCATGGGCCGCACCCTCGCCGTCCGCCTCGACTCGGACGGGGACGTCCTGCTGACCGGTCCCGCGGTCCGGGCCCTGGCCCGGACGGGGAGCCCGGTGGACCTGCTGGCCTCGCCCTCCGGGGCGGCCGCCGCCCGGCTGCTGCCGGACGTGGAGGAGGTCCTCGAGTACTCCGCCCCCTGGTCCGGGTTCCGGCCGCCGCCGGTGGACCGGGACGCCACGCTCGGTCTCGTCCGCGACCTGGCCGCCCGGGGCTACGACCTCGCGGTGGTCTTCACGTCCTTCCACCAGAGCCCGCTGCCCATGGCGCTGCTCGCCCGCCTGGCCGGGATCGGCCGCGTGGTGGCCACCAGCGAGGACTACCCCGGATCGCTGCTCGACGTCCGGCACCGCCGCGCGGACCCGCCCGGCGGCGGGCACGAGGTCGAGGCGGCGTGCGAGCTCGCGGTCGCGGCGGGCGCCCCCGCGCCCGCGGCGGCCGACCTGCGCCTGGCCGTGCGCCGGCCGCTGCCCCCGCTGCCGCCGGAGCTCCCCGCCGCGCTGCGGGGCGGCGGCTACGTGGTGCTGCACCCCGGGGCCTCCGTGCCGTCGCGCGGGCTGACCCCCGAGCACGCCGGGTCCCTGGCGGCCGGGCTCGCGGCCGCGGGGCACACGGTGGTCCTCACCGGAGGCCCGGGGGAGCGCGCGCTCACCGCCGCGACCCTGGCCGCCGCACAGGACAGGGCTCCCGGCGCGGCCGTGCTGGACCTGGCCGGGCGGACCGACCTGCCGGGCCTGGCCTCCGTGCTGGACGCGGCGGCCTGCGTCGTCGTCGGCAACACCGGGCCCGCCCACCTCGCGGCCGCCGTGGGGACCCCGGTCGTGTCCCTGTTCTCCCCGGTGGTCCCGCCCGAGCGGTGGGCCCCCTACGGGGTGCCCGTCGTGCTCCTCGGGGACCGGACCGCGGCCTGCCGCGGCTCCCGGGCCCGCGACTGCCCCGTCCCCGGG
Source organism: Kocuria sp. (assembly GCA_031179495.1). Classification (GTDB taxonomy): domain Bacteria; phylum Actinomycetota; class Actinomycetes; order Actinomycetales; family Micrococcaceae; genus Kocuria; species Kocuria sabuli. Next base: position 10,998 of record JAPSHS010000008.1, on the reverse strand, counting down.
CACCCGTGCCTGTCCTCGGTGCCCCCCTCGGCGGTGGTCGCCGCCGTCGCGGACCTGGCGCGCCGCGCCCCCGCCCCCGTTCCCGAACCGGAAGGAGGACCCCGGTGCGCATCCTGATCTGGCACGTCCACGGTTCGTGGACGACCTCGTTCGTCCACGGTCCCCACACCTACCTGCTGCCCGTCGTCGAGGACCGTGGCCCCGACGGCCGTGGCCGCGCCGAGACCTGGCAGTGGCCGGCCTCCGCCGTGGAGCTGGGCCCCGAGGAGCTGGCCGACGCCGAGGTCGACGCCGTGGTGCTCCAGCGCCCGCACGAGCTCGAGCTCCTCGAGCGCTGGACCGGGCGCCGGGCGGGCGCCGACGTGCCGGCCGTGTACGTCGAGCACGACACCCCGCGCGGGCCCGCGGTGGCCACCCGGCACCCGCTGGCCGGGCGCACGGACGTCCCCGTGGTGCACGTGACGCACTTCAACCGGATGATGTGGGACAACGGGGTCGCCCCCACCGAGGTGGTGGAGCACGGCATCCTCGACCCCGGCCCGCTCTACACCGGTCGCACGGCCAGCCTGGCGGCCGTGGTCAACGAGCCCGTGCGCCGTGGACGGATCGCCGGCACCGACCTGCTGACGGCGCTGGCGCAGGAGCTGCCGGTGGACGTGTACGGCATGGGCATGGACCAGCTGGCCGCGCACGCGCCCCACATGGCCGGGCGGCTGCACGAGAACTATCCTCAGGAGAGGCTGCACGGGGCCCTCGGCGCGCACCGGGCCTACTTCCACCCCTACCGGTGGACGAGCCTGGGGCTCGCACTGCTGGAGGCCATGACCATCGGCATGCCGGTGCTCGGCCTCTCGACCACGGAGGCGCCGCGGGCGGTGCCACCGGGCGCGGGGCTGCTCTCCAACGACCCGGAGGCCCTCGCGGCGCAGGCCCGGCACTGGCTGAACGATCCCGACGCGGCGGCCGCCGCGGGCACCGCCGCCCGCGAGCACGCCCTGAGACACTACGGCCTGGACCGCTTCCTCGCGGACTGGGACCGCATCCTGGAGAAGGTGACAGCATGAGAATCGCAATGGTCTCCGAGCACGCCAGCCCCCTGGCCGCGCTCGGCGGGGTCGACGCCGGAGGGCAGAACGTCTACGTCGCCGCCCTGGCCACGGGCCTCGCCCGTCTCGGCCACGAGGTGGCGGTCTACACCCGCCGCGACGACACGCACAACCCCGACGTCGTCGAGCTGGCGCCCGGAGCGCGCGTGGTGCACGTCCCGGCCGGGCCCCCGAGCCCGCTGCCCAAGGACGACCTCGCCCCCTACATGGACGAGTTCGGGCGCTGGCTGGCCCGCGACTGGGCGCGCGAGGGCGCCCCCGACCTCGTGCACGCCCACTTCTGGATGTCCGGGATCGCCGCCCGCCGGGCGGCCGAGACCCTGCAGATCCCGGTGGTGCAGACCTTCCACGCACTCGGTGCCGTGAAGCGCCGTCACCAGGGCGCGGCCGACACCAGTCCGGCCGGCCGGCTCGCGGTCGAGAACGAGATCGTCGCCGCGGCGGACCTGGTCCTGGCGACCTGCCGGGACGAGCGGGCGGAGCTGCTGGCCCTGGGCGGGCAGGAGTCCCGGATCGACGTGGTGCCGTGCGGGGTGGACCTCGACGCGTTCGTCCCGGCGCCGCGGCCCGCCAGGTCCGGCCGTCCCCGGATCGTGGCCCTGGGCCGGCTCGTGGAGCGCAAGGGCGTGGACGTCGTCGTGCGCGCGCTGGCCGAGCTGCCCGGCGCGGAGCTCGTCGTGGCGGGCGGGCCGGACCGCTCCGGCCTCGACCGCGACCCCGAGGCCCTGCGCCTGCGGGCGCTGGCCCGCGAGCTCGGCGTGGACGACCGGGTGGAGCTGCTCGGCCGCGTGGACCACGACGACGCCGCGGCCCTGCTGGCCTCCGCGGACGTCGTCGCGTGCACCCCCTGGTACGAGCCGTTCGGCATGGTCCCGCTCGAGGCGATGGCCTGCGCCCGCCCCGTGGTGGGCACCGCCGTGGGCGGGCTGCTGGACAGCATCGAGGACGGCGTGACCGGGCTGCACGTCCCCCCGCGGGACGTCGCCGCCACCGCCACCGCCCTGCGCACCCTGCTCGAGGACCAGGAGCTGGCCGCCCGGATGGGCCGCACCGGCCGTGAGCGCGTCGAGCGGCTCTTCGGCTGGCGCCGGATCGCCGAGCAGACGGAGCGCGCGTACGCCCGGGTCGTCGAGCGCCACCGCCGCGAGCACCCGCCCCTGCGCGCGCAGACCGAGCGCTGGCTGGGCACCCACGCGGACGACCTCGCCGTCGCCGCCCGCGAGGCCGTCCGGCACGCCGACGTCGTGGACCGCTGGGGCGCCCGCCTGGCCGGGCTGCTGACCGACGGCGGGCGCGTGCTCGTCGCGGGCAACGGCGGCAGCGCTGCGGAGGCGCAGCACTTCACCGCCGAGCTCGTCGGCCGCTTCGTCGACGACCGGCGGCCGCTGTCGGCCGTGTGCCTGTCCGCCGAGACCTCGAGCCTCACCGCCATCGTCAACGACTACGGCCCGGAGGAGGTCTTCGCCCGCCAGGTCGGCGCCCACGGCCGGGACGGCGACGTCCTGGTCGTGCTCTCCACCAGCGGGCGCAGCCCCAACGTGCTGGCCGCGGCCGGGAGGGCGCGCGAGCACGGGCTGCACGTCTGGGCCCTCACCGGCCCGGGCCCCAACCCGCTCACCGAGCTGGCGGACGAGGCCCTCACGGTGGCCGCGCCCAGCACCTCGGTGATCCAGGAGGTGCACCTGATGCTGCTGCACGCCGTGTGCGCGGCGGTCGACGCCCGGCTCGTCCCGCCCGGTCCCCCGGCCGCGCGCGACCGGACCGGCGGGACGCCGGCGCGCACCGCCGTCCGGGCGGGGGTCGCATGAGCGCTGCACGCATCGTCGTGGTCGGCGACGCCCTGCTGGACCGCGACGTGGCCGGCACCTCGACCCGGCTCAGCCCCGACGCCCCGGTCCCCGTGGTCGACGTCGACGCCGTCTTCGCGAGCCCCGGCGGGGCCGGCCTGGCCGCCCTGCTGTGCGCGGAGCCGCCCTCCGTCGGCGCCGTGCCCGCGAGGGTCGCGGTGACGCTGCTGGCGCCGGTCGCCGACGACGAGGCCGGCCGGCAGCTGGCCGACGCGCTCGGCGAGGTCCGCCTGGAGCGCCTCGGCCACGAGGGCGGGACGCGCACCAAGACCCGCATCCGCAGCGCGGGCCAGACCCTCGTGCGCGTGGACGAGGGCGGACCCGGCACCCCGGTCGGCGTCACCGCCCGGCACGTGGCCGCGGTCCTGGCCGGGGCCGACGCCGTCCTGGTCTCCGACTACGGGGGCGGGGTCACCCGCGACCTCGCGGTGCGCGCAGCGCTCGAGGAGCACGCCCGCACCGGCGTGGTCGTCTGGGACCCCCACCCGCGCGGCGGCGCCCCCGTGCCGGGCTGCACGCTCGTCACCCCCAACGCCGACGAGGCCGCGGCCGCCCTCGACGGCCCGGGCGCGCCCCGCGAGCTCGCCGGCGCGCTGCGCCGGCACTGGGCCGCCTCCGCGGTGGCGGTCACCGCCGGCGCGGCCGGGGCGTACCTGGCCACGGCCACCGGCACCGAGCTGGTCCCTGCGGCACCCGTGCAGAACACCGACCCCTGCGGCGCGGGGGACCGGTTCGCCTCCGCCGCGGCCCTCGCCCTCGGCGGGGGCACCCACGTCACGGCCGCCGTGGAGACCGCCGTCGAGGCCGCCGGCCAGTGGGTCGCCGCGGGCGGCGCCGCCACCTACCGCACCCGCCGCGCCGCCGGCGTGCACAGCCGCCCGGCCCTGCACCCGGGCGCCGAGCGGCTGCCCCGCGAGGTGCAGGAGCTGCTGAGCGAGGTCCGTGGCCGCGGCGGGACCGTGGTCGCCACCGGCGGCTGCTTCGACGTCCTGCACGCCGGGCACATCGCCTCCCTCGACGCCGCCCGGCAGCTCGGCGACGCCCTCGTGGTGCTCCTGAACGCGGACGAGTCCGTGCGCCGGCTCAAGGGACCGGGCCGCCCGGTGGTCGGGGAGGCCGACCGCGCCCGCGTGCTGGGCGCCCTGCGCAGCGTCGACGCGGTCGTCGTGTTCGACGAGGACGACCCCCGTGCCGCCCTGAACCTGCTCCGCCCCGACGTGTGGGTCAAGGGCGGGGACTACACCCCCGAGCAGCTGCCCGAGGCCGCCGACGTGCGCGGCTGGGGCGGGCGGGTGACCGTCCTGCCGTACCTGTCGGGGCGCTCCACCACCGCCATCCTGCAGAAGGCCGGCCGTGAGCGCTGAGCCCGGCACCGCGGACGTCCACCCCGCGCCCGGCCCGTGGGCCGTGGACCCCGCCACGGTCGGCCCCGGGAACGTCCTGGTGCTGCGGGCGCTGGGCCTCGGGGACGCGCTGACTGCGGTGGCCCCCCTGCGGGGCGTGCGCCGGATGCTCCCCGGCCACCGGATCGTCCTCGCCGCCCCGGAGGCCGTGGGCTCCTGGCTGGCCGGACTCGGCGTCGTCGACGGCGTGCTGCCCCTCGCAGGGCTCGTGCCGCTGCCGCCGGTGGGCGGCGGGCACGTCGCCGTGAACCTGCACGGGCGCGGCCCGCGCAGCCACGAGCTGCTCCGCGCCACCGGGCCCGGGCGGCTGATCGGCTTCGCCGCCCCGGAGGCCGGCCACGACGGCCCGGCCTGGCGGCGGGACGAGCACGAGGTGCACCGGTGGTGCCGCCTGGTGCGCGAGGCCGGCGGCCCGTGCGGACCCGAGGACCTGCGCCTGCGGGAGCACCGCCCCGCGCCCGTGGACGCCCCCGTGCTCATCCACCCGGGGGCGGCGTCCGGGGCCCGGCGGTGGCCCGCCGAGCGGTGGCGCGAGGTCGCCCGGGCGCTCGTCGCGGACGGGCACCGGGTCCTCGTCACGGGCTCACCGGCCGAGGCCGGGCTCGCCGCCGCCGTGGTGGACGGCGTGGACGGTGCCGAGAACCGGTGCGGCACCCTGAGCCTGGCCGGGCTGGCGGAGACCGTCGGCGGGTGCGCCGCGGTGCTCAGCGCCGACACGGGAGTGGCCCACGTGGCCACCGCGCTGGCCGTGCGCTCCGTGGTGCTCTTCGGACCGACCCCGCCCGCGTGGTGGGGTCCCGCCGTGGACCCCGGCCTGCACACCGTCCTGTGGCACGGGGACCCGTGCGCGCACGCCTGGGGCGACCCGCACGCGGACGAGCTCGACGAGCGCCTCGGCGCCGTCACCCCGGAGGAGGTCCTGGCCGCGGCCCGGGCCCAGCTCGACGCGGTCGCCCGCACCTGACCCGGCCGGACCCGCGGTCCCCGTCCGCGCCGGCCTCTCCACCCGCTTTCGATCCAGAGGAGCACCGTGAACCCCACGCCAGACGTGACCACCAGCCCGGGCGCGGCCCGGCCGATCCGCCGCGCCGTCGTGACCGGCGGAGCCGGCTTCCTCGGCAGCCACCTGTGCACCGAGCTGCGCCGCCGCGAGGTCGAGGTCGTCTGCCTCGACAACTTCCTGACGGGCTCCGCGGCCAACATCGAGCACCTCGTGGGCGACCCCGGGTTCCGGCTCGTCCAGTGCGACGTCACCGACTACGTGCACGTGCCCGGCGAGGTGGACCTCGTCCTGCACTTCGCCTCCCCGGCCTCGCCCATCGACTACCTCAAGCTGCCCATCCACACGCTGAAGGTCGGCTCCATCGGCACCCACCACGCCCTGGGCCTGGCCAAGGACAAGGGCGCGCGGTTCGTGCTGGCCTCCACCTCCGAGGTCTACGGGGACCCGCAGGTCCACCCCCAGCCCGAGAGCTACTGGGGTCACGTCAACCCCGTGGGACCCCGCGGGGTGTACGACGAGGCCAAGCGCTTCGCGGAGGCCCTGACGGTCGCCTACCGCGCGGAGCACGGCGTGGACACCGGGATCGTGCGCATCTTCAACACCTTCGGCCCGCGGATGCGCCCCTTCGACGGCCGCGCCATCCCCACCTTCATCCGGCAGGCCCTCGCGGGGGAGCCGCTCACGGTGACCGGTGACGGGGCGCAGACCCGCTCCGTCTGCTACGTCTCCGACCTGGTGCGCGGCATCCTCGCCCTGGCCGGCAGCGGGCACAGCGGGCCGATGAACATCGGCAACCCGCACGAGCTGTCCGTGCTGCAGATCGCCCGCGACGTCATCGCCGCGACCGGTTCCTCCTCTGCCGTGGAGTTCGTCGAGCGCCCGGTCGACGACCCCATGGTGCGCCGGCCCGACACCACGCTGGCCACCGAGGTCCTCGGCTGGGTCCCCGAGGTGCCGTGGACGGAGGGCCTGGCGCGCACGGTCGACTGGTTCCGCACCTCGACCGGTGTCCCGCAGGTCGGCGCCGCGAGCCGGGCCGGCTGACCGACCGGCCCCTTTTCGTCGTCGCCGGTGGCCTCCTCCGGTGGTCTCCGCCGGAACGCTCAGCTCACGTAGCGGCGGGCGGCGCTGCTGCGCTGGGACTCCTCCAGGGCCCGGAAGCGCCGCTCGACGCGCTCGGGGAGGGGGCGCCGCTCGCGCAGCACCCACGGGGCCCCGCGCAGGGCGTCGAACAGGCCCAGGGCCGTGACCCGGTCCCGCGGCGCGCCGCCGAGCACGTCCCGGGTGCGGCGCAGCGCGGCCCGGAGCGGGCGGCGCAGCCAGATGAACCAGAGCGTGTTGCGCAGCCCGTGCCGCCGGCGCAGGTGCGGGTCCCGGACCTTCGAGGCCTGGTGGTGGACCACGACGTCGGGCAGGTGGACCAGCTCCCAGCCGGCGGTCGCGAGGTCAGCGGCCAGCAGCTCCTCCTCGCCGCCCAGCCACAGCCGCTCGCTGAACCCGCCGACCTCGCGGAACGCCGTGCGGCGCACCACGGAGGCGCCCGCCAGGAAGCTGCCCAGGGCGGGTCCGGGCATCCACTCGGGCCCCTCGACGGGGGAGTGCAGCAGCTCCGCGTTGATCGCGTCCTCCCGGGCGCCGGGCTCCACGAGGATCCTGCCGGTGACCACGCCCAGCCCGGGGTGGGCCTCCAGCGCGTCGGCCGCCCGGCGCAGCGATCCCGGCTCCCACCAGGTGTCGTCGTCGCAGAAGCCCACGAAGGGGGTCCGCACCCGGTCCATGGCCACGTTGCGGCCCACCGCGCCGAGGTTGACCGGGCTCGCGACCAGCTCCGCCCAGGGGTGCTGCGCGCGGATCGCCTCCGCGGTCCCGTCCTCCGAGCCGTTGTCGACGACCACCACGTGCGGCTGCTCGGGCAGCTCGCGCAGCCGCGCGAGCGCCAGCAGCGCCTCGTCCCGGCGGTTGTAGGTGATCATCACGACCGCCACGCGCTCGTCGGGTCCCGTGCCCGGCACGGTCTCGGGGGTGGAGTCGGTCTCGGTCACGGGCTGTCCTCCGTGGTCGTCGGGTCGATCGGGTTCGGGCCGGCCGGGGCGTGCAGCAGCGTGAGCGCGGCCTCGGTGGTGGGGGAGACGCGGCGGCGGGCGCGCAGCGCGGCCGGGACCCGGGGCAGGGCCCCGAGCAGCCCGCGGCGGCCCGTGCGCCCGGCGCGCAGCGCGCACCGCAGCTCGTGCGCCACCACCCGCCACGGCCGGCGCATGAGCGCGGTGAGCAGGCGGCTGCGCACCAGCTCCCGCTGTCGGCGGTCGCCGCTCTCCCGCCGCGGCGAGGGGTGGTGGTGGGCGCGGATCTCCGGCACGTAGGACAGGCGCCAGCCGGCGTCGAAGAGGTCGAGGGCCAGCCGCTCCTCCTCGCCGGGAAAGCGCACGACGTCGTCGAAGCCGCCGGCCTCCAGGATCGCCGAGCGGCGCACGACCGCCCCGCAGCCCACGAAGCCGAGCAGGGCCGGACCTGGGCATCCCGTGGGGATGCCCAGGGGAGAGGCCGCCAGCACGGCATTGAGCGGATCGGGGCGCTCCTCGGGGCCAACAGCGATGGACCCGGCGAGAAGGCCGAGCCGGGGGTGGGCGTCGAGGACGGCGGCCGCGCGGACGAGCGCGCCGGGGGCCCACCAGGAGTCGTCGTCGGCGAAGGCCACGTACGGGGTGCGGGCCAGGCGCACGCCCACGGTCCGGGCGACCGCCCCGGCGTTGCGCGGCAGGGGCACCACCCGGGCCCGGGGGTGCGCGGCGCGCACCGCCTCGACGGTGCCGTCCGTGGAAGCGTTGTCGACGACGATCACGGGCCCCTCGTGCCGGCCGAGGTGGGCGACGAGCTCCTCCCGCCGGTTGCGGGTGGCCACGACCACCGTGACACGGTGCTGGGGGTCCGGGGTGTCCATCGGTTCCTCTCCGCTCGTGGCGGCCGCGGCGGGTGCGGCGGCACACCGCCTCGCGCGGGCGCGCCATCCCATCGTAGGGGCACGTCGTCCGGTGTCCTGCGGCGCGGCGCGTGACAGAATCGGAAGCGCGCCCGGAACCCCGGTTACCGTTGGGAAATACGGCCCGTCCATACTTCGGGTAACGACCGCCACGACCCCGAAAGGCGTGTGATCGCCCGACATGACCGATCTGTTCGACCACTATGCCGCCGACATGGCCGCAGCGGCGGCCTACGACGAGATGTTCACCCCGGAACGCGGCACCCGCCCCGGGTACGAGCAGATCGGGGAGGTTCTGGACGCCCTCTCGCTCAGCGACGTCAACGCCCGCGCGGACTCGATGGCCCGGTCCTTCCTCGACCGGGGCGTGACCTTCGACTTCGCCGGGGAGGAGCGCCCGTTCCCCCTGGACCTCGTGCCGCGCGTGATCACGGCCGAGGAGTGGGACATCATCGAGCGCGGCGTGAAGCAGCGGGTCCGCGCCCTCGAGCGCTTCCTCGACGACGTCTACGGCGAGCAGCGCGTCGTGGCCGACGGGATCGTGCCGAAGGCGCTCATCACCTCCTCCGCGCACTTCCACCGCGCGGTGTGGGGCTTCCGTCCCGCGGGCGGGGTGCGCATCCACGTGGCCGGCATCGACGTGATCCGCGACCAGCAGGGCGTCTTCCGCGTCCTCGAGGACAATGTGCGCGTCCCCTCGGGCGTGTCCTACGTCATCGAGAACCGTCGAGCCATGGCCAAGGGTCTGCCCGAGGCGTTCATGTCCCAGTCCATCCGCGCGGTGGAGGCGTATCCCCGCCACCTCTACCGGGCGCTGCGCGCCACCGCGCCGGAGGCCGCCGAGGACCCCACCGTCGTGGTGCTCACCCCGGGCGTGTTCAACTCCGCCTACTTCGAGCACACCCTGCTGGCCGGGCTGATGGGCGTGCGCCTCGTCGAGGGGCGCGACCTCGTGGTCCGCGGGGACAAGGTGTACATGCGCACCACCGACGGCGAGCAGCGCGTCGACGTGATCTACAAGCGCATCGACGACGACTTCGTGGACCCCCTGCACTTCCGCTCCGACTCAGCGCTGGGCTGCTCCGGGCTGGTCAACGCGGCGCGGGCCGGCAACGTGACCATCGCCAACGCGATCGGCAACGGCGTGGCCGACGACAAGCTGACCTACTCCTACGTGCCCGAGCTCATCCGGTACTACCTCGACGAGGAACCGGTGCTGCCCAACGTGGACACGTACCGGCTGGAGGAGGACGAGGCCCGCGCCTACGTCCTGGCTCACCTCGACGAGCTCGTGGTCAAGCCGGTGGACGGCTCCGGCGGCAAGGGCCTGGTGATCGGCCCCCAGGCCACCGCGGACGAGCTCGAGGAGCTGCGGGCGAAGGTGCTGGCCGACCCGCGCGGGTGGATCGCTCAGCCCGTGCTGCAGCTGTCCACCGTGCCGACGTTCGCCGACGGGGAGTTCAGTCCCCGGCACGTGGACCTGCGCCCCTTCGCCGTCAACAGCGGCGACGACGTCTACGTCCTGCCCGGAGGCCTGACCCGCGTGGCGATGCAGAAGGGCTCGCTGATCGTGAACTCCTCCCAGGGCGGCGGGTCCAAGGACACCTGGGTGCTCGGCCGGCCGCAGAACCAGGACCTGGACCCGGGCCTGGCCCGGCACGCGGACGTCGACGACTCCGTGCACACCTGGCCCGTCTCTGCCTCGTGGCAGGACGAGGGCGACGGCGGCCAGATGCAGCAGCAACAACAACAGGCCGGTCGCCCGGCCGCGGGAGAGGAGCCGTCGTGCTGAGCCGCATCGCCGAGTCGCTGTTCTGGATCGGCCGCTACGTCGAGCGCGCCGACGGCGTGGCCCGCATCCTCGACGTCCACCTGGAGCGCATCACCCAGCTGCCCCCGGGCCAGCAGGAGACCGAGGTCCGCCGGATCATGGACGTCATGGGCGTGACCCCGACGGACGGGGTCTACAGCGTCAAGTCGATGATCCACGAGCTGGCGTGGAACCGCGACTGCCTGACCTCCATCTATGGCGCGCTGCACGCCGCCCGGGAGAACGCCCGCCGCGCCCGGGAGAGCATGTCCTCGCCCATGTGGGAGGCGCTGAACTCCACCTACTACGGACTCGGCCAGCACCGCCGGGACGTGGTGGGCACCTTCCGCGTCTGCCACTGGGCCGTGGAGCGGATGGCCACGGTGCGCGGGCAGGTGCAGATGACCATGTCGCGTGACGAGTCGTGGATGTTCCTGTCCCTGGGGGCCGCCATCGAGCGCGCGGACATGACCTCCCGGCTGCTGTGGACTCGCTCCACGTCCACCTCCGGGATGTCCTGGGTCTCGATCCTGCACTGCGCCGGTGCCTACGAGGCGTTCCTGCGCACCCGCCACGGCATTTTCAACGACGAGTCCGCCACCGAGTTCCTGCTCCTGGACCGGCTCTTCCCGGGCTCGATCCTGCACAGCCTCACCACCGCCGAGGAGGTCCTCGTCCAGCTCGAGCCGGGCATCCAGCGCGTCGGGTTCAAGAACGACGCCCGTCGGATCATCGGCGAGGCGCGCACGGCCCTGGAGTTCCACCACGCGGAGGACCTCATCGCCGTGCTGCCCGAGCACCTGAACAACGTCCAGGCCGCGTGCGCGAAGGCGTCCGAGTCCGTGGGCGCCA
>JAPSHS010000210.1 GCA_031179495.1 Kocuria sp. | reverse complement strand
TGAGGCGCTGCCGGATGCCGGCGGAGACGAAGGCCTTGGCGGTGCGGGCGGCCTCGAGCGGCTCGGCGCCCTTGGCGAGCTCGGCGGCCACGGCGGCCGCGAGGGTGCAGCCGGCCCCGGCCACCGGCACCTCACCGACCTTGGGCTCGGAGAGCACCTCGAGGGTCGTCCCGTCGTAGAAGACGTCGACGGCGTCCGGGCCGGCCAGACGCACCCCGCCCTTGGCGAGCACCACGGCCCCCGAGGTCTCGTGGATCCGCCGGGCGGCCTCCTCGAGGTGCTCGACGGTGCTGATCTCGTCCATCCCGGACAGGGAGAGGGCCTCGAAGTGGTTGGGCGTCACGAACGTGGCCAGCGGGAGGACCTTCGCCTTGAGCGCCTCGTCGGTGTCCAGGGCGGCCCCGGGCTCCTGGCCCTTGCAGATCAGCACCGGGTCCAGGACGAGGTGGCGCGGCCGCAGGGCCGTCAGCGCCTCGGCGGTGGTCGCGATGGTCTCCGGGCTGCCGAGCATGCCGATCTTGACGGCGTCGAGCTCGTGCGCCGCCGTGATCGCCTCGAGCTGCTCCCGCAGCACGTCCTGCGGGACGGGGAACAGGCGGTGGCCCCAGTCCGCGTCCGGGTCGAAGGACACGATGCAGGTCAGCGCCAGCGAGCCGAAGACCCCGAGCTCCTGGAAGGTCTTGAGGTCCGCCTGCGCGCCGGCGCCACCGGTGGCCTCGGAGCCGGCGATGGTCAGGGCGACGGGGGGCTGGGCGGCGCCCGTGGCGGCGGGGGTGGATGCGGTGGTGGTGTCGGTCATGGGAGCCATTGTGCTCCCCGGCCCGCGTCCTCGGCCACCCGGACGGCCGTGCTCCGGCGCTGGCTCCGGCGCTAGACTGTCGGACGGTCTCCGGCCGCCACGACGTCCTCCACGGAGGTTCCGCGGCGGCGGGAGGAGGGATCCCGGGTGGCAGGCGGGCGTCCCGCCCCCGTCCTGCAGCCCGCGCAGATCGCGCCACGGCGACCGCCCTCCCCGGGCCGGTGCCGCGTTCCGACAGATTGGTGACCCGCCGTGTCCTCTCCCGCAGGTCCTGCTCCCGCCGCGTCCGCCCGCAACCCGCGCACGTACTTCGACCTCATCGTGGCGGCCTACTGCGTGGTCCTGGTCCTCTCCAACGTCGCCGCGACCAAGGGCGTCGCCTTCGGACCCGTCCTCACCGACGGCGGCTTCTTCCTCTTCCCGCTCGCCTACGTCCTGGGCGACGTCGTCACGGAGGTCTACGGCTTCCGCGCCGCCCGGCGTGCCATCGTCACGTCGTTCGCGGCCGGCCTGTTCTCCTCGGTGGTGTTCTGGCTCGTCATCGCCCTGCCCCCGGCGGAGTTCTACCAGGGCCAGGAGGCCTTCGAGACCGTGCTGGGGCCGGTCCCGCTCATCGTGGCGGGCTCCCTGCTGGGCTACCTCGCGGGGCAGCTGCTCAACGCGTTCGTGCTGGTCCGGATCAGGGCCCGCACGCGGGACCGGCACCTGTGGGCCCGGCTGATCGGATCGACCCTCGTCGGGGAGCTGGTGGACACGGTGATCTTCTGCGCCGTGGCGGCGCCGATCATCGGGATCGGCACCGCCTCCGACTTCCTGAACTACGCGGTGGCGGGCTACGTCTACAAGGTCCTGGTCGAGGTCGTCGTCCTGCCCGTCACCTACGCCGCGATCGCCTGGCTCAAGCGGCGGGAGCCGAGCCGCGGCGCGCCCGGGACCGTGGCGGAGAGCCCGGCGCCCGCGCGCTGAGCGGGGCAGGACCCGCCGGCGCCGCGCCCCGGCGGCACGCCGGCGCCCGGAAGCCCCTGGGTCAGAATCCGAGATAGGCGAGCTGCGCCCCCACCGAGCTCCGGGCCGCCGGCAGGACGCGGGCGGGGACGTCGGCGTAGATCCTGGCCGTGATCGCCTCGAGGCTGGCTCCGCGGCCCAGGGCCCGCAGCGCCTCCCGCACCTCGGCCAGGCGCTCCATCCGGTGCTCGAGCAGCTCCTCGCAGACCGCCTCGACGTCGTCCCGCACGTCCCCGTGCGCGGGCAGCACGAGGGCGCGGCCCAGCACCGCCAGGCGCTGCAGCGAGCGCAGGTAGTCGCCCAGGCTCCCGTCCGGGTGGTCGAGCATCGTGGTCCCGCGGCCCAGGATCGTGTCGCCGGTGAGCACCGACCCGCCGGTGCCCGGGCCGTCGGCGCCGGCATCGGCGGGGGCGTCGTCGGGCAGGTGGAAGCTCACGGAGTCGGAGGTGTGCCCGGGGGTGTGCAGGACCCGGATCCGGCAGCCGGCGGCCTCGATCGTCTCGCGGTCGGTCAGCGGGGGCGCGTCCCGGCAGAACTCCGGGAGGAACCCCCGCACGGGGGCTCCCGTGCGGGCGTGGAAGTCGTCGACGGCCTCGGTGTGGTCGGCGTGCCGGTGCGTGACCAGCGTGAGCACCGTGCGTCCCGCCGCGGCCAGCGCGGCCAGGTGCCCGCGGTCGGCCGGGCCGGGATCCACGACGACGACGTCCTCCTGCCCCGGTGCCCCGAGCAGCCACGAGTTGGTGCCGTCCAGGGTCATCGGGCCCGGATTGGGGGCGGTCAGCCTCCGGGCGAGGGCGGTGGTGCGGATGCCGGTGTCCTCGGTCATGCGGGCAGACTATCCGAGGCCCGCCCGGGACCGGGAGCACGTCTCAGCCCCGGGCGAGCAGCGCCTCGAGCTTCGCGAACGAGCTGCGCCACCCCGCGGCCGCGCCCGCGTGCACCACGGCGGGCAGCGGCCCCTGGGTGAGCACGAGCAGGGTGCCCCCGTCCTCGGTGGCGAGGAACTCGGTGCGCACCAGCACGTGCTGCTGCGTGGGTTCCCCGTCCGGGCCCGGCAGCGCCTCGCGGCCCTCGAGCAGCGCGTCCCGCTCCACCCGCAGATAGGTGGCGTGCACCGGCGCGACCTGCGCGGGGTCGGCGTCGTTGACCATGCGGAAGCGCTGCCGGCCACCGGGCCGGACCTCGAGCAGCACCGACTCCCGGGGCACGCTCCAGCCCTGCGGGCCGAACCAGGCGGCGAGCCGGTCGGGGTCGGTGAACGCGGCGAAGACCGCGG
>JAPSHS010000209.1 GCA_031179495.1 Kocuria sp. | reverse complement strand
CAGCACCGGCATGATCCAGCCGGCGAGCGCACCGACGACCACGGCGCCGAGCACCGTGGCGGTGCGCATGATGACGTCGTCGTAGGTCATCCGGCCGGTCTGGTTGGTCCCCGCGGCCGGGGCGTTGTACATCGAGTCCAGGCGGTCGGCGGAGTAGGGGTCGCCCTGCTGCGGACGGCCGTAGCCGCCCTGCTGGTATCCGCCCTGCCCGTACCCGGGCTGCTGGTAGGGGGTCCCGTAGGAGCTCTGCCCGTACTGGGTCCCGTGGGACTGCTGGGCGCTGCCTGCGCCCTGCTTGGTGAAATCGCGGAGGAGCGGGTTCCCGCCGGCCATGTGTCGGTCCTTCCCTGGCACTGCTGTGCGTGATGTGCTCCCAGGGTAGCAATCCCGGCATCGTGAAAGCAGTGGAAGTCCTGTGCTTAAGCCGTGGGCGTGGCGGGTGGCGGGATCCCGCCCGGTCCGGTCCGGGAGCGCACCGGTGGCCCGGCGGGGCGACCCCCGGCCCGGGCGCGCCGGCGTCCGGACCGGGGCACCGGTCAGGGGTAGAGCCCGCGGGTGAGGTGGGCGTCGGCCACGCGCTGCACCGCCGTCACGGTGGCGGCCTCGCGCAGGCTCAGGCCGCGCTCGGCGGCGACGGCCAGGACCTTCTCCCAGGCGGCGAGCATCCGGGCCTCCAGACGGGCGTCGACCTCGGCCGCGGACCACCAGTAGGCCTGGTTGGACTGCACCCACTCGAAGTAGGAGACGATCACCCCGCCGGCGTTGGCGAGGATGTCGGGGACCACGAGGACCCCGTTGGCGGCGAGGATCTCGTCGGCCGCGCCCGTGGTGGGCCCGTTGGCGCCCTCCACCACGACCTCGGCGGTCACCTCGGCCGCGTTGCCCGCGTGCAGCACTCCCTCCACCGCGGCCGGCACCAGCAGGTGCACGTCGAGTCCCAGCAGCCGCTCGGCCGGGAACGGGTCCGCCCCGCCGAAGCCGACGACGGAGCCGGTGGCGGCCACGTGCCGCTGCAGGGCCGTGACGTCCAGCCCGCCGGTGCGGTGGACGGCCCCGTACTGGTCCGACACCGCGACCACCTCCACCCCGGCCTCGGCCAGGAACTGGGCGGCCCCGGCACCGACCTTGCCGAAGCCCTGCACCGCGGCGGTGGCCCCGGCGGGGGCGATGCCGCGGTGGGCCAGGGCGGCCAGGGCGATGTGCACCACGCCCTGCGAGGTGGCCGAGGAGCGGCCGAGCGACCCTCCGACGGAGACGGGCTTGCCCGTGACCACGCCGGGCACGGTGTAGCCCACCGACACGGAGTAGGTGTCCATCATCCAGGCCATGGTCTGCTCGTCCGTGCCGATGTCGGGGGCGGGGATGTCCCGCTCCGGGCCGATGATCGGCAGGATCTCCGAGGTGTAGCGGCGGGTGACGCGCTCCAGCTCGCCCCGGGAGTAGTTGCGGGGGTCGATCGTGATCCCGCCCTTGGCCCCGCCGTAGGGGACGTCGAGCAGGGCGCACTTCCAGGTCATCCACATCGCCAGGGCCCGCACCTCGTCCAGGTCCACGGCCGGGGAGTAGCGCAGCCCGCCCTTGGCCGGACCCCGGGAGAAGTTGTGCTGCACCCGGTGCCCGGTCAGCACCTCCACCGACCCGTCGTCGCGGCGCAGCGGGATGGACACGGTCATCTCCCGGCGCGGCCGGGCGAGGAGTCGGTGCAGGCCGGTCTCGTAGCCGAGGGCGGCCACGGCCGCGCTCAGCTGGGCCTGGGCGTCGGCCAGCGGGCCGGTGCCCTCCGCCGCCTCCGCCGCGGCGGGTGCGAGGACGTCTGTCGTCATGGTCGTTCCTTTCCTGGACGTCCCGGGGACGCCGGGGACCGTCCTGGGTACGGGGCGGATCGATCGGTGGTGGAGCGGTGCCGCGGCCGGTGCGCGGGGGCGAGGAGGCGGGACCGGGTGGACGGCCGGCGCTCCTGCGGGCTCCTGCTCCCGAGACTAAGCTCACATCCGGTCGGCACAGTGCCCTGGCCGAGCACATCCTCCGTGCACGGTGCACATCGGTCACGAGGGGTCGCCGCCGGGCCGGAGCGGGACGTCCGCCGCGGGGACACGCGCAGTGCTAGTCGGTGCAGACGCGGAGGGCGATCCACAGGTCGGCCCGCAGCTGGGGGTCGTCGAGGGAGCGGCCGAGGGCCTGCTCGACGGCGTGCAGGCGCTGCAGCATCGTGTTGCGGTGGACGCCGAGCTCGGCCGCCGCCTGGCGCCGGTTGCCGTTGTGGGCCAGGAAGGTCCGGAGCACGCTCAGCAGCTGCTCGCCGGCCTCCCGGCTCCGCACCGGCTCCAGCAGGGCCCGGGCGTGGGCCCGCGCCGCCTCGGGCGGCAGGAGCCCGGCGAAGCCGCCGGCCACCACGTCGTCCCACGTGCCCACGCGGTGCCGGGCCGTCGTGCGGCCCAGCACGTCGAGGGCTTCGTGCTCGCTCGTGCCGGCGGCCTCGACGGCCGTGGCGCCGCCGATGCCGGCGCGCACGCCGGAGCGCTCGACGATCCCGCGCAGGGCCCCGAGCAGCTCCGGCTCGTCCTCCACCAGCACGGCGACGTCCACCTCCCCGGACCCGGCCCCCTCCGCGGCGCCCACCAGCACGCGGTGGCCGTTCCGGTCGGCGTGCCCCTCGATCCGCCGCGCCGCCTCCCGGGCCTGCTCGGCGTCCCCGCGCAGGCGCACCACCCGCACCCGCCGGGACGTCCCGGTCCACCCGCCGTCCTCGCCGACCGCGAGCAGGGCGTCCCCGGAGCGGACGTCGCCACCGAGGACGAGGGCCAGCGCCCCGGCGCGGACCCGGCGCCGGAACAGGGCGCGCTCCCCCGCCCGCTCGGCGTGCAGGGAGAGCAGGGCCACGGCAGTGGTGACCGCCCCGGCCTGGGCCCGCTCGAGGGGCCGGGGCGTGACCACGACGAGGTACGTGAGCGGGACGCCCTGCACGCCCAGCGGGTGGACGACGATGCTTCCCGCGGGGCCGGTCTCGCTGAGCGAGCCGCGCAGCCGCGCGGGGCGCAGCCGGTCGACGAGCTCCTCCAGGGTCCGCCCCGTGGGCAGCTCG
>JAPSHS010000208.1 GCA_031179495.1 Kocuria sp. | reverse complement strand
CGGCCCAGGAAACCTCGGGTCGCCGTCTCGGACACCACGGCCCAGCCCTGAGTGCGGGCCAGGTCCTCGGCCGCGCCCAGCATCACGGTCTTGCCCACGCCCCGGGCGCCCGTGAAGATGGTCAGCAGCCCGGGCGCTCCCGAACGGAGGCGCAGTCCGTAGGCGAACTCGTCCAGGACGCCGGCCCGGCCGATGATCTCCGGCGGGGATGCTCCTGCAGTGGGCCGGAAGGGATTGTCCACCTACCCCCCTGTGAACGTCGATGAATCTTGTGAATCTTGTGAACTACATGCCACCAGCCTACTGGCCGCGTCGTCAGCCGGCTGAGCACCGAGCCCTCAGGATGGGGACGCCCTCGCCCGTCAGGTCGTCGCAGTAGGCCTCCCGGCCGGCCATCGCCATGGTCAGCGCCAGCGTGGTCCCGCTGACCACGGGGCCGGAGCCCGACGCGAAGGGTCCGTCGGTCGCCACCAGGCGGAGACCCTGGGCAGCCTTGCGGCTGGGCACCGTGAAGTCCCGGCCGGCGAAGAACCGCGCCACGGCGGTCACGGCATCGGCCGACGGGGTGCTCGGCATCCCGAGCGGCCGGCGGATGTCCTGGCCGTGGACGACGACCTCCCCGAGCCATGCCGCAGTGTGCTCCGACGGCGCCCTCGTGCTCCCGGCCACGGCCCGGAACCGCCGGAGCGTCTCGGCGGGGCCGGCACCCCGGTGCTCCTCCAGCCGGCGCCGGTTGTGCAGGTCGAAGTCGAAGCGGGCGCCCAGCACGCTGCGGAGCCAGCGGACTCGCCCGATGCTCGCGGCCGCCGTCAGGTGAGCGACGACCTCCTCCACGGACCACTGCCCGCACAGGGACGGCTCCGCCCACTGGTCACCGGTCAGACCGGCCAGGTCCTCGGCCAGCGCCGCACGCTCGGCGTGGATGGCTGACCACAGTTCGTCCGGGGTCTTCGGCTCCATGCCTCCACTGAAGCACATCCCGGTGGGCGGCGCTCAGGGGCGCCGGGCCGCCCAGGCGGTGCGGCTGCCCCGGAGGCCCAGGTCCCGGCGATTGAGCAGGGCCTCTGGGGCGTCCCGGGCCAGGAGTCGGTCCAGGACGTCGAGGTCCTCGACGGCCAGCCGATCCTGCAGGGCCGGGCGCATGCGGGCGAACCAGGCGGCGGCATAGCGGGCGGTGGCCGAGGGCGCCGGGGACGCAGCGGTGCTGACGGTGCGCGGGGCGAGGACCTCGAACCCGGCGTGCTCCAGGAGGGGCCGCCAGTCCGGGTGCGCGTTCCACCCCGCGTCGGCCAGGGCCCGGTGGCACCGGGACTCCAGCCCGGGGCGGCCGAGCCCGATGTCGTCGGGGAGGAAGCGGGGCAGGGCGTCCATCTCGACGACCACGAGCAGCCCGCTGGGCCGCAGCGCGTCCCGGACTTCCGCCAGCACGGCGCCGGGGTCGGCGACCTCGTGCAGGAACGAGGAGGCCCACACCAGATCGGCCGCCCCGACCACGGGCCAGGCCACGTCGAGGTCGGCCTGCACCGCCTGCACCCGATCCTCCAGCCCCTGTCCGCGGGCTGCGGCCCGCACGTGGTCGAGCATGACCACCGACCGGTCGACCGCCACCACCTGCGCGGCGGGAAAGCGCCGGGCCAGGGCCAGGCTGCCGGTGCCGGTGCCGGCCCCCAGGTCGACGACCGCGCGCGGGTCGGCCGGCATCTGCTCGGCGATCCACGCGGTCATCTCGTCCAGGACGGGACCGGACGTCTCCGCGTCCAGGTCCAGCAGCTGCGCCAGATCTTCTTCGAGCCGGTGTCCGGCGTGGACCCCGGCGTGGGCCGCGGCGTGGGGATGCTGTGTCATGCCTCCAGACTAGGCGGACCGTGCTTGTGTGACATAGACTCTTGCCCATGACGCAAGAACTCGCCCTGGACACCGTCATCCGCCAGCGCATCCGTGGCCTGCGAGTGGCGCGCGGCTGGTCCCTGGACGCCCTGGCCTCCCGGTGCTTCCTCAGCCCCTCCACCCTGAGCCGCATCGAGACCGGGCACCGCCGGATCGCCCTGGACCAGCTGGTGCCCATCGCCCGGGCACTGGGCACCACGCTGGACGAGCTCGTGGAGTCCCCCGGCGACGAGGACGTGGTGATCCGCCCCGAGCCCGGCCACACCCCCGGCATGACCACGTGGCTGCTGTCCCGGGAGGACGCCCTGCAGGGCATGACGGTCGCCAAGATGCGGATCAGCCCGGAGCGCTCGGCCGCCACGGAGCAGCTGGCGGTGCACCCCGGCCGGGAGTGGTTCACCGTGCTCTCCGGCACCGTGCGCCTGCGCCTGGGAGAGCGGACCGTGCTCGTCGAGGCCGGTCACGCCGCCCAGTTCTCGACCATGGTCCCGCATGCCATCGAGACCCACCACGGCCCCGTGGAGATCCTCACCATCTACGACCACGACGGGCAGCGCGCCCACCTGCACGACGCCGGACGCCCCCTGCCCGCGTGAGCCGGCCGGCCCGGCAGCCCTGCGCCCCAGGGCCGCCGCGGGGACGGCGGCGGTGCCCGAGCTCGCCTCAACCGTGCAGGAAGGCGCCATGTGCTCGACGCGGGACATTCATGTCGCGCTGGCCTGCCATTCGATGTCTTTTGCTGGAGTCGGTCCTCGGAAGCACCTGATCGAGCCAGTGAGGACAGCACCGAGATGACGACAGCACCGACACCCATGACGGCCCCGGTAGGACGCCGCGGACTCCTGAAGGCCGGCGGGGCGATGAGTGCCGCCGCCGCGCTCTCCGCGCTGATGGGGAACACCGCGCACGCCGCCCAGGGGCGCCGGAACGGGAACGACACCATGCAGGCGCCGGACAACGGCGGCTACGGGCCGCTGCGGCCGGCCCCGGGCGGGGAGCTGCTGCTGCCGGCCGGCTTCGGCTACGTGGCCTTCGGCCATGCGGGCACCCCCATGAGCGACGGCACGCCCACTCCGGGCAAGCACGACGGCATGGCCGCCTTCGCGGGCGAGAACGGCACGATCCGCCTGGTGCGCAACCACGAGCAGGCCGAGGGACCGGCCTTCGGCGCGCGCGCCTACAACCCGGACGCCGCCGGCG
>JAPSHS010000207.1 GCA_031179495.1 Kocuria sp. | reverse complement strand
GCCCAGGCGGAACTCGACGCCGTCCCGCCGGCAGGCGGCGGCGAGGCCGTCGGTGAACGAGGCGGGGTCCACCGAACGGTCGCCGACGCTCTCCAGTCCGCCGGCGAGCCCGGGGGCGAAGGAGGGCGTCTCCCGGGCCAGGTCCTGCGGGGTCAGCGCACGCCAGGAGAAGCCGGGGATGCGCTCGGCCACGGTCTCGAGCTCCACCGCGTGCGCCTCGAGCTTCTTCCGGTCCCGGAACAGCATGGTCAGCGGATCGGCGTGGGCCTCGAACTGCACCCCGTCGGCGGTCAGCTCGTCGAACAGCTGCAGCGTCTCCGCGCTCAGGTCCGACAGGACCTCCAGCCCGGCCTCGAACCGGGCGGTGGTGCAGTTCCGCAGCATGATCGCCATGAACCGGACGAACTGCGGGCTGAGGCTCGGGGTGACGTAGAGCGGGCTGTCCCGGCGCAGCATCCAGCGCACGGCCTGGAGCATCATGCCCGGGGCCGGGACGGGGGCCGACATGCTGGGCACGATCCAGCCGGCGTTGTGGTGGGAGGCCTTGGACCCCGGGGGAGCCGGGTCCACGACGGTGACCTCGACCCCGCTCCTGCGCAGGTAGTACGCCGAGGACAGCCCGATGGCTCCGGCGCCGATGACGATGGCTCTCATGTGTTCCTTCCTGGGGGCGCGTCGTGACGCGGTGACGCCACGACCGGCGCGGACGTCCTCACCCGTGATCGGGGATGAGGTTCTCGTAGACGACGCAGGCGGTGATCAGGTCCTGCCACCCCATGCCCACGGACTTGAAGAAGGCCGGGCCTTCCCGGGGCGGAGCACCGGTGCGGACGAGGGTGGAGAGATCGTGCAGGTCCTCGCGCGTGATGGCCCCGTTGTCGATGCCGATGACCACGTCCCCGGCCTCGCGCAGGGCGGTTGCGACGTCCTCGACGTACACGGTGCTGCGGGCCAGGAGGGCGTCGTCGACCTCGCGGGCGTCGGGTTCGTGCGAGCCGACGGCGACCACCACGGCGTCCTCGCGCACGAGGGAACCGTCGAAGAGGGGCTCCCGGGCGCTGGTGCAGCAGGTGATCAGCTCGGCATCGGCCACATCGGCGGCGGTGCCCCGGCGGGCGTCGTGGCCCTCGGCGCGCAGCTGCTCGACCAGTGCCACCGTCGGGGCCTCCGACCGGCCCACCACGGTGACCGTCCGCAGCTCCCGCACGGCCGCCACGGCCCGGACGTGGTACAGCGCCTGGGGCCCGGAGCCGAAGACGAGCAGGGAGGCGGCTGCGGCCGGGGCGAGGTGGTGGATGGCCAGGGCGGAGATCGCGGGGGTGCGGATGGCGGTGAGAGCGACGCCGTCGACGAGTGCCAGCGGCCGCAGGGTGTCGGCGTCGAAGAGCAGGAAGTTGCCCTGGATCTTCGGCAGCCCCCGTGCGGAGTTGCCCGGCGCCACCGTGAGCACCTTCACCCCGGCGTAGGCACCGTGCTCGCCCGGCATGAGCAGGAAACCGCCCTTCTCCAGCGGGACGCTGCTGCGGGGCAGGGACTTCGCCGGGTCCAGCCCGGAGAGCAGGGCGTCTTCGAGGGCCGTGATGGCGGTGCCCAGGGGCAGCTGATCGGAGACCTGGTCGGCGGTGACGACGGTGATGTCGCTGGATGTGGTCAGAGGCATGGTGGTTCCTCCAGGGTGGCGGGGGCGGAAAGCTCGGCACGGCGTGCGGGGCGGACCCGGATCGGTGGCCCGGGTCCGCCCCGCACGTCAGTGCGAGGGGCAGGTGGGTCGCGTCACGGCGCGGGGGTGCGGGCCGTGGTCCCCGCCTCCGGCGCCGGTGTGCGGTTGCCCATGATGGTGCTGCGGTCGGCGTGGGCCACGAGGGGGAGCTGCCCGGTGCGGAGGTCCTCGCGGTGGCCGAAGATCTCCCGCCGGATCACCTTCGAGAGCAGGAAGACGCCCAGGAGGTTGGGAACGGTCATGAGGAAGAACATGGCGTCGGAGAAGCGGATCACGGTGTCCAGGGAGACGGCGGCGCCGACCACGATCATGACGACCCACACGAGGTCGTAGAGGCGTTCGGCGAGCTTGTTGTCGCCGAAGAGGTAGCCGGTGGCCTTCTTGCCGTAGTAGGAGTAGCTCAGGATCGTCGAGAAGGCGAAGAGCACCACGCAGACGGTCAGCAGGTAGGGGAAGAACGAGTTCACGGTGGCGAAGGCGGCGGTGGTGATGCCCACTCCGTCGCCCGAGGTGTTCAGGTACTGGCCGGTGACGATGACGGCGAGGGCGGTCATCGTGCAGATCACCACGGAGTCGATGAACGGCTCCCAGGCGGCCACGAAGCCTTCCTGGGCCGGGCGGCGGTTCTTCGTCACCGAGTGGGCCAGCCCGGCCGTGCCGACGCCGGCGGCGTTGGAGAACACGGCGCGCTGGATGCCGATGATGGCCACCCCGACGATGCCGCCGGTGACGCCCTCCCCGGTGAAGGCACTGGAGAAGATGAGGGCGATCGCTGCGGGCAGCTGGGTGATGTTCACGGCGAGGATCACGAGCACGCACCCGAGGTAGAGCATGGCCATCAAGGGGGTGAGCTTGCTGGTCCAGCGGGCGATCGACGTGATGCCGCCGAGGATCACGACGCCGGCGACGACGGCGACCCCCAGGCCGATCAGCCAGGCGGAACCGGCGAAGAAGCTGTCCTCGCCCCCCGTGGCCAGGGTCACCTGGGCGGCGAGCTGGTTGGCCTGGAAGACGTTGCCGGCCCCGAGGGCACCGATCATCATGAAGACCGCGAAGGCGTAGGAGAGCACCTTGCCCAGCCGCGGCATCCCGCGGGCGGCCAGGCCGTCGCGCAGGTAGTACATGGGCCCGCCGGAGATGGTGCCGTCGGCGTGGACCCGGCGGTACTTCTGGCCCAGGGTGGCCTCGGCCATCTTGACCGACATGCCCAGCAGGCCCGCGATGATGATCCACAGGGAGGCGCCGGGGCCGCCGATGGAGATGGCCACGGCCACACCGGCGATGTTGCCCAGGCCCACCGTGCCGGAGAGCTCGGTGGCCAGGGCCTGGAAGCTGGTGACCTGTCCGGGGTCGTCGTAGCGGTTGTAGTGCCCGCGGATGATC
>JAPSHS010000206.1 GCA_031179495.1 Kocuria sp. | reverse complement strand
TCCGGGCGAGGCGGTTGAACTCCGCGGAGAGCACGGTCCAGGAGATGGCCGTGGCGATGACGACGTCGAGGACCGCGATGGAGGACCAGCCCGCTCCGGTGTCCACGGGCAGGGCGGCGAAGCCGGCCACCGGGTAGGAGGTGAACGCCACCGTGAAGATCCAGGCCATGATCCCCAGGATCACCACCGCCAGCCACGGCTCGATCCGGGCGATGCCCTCGTGACCGAGGACGGCCAGCGCCACGACCAGCGTCTGGCAGAGCACCGAGAACAGCACCGGGTCGGAGTAGCCGGTCGCCCGCTCCACCAGGAAGTCCACGGTGACACCGGCGAGCATGGCCTGCACCCAGCTCCAGCCCATGAGGATGACCACGTTCGCGGCCACCGGGAGGAAGGAGCCGCGCAGCCCGAAGGAGCCCTTGGTCAGGGACATGGTGGGGAGGCCGGTGCGGGTGCCCATGTTCCCCACGAGCACCAGCACCGTCCCGCCGATCAGCGTGCCCAGGACGATCATGCCCAGGGCCGTGGGCCAGGACACCCCGGGCACGAACAGCGTGCCCGTCAGCAGGGTGGTCACCACGAGGTTCGCCGCGAGCCAGATCATCCCGATCCGGCCCGCCCCCAGCGTGCCCCGCAGCGGGCCGTAGCCCTCGGAGTTCTCGTCGAGGTGGTCCGACAGGCGGGACCAGGCCGACCTGTGCCCGCCGGCCGCCGGTGCCCCGGTCACGGGCGGACCTCCGGGCGGTGGGCGCGGGCCGGGCCGGAGCCCGCGAGGCGTTCGTTCCAGGACCGCCGCACCTCCGCGGACGTGGGCCGGGACAGCAGGGAGACGGCGACGTAGACGACCGCGGAGCTCAGCAGACCCAGGTAGATCGGGGCGTTGGCCAGCACGCCGAAGAACACCATGGAGGCCAGGACGACCACCGAGCCGACGAGCATCGACAGCGCCGCGCCGAGGCCCGTGCCGCGCCGCCACACGAGTCCGCCGAGGATCGCGACGAGCAGGCCGCCGACCAGGATGTCGTAGGCGATGGTCAGCGCGGTGACGGTGTCCGAGACGAAGACCGAGACGGCGGTGATCACCACACCGAAGACGAGCATGTAGAGCCGGTCGGTGCGCAGCTCCGTGGCCTCGTCCACGGCGGTCGCGTCCTGTCCGGCCGGGGCGGTGCCGCGGCCGGACAGGGCCTTCAGGGTGGGGACGACGTCCACCCGCGCCACGGTGGCCGAGGCGATGAGGGCACCGGAGGCGGTGGACATCATGGCCGCGACACCGGCGGCCAGCACGACGCCCCCGAGGCCGGCCGGGACGTGCTGCTGGGCCATGGTGGCGAAGGCGTCGTCGGGGGAGGCGAGGTCCGGCGCGAGGACGGCGGCCGCCATGCCGATGACCGCGCCGGCCACGCCGTAGACGCCGACGTAGGCGGCGGACGTGAGCCCGCCCCAGCGCGCGACCCCGGGGGAGCGGGCGGTGAACACGCGCTGCCAGATGTCCTGGCCGATGAGCATGCCGAAGCCGTAGACGACGAACATGGTGATGATCGCCTGCGTGCCCATGCCGTTCCAGGTGAAGAACGAGGCGCCGAGGCGTTCCGTGAGCCCGGACCAGCCGCCGGCGGCGGAGAGGGAGAACGGCAGGAGGATCAGGAAGAGGCCGGCCGTCATGAACACGAACTGCATCATGTCGGTCAGCGTGATCGACCACATCCCGCCGAGCACCGAGTACCCCACGACCACCACGCCGCCGAGCAGGATCGCCCAGGTCCTGTCGATCGGGAACAGCACCGAGAAGATCGCGGCGTAGGCCGAGGTCGACGTCACCGACAGCATCACGGTGTACGCCAGCATCACGAACGACGACGCCTTCGCGCCACCGCCCTCGCCGTAGCGCAGCTGCAGCATCTGGGACACGGTGAAGACCCTGAGGGACTGGATGCGGCCGGCGAAGAACAGGCTCAGCGCGGCCAGGCCCGTGGCGATCGCCACGACCAGCCACATCCCGGAGATGCCGTGGGTGTAGCCGAGGCCCACCCCGCCCACGGTGGAGGCGCCGCCGAGGACCACGGCGGCCATGGTGCCGGTGTAGAAGCCCGGACCCAGCCGGCGACCCGCCACCCGGTAGTCCTCCGCGTTGTGGGCACGCCGGCTGGCCCGGAGCCCGACCGCCACCATGGCGACCAGGTAGAGCGCGATGATCAGCACGTTCATGGATGTCACTTCTTCCTCGGGCCGCAGGCACTCCCGGGGTGAACGAGAGCCTCCCCGGCACGGGGTTGCTTGGCATGAAACAAAAGTTGTTCCCCAGAGTATGATGCAGATCATGTTCTGGGAACGGGTCCGGATGGTGACGGGCGGGTAGAACCGTCCGGGAGGAGGAGGCGTCGTCGTGAAAGCACTGCCCATCGAGAGCTCCGGCCACACGGCCGCCGTGGGGTCGCGGCTGCGCAACCACCGGCGGCGCAACCACATGACCATCGATCAGCTCGCCTCCGCCGCGGGCCTCACCAAGGGCTTCGTCAGCCGGGTCGAGCGGGACATCACCTCACCGTCCGTGGACTCCCTGGTCCGGATGTGCCAGGTGCTGCGGATCGACGTGGGCGAGCTCTTCGCCGGGCCCGCCGACGTCGAGCTGGTCCGCCTCCAGGACGCCCCGCACGTCGACCTCGGCGGCGAGGGCATCGAGGAGCAGCTCGTCACGCCGTCGGCCCAGCGCAAGGTGCAGGTCATCCGGGCCCGCGTGTCGGCCGGCGGCCGCGGCGAGGACGCGATGTACAGCATGGACTGCGAGACCGAGGTGCTGCACCTGATCAGCGGCCGGTTCCGGCTCCACGTCCCGGACCGCGTCTACGACCTGCAGGCCGGGGACACCGTGACGTTCCCCGGTTCCGAGCCGCACACCTGGGAGAACCCCGGCACCGAGGACGCCGTCCTGCTGTGGATCCTCGGCTCCTGAGCCGCCCGCCCGTCCCGTCCGCCATCCCTCGAGAGGACTGCACGCCATGATTCCTGAACGCATCACCGGCACCACCGGTGACGGCGCGCCCGTGGTCGGGCCCGTCGACGCCTCGCTGACCCCGCGCTGGGCGGGGCTGGGCACCTTCGCCC
>JAPSHS010000205.1 GCA_031179495.1 Kocuria sp. | reverse complement strand
GGGGCGGCGGACGCAGCCCTGTGCGGCCCGGGCTGTGCCGTCAGTCCTGCAGCGCGAGCAGGGCCGTGCTGTCGGCCGCCGTGCCCGCCAGCTGCGGGGCCCACCCGTCGTCGCCCTCCAGATAGGTGCGGACGGTGAGGCGCTCCTCCGCACCGGCCGGCAGCTGCGGACGGTCCGGCGTCACCCGGGCGCCCGGGCCCCGGTTGCCGTGCTCGGCGAAGCGCGCCTCGCGCCACGAGAAGCCGCTCATGTCGGTCCACGGGCTGTCCGCGACGTGGGCGCCGAGCCAGGAGTCGCGCACGAGCACCTGCGCCACCGCCCGCGGGTCCCCGCTCGGGTGCCAGGGGCGGCCGAGGTGCACGGTGCCGGCCGCGGCCCCGGACGTGAAGCGGCAGCCGTCGAAGAGGTACCCGTGCTCGACGTCCAGGTCCTGGCTGCCGGCGGTGACGTACCCGTTGTTGACGGCCGAGCCGCGGTCCAGGGACCTGATCTCGCAGTGGTCGAACACGGCGGTGCCGCGGCCGAACACGAAGTCGACGTCGCCCTCGACGTGGCACCGGTCGAACCACGACCTCGCGGCCACACCGCGTGCCGGGGAGTTGACCAGCAGGGTGTCCTGGTTGCCGAGGAAGCGGACCCCGGAGAACACCGCCCGGTCGCCCGTGAGGTGCAGGGCCACGGCCTGGCGGTTCTTCATCCCCGGGTGCGCGGCCTCGTCGAAGTCGTTGCTGAACGTCAGGTTCCGCGCCACGAAGTCGGTGCCGTCCACCCGGGCGGACGCGCTGCCGAACGTGCCGAACGGCCCGCTGCCGTCGGGCTTGACGGTGCCGGAGGCGTTGTCGTGGACCAGCACCACGTCCTCGGGCCGGCCGCCCATACCGACCAGGGAGATCCGGGACTTGCCCGACGGCACGAGCAGGACCTCCCGGTACTCACCGGGCTGGATCCGGACGACCGTCCGGCGGGCGCCGCCCGGCTCCGCCGCGTCCACGGCGGCCTGCACGGTCCGGAAGGGCTTGCCGGGGCCGACGTCGAGCACCACGGGGGTGTCCACGGGGCGCTCGCTGGGCCAGTGCATCCGCGTCAGCGGGTCCGTCACGGCGTCGGGGTCCGGGAACCAGCCCGGGGGGACGATCCGCTTCGACCGCAGCTCGCGCGCGACCAGCCGGGCCACCGCCAGGGCGCCGAGGGCCTGGAAGTGGGTGTTGTCCTCGGAGCCCTGCGGGTACTGCGGGTGCTCTCCCGGGGCCAGGTGCAGGAAGTGGGACGTCGTCCCCTCCGGGCCGAGCCGCTGCCACAGGTCCTTGGACGAGGCGGTCAGGTCCACGAGGGGCGTGCCGGTGGCCGCGGCGAGCTCGCGGACCGCCTGCGGATAGGCGCCGTGGGTGTCCCGTGCGGCCCCGAAGGCGTCGAAGCGCCGCCGCTCCACCGGGGTGACCAGGACGGGCTGCGCCCCGCGCGCCGCGGCGCCGTCGACGTAGCGGCGCAGGTACTCCTCGAAGGTCGAGCCCGGCAGCGTGCCGCGGGCCGGGTCCTGGACCTTCTCGTCGTTGTGGCCGAAGGAGATCAGCAGGTGGTCGCCGGGCTGGAGCATGGCCAGCACCCGGTCGAGCAGCCCGGCGTCCGCGTAGCTCTTGGAGGAGGCCCCGGACCAGGCGAGGTCGAGCACGCCCGCCCGGGGGCCCAGCAGCAGGGGCAGGGCCTGGCCCCAGCCCGCGCGGGGGCGCTCGGAGTGCTGGTACGCGGACGACGTCGAGTCCCCGACGACGAACAGCACCGGCCGGGTGCGCCGCGTCCCGCCGCTGTTTCCGGTGGCCCCCGTCGTGGCGAGGGCCGGCGTGCCCGCCGCACCCGTGAGGGCGGCGGCGCCGGTCGCCAGGGCGAACGCGGTCAGGACGGTGCGCCGGCTCGGCGCCCCGACGGCCCTCACCGGTCACCGCCGGTGCTGAGGACGGGACCCGCGGTGCGGGCGAGCAGTGCCGGCACGGCCTGGGCGGCGTGCACCCGGGTGCGCAGCGTGGGCGTCCAGGAGGTGTCGTGGGCCAGCTGCTCGGCCTCGGGGACGGCGGCGTTGTACGCGGCCCGCACGTCGACCTTCTTGCCGTTCACGGTGTTGTCCACGGTGGCGATGGTCGTGCCCTTGTACCGGCCGATGATCTCCGCGGCGTCCGTGCCGGCGGGGAGGGTGAAGGCGTTGGCCTCCGCGTACAGGTGCGACTCGACGCCCGCGCCCAGGGAGTACACGTAGGGGACGGACCCGTCCTCGGGCACCACGTAGTGGTTGTTGTAGACGTCCACCTGGCCGTAGCGCACCCGGGGGGCCCGCTGGCCGACGTCCTCGAACACGTTGTGGTGGACGCTCACCCGCAGCCTGCCGGGGTCCCCGCGGGTGGGCGAGTCGGTGGAGCCGATCAGCATCAGCTTGTCGTGGCCGGTGAAGCGGTTGGAGGAGATCGTGACGAGGTCGGACCCGTTGGTCACGTCGACCGCGCCGTCGTGCACCTGGTAGGGGGTGCCGAAGTAGGACGGCTGCTCGCTGTCCGGGTTGGGGGCGTCGGTGAACTCCGAGTGGTCGACCCAGACGTGCGTGGCGCCGTTGACGACCTGCAGCATGTCGTACTCGCTGTTCCAGGCGCCGGTGCTGCCGTCGCCCGGATCCCACGCCGGGAAGCAGTCGGCGGAGTCGGAGAGCGTGAGGTTGCGGAGGATGACGTTGTCGGCGCCGTTGATCCGCAGCGCCGCGCCCCGGATCCCGCTGTCCGGGCCCGCGCCGACGATCGTGGTGTTGCTCGGGACGTCCCAGCGGATCGTCCGCGCCTGCTTCGCGGCCGCTGCGCGGCGGGCGTCCTCCTGCGCCCCGGCCGGGTCCCGGTCCCGGCCCCAGACGGCGGGGTCGTAGTCCTGGAGGTACTGCTCCAGCTCGTAGCCCGTGCCGGCCGCGTAGTCCGCGCAGCTCAGGGCGGAGCCGTCCGCCGCGGTGTTGGCGTCGACGGTGCCGTGGACGCGGATGATCTTCGGCCGCTCGCCCGAGGCGGCGAACGCCTCGAGGAGCCCGGCCCGGTCGGTGACGTCGTGGACGTCGGCGGGAGCGGCCGCGGCCCCGCCGGTGGTGCCTCCG
>JAPSHS010000044.1 GCA_031179495.1 Kocuria sp. | reverse complement strand
GGCGAGAGGCAGCTCGGGATCGAAGCCCTCCTCCGCAGCCAGGCCGCACAGCGGGTTCGTGCCGTCGTCGCACAGTTCCAGGCGGGTTCCGGTCTTGTCCTCGTACCAGGCCGGGAACCCGTACTTGCTGTTCACCGGGCCGACGGCCGCCAGCTGGTTCTTGTTCGTCTCGGTGACCTTCGTGGCGGCGACCGAGGCGCTGATGCCCGTGGCACCCAGCATCAGGGCGACGGATGCTGCGAGAGTCCGGCGGTAGCGAGGTCGTCGCGGGGGATCCCGGAACAACTCCCTGGAGCCGATTGACGTGCTCATGATGTCTCCTCATAGAGCGATGGTGATGACATCGCAAATATGGGGACGGGCTCTTGGAAAAACCCTGTTGCAGATGCGATCGACCTCACGGGCACGGCAGGCCCCCAGGCCCGGGGAGGGCGACGGGAGGCGCTCCGGAGCGCGGGACCGCCCGGGGAACGGTCCTGACCCGGGTTCCCGCGGAGTTCCGGCTCCCGCGGGTCGCCGGGGAGCGGATGCCCCGAGCCGCCCCGGGGACGGACGCCGGGAGGCCCGACGTCGTGCGACGCGCGCGGGCCTCGCTGTCCGCTCTCCGGACACCGTCCTGGCTGACATCGCCGCCGACCTGCCGGCCCCGTCGCCGGCCGAGCCCCCGCCGAACGGCCCGCCGGGCCCCCAGTAGTACACGGATTCGTGTACTGTCAGCGCATGACCACGGTGACCGCCACCCACGCCGCCGCTCTGACCCGGCTCGGCCACGCCCTCTCGGAGGGCGTCCGCACCCGGATCCTGCTGAGCCTGCGGGAGGCCCCGGCGCGTCCCTCTGACCTCGCCGACACCCTGGGGGTGTCCAAGCAGGTGATCTCCAACCAGCTCGCGTGCCTGCGCGGCTGCGGGCTCGTGGAGGCCGCCCGTGAGGGGCGCAGCGTCCGGTACCGGCTGAGCGATCCCCGGCTGGGCGGCGCCCTGGGGGACCTGCTGGAGCTGGTGGCCACCGTCGACCCTGTCTGCTGTTCCCCGGAAGGCTGCACCTGCGCATGACGTCGATCCCACTCGGACCCCGGCCCGTGACCGCGACCCGGCGGGCGGTCCTGCACCGGAGGGTGCGGTGGATCGTGGCCGGCACCATCGCCTACAACGTCCTCGAGGCGATCG
The DNA here is from genome assembly GCA_031179495.1 of Kocuria sp. Classification (GTDB taxonomy): domain Bacteria; phylum Actinomycetota; class Actinomycetes; order Actinomycetales; family Micrococcaceae; genus Kocuria; species Kocuria sabuli. Next base: position 11,653 of record JAPSHS010000044.1, on the reverse strand, counting down.
TCGCGATCACCGCCGGGGCCATGGCCTCCTCCTCGGCGCTGATCGGCTTCGGCCTGGACTCCGTGGTCGAGGTGCTCTCCGCGGCCGCGGTGGCCTGGCAGTTCGCCGCTCCGGATCCGCACCTCCGCGAGCGGGCGGCCATGCGGGTCATCGCCTTCTCCTTCTTCGGGCTCGCGGCCTTCGTCACCGTCGACGCGCTGCGCGCCCTGCTGGGGGCCGCGGAGCCGGAGCACTCCCCGGTGGGGATCGGCCTGGCGGCGGTGAGCCTGGTGATCATGCCGCTGCTGTCCTGGTTGGAGCGCCGCACCGGCCGGGAGCTGGGCTCCGCCTCGGCGGTGGCCGACTCCCGGCAGACCCTGCTGTGCACCTATCTGTCCGCCGTGCTGCTGGTGGGCCTGCTCCTCAACAGCACGCTGGGCTGGACCTGGGCCGACCCGGTGGCCGCACTGGTGATCGCCGTCGTGGCCGTGAAGGAGGGAGTGGCGGCCTGGCGGGGGGACGCCTGCTGCACCCCCGCGGCCGTCCTCGTCGGTGCGGACGGGGACGGCGACGGCGGGTGCGGCGGCTGCTGCTCCTGCTGCTCCTGAGCGCGCTCCCGAGGAGTCCACCCGTGGGCCGCTGCTCCGGAACCGAGGCCGCCGGCGGTCGCGCGGGAGGGGGCGCGGCGTCCGGAGCGGTGCCGGGGCGCTCAGCCGCGGAGCCGGGCCACCGCCTCGGGCTGGTGCAGCACGTCCTGGCGCTTCTCGTTCTCGAGGAAGGTGAGCAGCGCCCGGGACAGCTCCGGGTCCTCGGAGGCGACCGAGTCCCTGGCCACGGCGACCCGGAAGTCGTGGGCGAACGCGTCGATCGCGGTCTGCGACACGCACGTGTGCGTGGAGATCCCGCAGACCACGATCCGCTCCACGCCGAGGTTGCGCAGCCGGGCCGCGAGGTCCGTGTCGAAGAACGCGCTGTCCCGGGTCTTGACGAGCCCCGTCGCGCCCTCGGTGTCGAGGCCGGTCACGTACTGCGACTGCTCCGTGCCGGGATAGGCGAAGCCCTGCCCGTCGTCGTGCATGTTGACCGTCCAGGTGGAGCGGTCCCGCTCGTGCTGGGTGCGGACCAGCAGGACCGGGCAGTCCCCGTCGCGGGCCGCCGCGATCAGCTCGTTGATCTTTCCCGTCACGGACTCCCGCTGCTCCTCGAGCTCGGGGAACTCGAAGTAGGAGTTCTGCATGTCGATGACGAGCAGGGCCGTGCGGCCCTCCGTGCGGTGCTGGGTCATGGCGTCCTCTCCGGTGGGGTCGCCGACGCGGGGCGTCGGCGCGAAGTGATCTGGTCAGCAAACTTACTACCAATGGCCCGGTCACTCCAGCCACCGTGCCGCTGGGGTAGCCTCGGGCGCATGGCCTATCACGCGGACGCCCTGGAGCTCGAGGGCAAGGAGATCCTGACCTGGGAGCGCTTCGGCGAGGCGACCCAGGAGCTCGCCCGGAGCGTGGTGGACAGCGGCTTCGTGCCGGAGATCATCATCGCGGTGGCACGCGGGGGCCTCCTCCCGGCGGGCGCCCTGTCCTACGCGATGGGTGTGAAGCTCTCCGACGCGATCAACGTGGAGTTCTACACGGACGTGCACCAGACGCTGCCGGACCCGGTGCTGCTCGCCCCCATGCTGGACACCGAGTCCATCGCGGGGCGGAAGCTGCTCGTCGTCGACGACGTGGCCGACTCCGGGCGCACCCTCGCCCTGGTGCTGGAGCTGCTGCGCGGTTTCGGTGCGGAGGCCCGGTCCGCGGTGATCTACGCCAAGCCCCGCTCGGTCGTCAGGCCGGACTTCGTGTGGCGGGCCACCGACGAGTGGATCGTCTTCCCGTGGTCGGCCGCTCCGCCGGTCACGGCCGGATCCTGACAGGTGCCGCGTGATCGCCGGGCCCGGGCTCTCCCGCAGCTGAGGGCGGCTGCGGCACGGTGCCGTCGTGCCCGCCGGCCGCCGCGCACCGGGGTGCGGTCGGATCGACGGGCACGCTCCCGGAAAGTGCGGCTCGGTGGCGGGGTCAGCCGTTCGCGGGCGGGTCGCCGACCGGGGCGGCTCCGCCGCCGGGGCCACCCATCCCGGAGGCTTCCTGCTGGGTGACGCTGCCGGCGTAGTCGTTGGCCGGGTCACGGTAGATGCTGTGGACGTGCCCCCACCCGGCGGTGGTGTAGCCGTCCACGTCGGCACCGGCCGAGCCCTGCTGGTCGGCGAACTCGATGTAGACGTCGGGACCGGAGATCTGGAAGCGGATGCCCTCGCCGGCCGTCATGTCGTAGACGGTGGCACCGGACCAGTTCACGGAGGTCTCGTCCAGGCTCGCCTCGATCTCCGCCAGCGCCTCCGCGGTGGTCTGCTCGTCGGACAGGCCCACCCACTGGGCGATGACCTCCAGCAGCAGCTGCTTCTGCTCCTCGGTCAGCTCCGAACCGGCGATCCCGGTGCCGGTCGGGTAGTCGCAGGTGCCTCCGGGGGCGCAGACGAGGTTGGAGACTTCCTCGCCCTGGTACAGCGCCGCCTGCTGCTCGTCGGTCAGACTGTCGTAGAAGGCGAAGGCGCTCTCGTACATCCCGGCCAGCGGCTGCACCTCGTGGCCCTCGGCGTCGGTGTACACGGCCGGCTGGGAACCCAGGTGCGTGGGGGCGAACGTGACCGAGTCCTCCGTGCCGTCGAGGGTGGCGTTGATCCCGAGGTGGTGCCCGCCGAACTGGACTTCCCAGGCGGTGGTGTCGGAGGGGTCCCCGAAGAAGGCGATGTAGTACTGGCCCAGGGAGTCCTCGGTGCTGGTGCTGTTCTGGGCCAGGAACTCGTCCCCGCCCATGATGCCGGTGACGGTCGCGTAGCCCTCCTCGCTCAGCAGTGCTTCGAGGACTCCCATCGCGGCGTCCTGCTGCTCCTCAGTGAGATCAGTGAGGTTCAGCCCGGCGCGCTCGACGAAGGTGACGGGGAAGTTCGACCAGGAGGTGGTCCTGGACTCGTCGTCGTAGGAGCGGAGCAGCGTCTCGCGCTGCTCGGCCGACAGCGTCGCCAGGAACTTCTCGGCCGCGGCCGCCGTGTCCGCGATGGTCTGCGCGGTCGTTCCCGTGGTCGCCGCCGGGGAGGTGTTCTCCGCAGGAGTCCAGGAGGTGGCCGTGGCCGTGGCCGTGGTCGAGGTGCTGGTGGACGCTGTGGTGGCGGCGGGGGCGCATCCGCTGATCGCGAGACCCGCTGCCAGCGACATCGTCGCGAACCACGCCGCGGTGGTGCGTCCCGGGCGCGGACCGGCGCTCGCGCCTTCTGCTTCATTGAGCTTCATCATGGGGTCGACGGTAGGGAGCAACCCTTTTCGGCTGCTGTGCGGCGCCTGAGGGCACGGAAGGTGTCCGGCAGCTGCTGCCGGACACGTCCTCGCCACCGGTCAGCGCAGCGCCGCGCGCACCCCGGGCCGGCCCGCCACGACCAGCCACAGGACGTTGACCGCCACGAGGGCGGCGGTGCTCAGGGCCGGCAGCAGGTCGCCGCCCAGGAGGAGCACCGCCAGGTCGACGACGTCGCCGAGCACGGCCAAGGAGCGGAGGACGAGGCCGAGGATCCAGCCCCACTGCATCTGCTCGCGCAGCGGGAACCGGACGAGCGCGTGGAGCGCCGTCGTCAGGACAGTCCCGTGGAGCGCCAGCACGGCGGCCGGCCCGCCCCCGGGGAGCCCCGGGACGCGGAGCACGTCCTCCATGCCGGGCAGCAGCGTGAGGGGACCCGTGAGCGCCTGCACCACGGTGTCCGCCACGCCGGCCCCGAGCGAGAGCGGCGTGAGCCGCAGCAGCAGCCGCAGCTGGGCCGCCCTGGGCCGTCCTGGGCGGCCGGGCCGGGACCGGCGGGGAGCCGTGCGGGGTCTGGGGCATGACCGGTGCCTCCTGGCGCGCGCGGTGTGCTCACCGCCGAACCTACCGCTCCGGGACCGGCCGGCCACGGGCGCGTCCCGGCAGTGGCGCAGGACACCCCGGCCCAGAGCCCGGGGTACGCTGGTCGGGTAGGCATCGACGGCGCGACCGGTCGTCGGTCGTGCGCGATCCGGCCCCGACCGACGAGCCAGGAGCAGCCGAGACATGACGACGCATTCCGACCGGACCCCGCACGCCGACCCCAGCCCCGCCGAGGTGATCGACGCGCCCCTGCGGGCCGACGTCCGGCGCATCACCACCCTGCTGGGCGAGACCCTGGCCCGCCAGCGCGGCGAGGAGCTGCTGGACCTGGTCGAGCAGGTCCGCCGGCTCACCAAGGACGCCAAGGCCTCCGGGGCCGACGGCGCCGCGGGCCAGGTCCGCGAGCTCCTCGGCTCGCTGCCCCTCGATCGGGCGACGGACCTGGTGCGGGCCTTCGCCCACTACTTCCACCTGGCCAACGCCGCCGAGCAGGTGCACCGTGTGCGCGTGCTCGGCCGCCGGCCCGAGGACGAGGGGTGGCTCGCCGCGGCCGTCACCGACGTCGCCGCCGAGGCCGGTCCCGACGCGCTGCGGGAGGCGGTGGGCAGCCTCGACGTCCGGCCGGTGTTCACCGCGCACCCCACCGAGGCCTCCCGGCGCTCCGTGCTGACCAAGATCCGGCACCTCTCCGACATCCTGGCCCGCGAGACCCCCGAGGGCTCCGCCGCGCGCCGCAGCCAGGACCGGCGCCTCGCCGAGCTGATCGAGCTCCTGTGGCAGACCGACGAGCTGCGCCAGAACCGCCCCACCCCGCTCGACGAGGCCCGCAACGCCCTGTACTACCTGCGGGAGGTCCTCACCGAGACCATGCCCGTGCTGCTCGCGGACCTCGAGGACCAGCTCTCGCAGCACGACGTGCACCTGCCGGCCGGCCCCCCGCCGCTGCGCTTCGGGTCCTGGATCGGCGGGGACCGGGACGGCAACCCCAACGTCACCCCCGAGATGACCCGCCGGGTCCTCCAGCTGCAGGGGCAGGCCGCCGTCGACATCGCCCTGGGCTTCCTGGACGTGCTGGTCTCCCGGATCTCCTCGTCGACCGCCATCGTCGAGATCGACCCCGAGCTCCGGGAGTCCGTGGAACGGGACGTGGCGCACCTGCCCGGCCTGGACCCGCGGGTGCTCGAGCTCAACGCGCAGGAGCCGTACCGGCTCAAGCTCACCTGCATCAAGGCCAAGCTGATCAACACGCGCCGCCGATTCGCGGAGGAGACCGTCCACGAGCCGGGCCGGGACTACCGGACCACCGCCGAGCTCGTGGCCGACCTGGACGTGGTGGCTCGCTCGCTGCGGCACCACACGGGCGCGCTCGCCGCCGACGGCTCGCTCGCCGCGGCGACCCGCACCATCGCCGGCTTCGGCCTGGGCCTGGCCACCCTGGACGTCCGCGAGCACGCCGACGCCCACCACGAGGCCGTGGGTCAGCTGCTCGACCGGCTGGGGGAGCTGGACCGGCCCTACGCGGACATGGACCGGGCCGCGCGCGCCGCGGTGCTCGCCGGGGAGCTCCCCGGCCGCCGTCCGCTCGCCCCGCCAGGACTGTCCACGGGTGCCGTGCACCTCGACGGCGACGCGGACCGGACGTTCGCCGTCTTCCGGGAGATCGCCCGGGCCCAGCAGATCTACGGCGAGGAGATCGTCGAGACCTACATCGTGTCCATGACCCGCGACGCGGACGACATCCTGGCCCCCGTGATCCTGGCCCGCGAGGCCGGGCTGGTGGACCTCACCGGCGAGCAGGACCGCGCCACCCTCGGCTTCGCGCCGCTGCTGGAGACCGTCCAGGAGCTGCGCCGCTCCGCGGAGGTCGTCGACGAGCTCCTCTCCGACCCGGCCTACCGGCGAGTGGTCGCCGCCCGCGGGAACGTCCAGGAGGTCATGCTCGGCTACTCCGACTCCAACAAGGAGTCCGGGGTGATGACCAGCCGGTGGGAGATCCACCGGACCGAGCGTCGGCTGCGCGACGTCGCCGCGCGGCACGGTGTGCGGCTGCGGCTCTTCCACGGCCGCGGCGGGTCCGTGGGCCGCGGCGGCGGGCCCACCCACGACGCCATCCTGGCCCAGCCCAGCGGGGTCCTGGCCGGCGAGATCAAGTTCACCGAGCAGGGCGAGGTGATCAGCGACAAGTTCTCCCTCCCCGCGCTGGCCCGCGAGAACCTCGAGCTGTCCCTGGCCGCCGTGCTGCGTGCCACGGCGCTGCACCAGGACCCGCGCTCCACCGAGGAGGAGCTGGAGCGGTGGGGCGAGGTCATGGACGTGGTCAGTGACGCCGCCTTCGCCGCCTACACCGGCCTGGTCGAGGACCCCGACCTGCCGGAGTACTTCCTCTCCGCCACCCCGGTGGAGCAGCTGGGCGCGCTGAACATCGGCTCCCGGCCGGCCAAGCGCCCGTCGTCGGACAAGGGCCTGTCCGGGCTGCGGGCCATCCCGTGGGTCTTCGGCTGGACGCAGTCCCGTCAGATCGTGCCCGGCTGGTTCGGGGTGGGCTCGGGGCTGCGCGCCGCCCGCGAGGCGGGGATGGAGGAGGACCTGCACGACATGCTGGAGCGCTGGCACTTCTTCCGCTCCGTGATCTCCAACGTGGAGATGACCGCGGCGAAGACCGACCTGGAGATCGCCGCCCACTACGTCCGGGCGCTCGTGCCCGAGCGGCTCCAGCACGTGTTCGAGGTGGTCCGCCGCGAGTACGAGCTGACCCTCGACGAGCTCGCCCGGCTCACCGGGCAGACGGAGCTGCTGGACGGCAACCCCACCCTGAAGCAGACGCTCGAGGTGCGGGACCAGTACCTCGACCCCATCTCCTACCTGCAGGTGGAGCTGCTGCGCCGGATCCGGGAGCAGGGCGCCGAGGGCGGGGAGGTCGACGAGGGGCTGCAGCGGGCGCTGCTCATCACCATCAACGGGGTGGCCGCCGGGCTGCGCAACACCGGCTGACCGTCCGGGCGGCCCGTCCCGTCGGGGTCCCTGACCCGTCCCGGCGCGGGTGCGCCGCGAGCGGTCCTCAGGGGCCGGGCGCCCCAGTGCCCGTCCAGCTCAGTGCCCGTCCGCCTCGGTGCCCGTCCACAGGTGCCGGCTCAGGAATCCGGCCTGGTCCTCGATCATCCGGTGCTGCCACGGGTCCTCGTAGACGTCGAAGTGCCCCACCGGGTAGCTCAGCACCTCTCCCCGGGGTGCGGTCCGGGCGATCCCGGCGGCGGCCCGCGCGTTGGTCTCGGTGTCGTGCTCGGCCACGCAGACCAGGAGCGGCGCACCGACGCGTTCGGCGGTGCCCTCGAGATACCTCGGCGGGTGCAGGAAGAGCCGGGCGGCGAACTCGTTGCGCCACGTCGGTCCCGTCTCGGCCGCCCGGGCGAGGAAACGGTGATGGCCGGGATCGATCACCGCCCCCACGCCCCCCGGTGGCGCGAAGACCGGGAGGTAGTACGGCAGGCGTCCGCGTCGGGCGCGCACCTCGTCCTGCACCGCCGCGCCCATCAGCCGCACACCGGCCCGTGCGATGGTCCTGAGCGGCACACCCTTGCGCCGTCTCCTGGCCCGGATCTCCTCCCGGATGCTCCCGGAGCCCATTCCGAACTCCGGTACCTGGGCCACCACGGCACGGATGCGCGGATCCTCGGCGGCCAGGCGCAGCACGTGGCCCCCGGAGAACGAGCTGCCCCACAGGGACACCGCCTGCGGGTCGATCTCCGGCAGGGACCGGGCCGCGTGCACGGCAGCCCGCCAGTCCTCCAGCTGTCCGGTGACGTCGACGACCTGCCGGGGCTCTCCCCCGCTGGCGCCGAAGTGGCGGTAGTCGAAGGTCAGCACGGCCAGTCCCCGGTCCGCGAAGGCCTGGGCGTAGGCGGCCAACTGGTCCTGGGTGCCCGTGAACCCGTGGCCCATCACCACCCCCGGGCGTGCGCCCTCGCCGGCGGACCGGTACAGCCTCGCGGCGCACCGTGTCCCGCCGGAGTCGAATGCGACGGTTCGGATCATGGCCTCGTCCTCCTGCTCCCGGCACCACGGACAGGTCCATGATGCCCCCCGGGTGACGTTCCGGTCCCGGACCGGCGACCACGGTCAGCAGGTGGGGACCCAGGACTCGGCCGGCGACGAGGACGAGGGCACCCGGTCGTGGGCTCCGACGGGGTCCAGCGAGAGCGGGCAGGGCTGGGGGACCCACGGCACCTGGAGCAACTACCTGTTGACTGTTAACAGTGGATCGCAGTAACGTGACCTGTGGCACATCCCGTTGACGGCTTCAGGCAAGGACCGCACCACATGTTTCCTCCCCGACTGGGCTGCTCGTCCATCAGCTTCCGGCACCAGCCGCTGCCCGAGGCCCTGCGCACCGTGCGTGAGCTCGGCTTCCAGGAGATCGACCTCGGTGCTCTGCCCGGGGTCTGCGACCACGTTCCCTACGTGCTGGACGAGGCCGCGGTGGATCGTGTGGCCGCCGACGTGAAGGCCTCCGGCCTGCGCGTGCGCTCGGTCAACGGGGACGTGGGCGACCTCAACGCGGTCCTGGACGAGGAGCAGCGCACGGAGCGCGTGGACCACCTGGACATGCTGCTGCGACTCACGGCCGCGGTCGGTGCCGACGCCCTGGTCCTGCCCTGCGGTGCGCTGGACCACGAGCCGATCCGGTCCCTCGAGGAGGACGTCCGGACGGTGGCCGCCGAGCTGGCCGGCGCGTCGAGGCGTGCCGCGGCCGCCGGCGTCGAGCTGTGGTGCGAGTCGTTGCACTTCTTCCGCCTGTGCTGGAACGAGGACCGCGCGCAGCGGCTGGCGGACGAGCTCGAGGGCACCGAGGTGGGGATCGTCATGGACTTCAGCCACATCGTCGCCTCCGGCGGGGACCCGGTGCGCTTCGTCGAGACCTTCTCCGACCGGATCGCGCATGTGCACCTGCGCGACGCCACCGCAGGAAACATCAACCTGAGCATCGGCAACGGCGATGCCGACTTCGCCTCCGGTCTGCAGGCCCTCGAGCGGGCCGGATATCCCGGCCACTTCTCGCTCGAGCTCGAGACCCGGGACGTCACCCACGAGCAGCGCCCGGAGGCCGCGCGCGCGGCCGCCGAGTACATCTCGTCCCTGTTGTAAGACCCATCCCCAACCATCCATAGGAGCACCATGTCGACCACCCAGCGCACTGCCGTCATCACCGGAGCCACGTCCGAGAAGGGCATCGGAGCCACCACGGCCCACCGTTTCGCCCGCGAGGGCTGGGCCGTCGTGATCCTGGACCTCGACGGCGAGAAGTCCTCCCAGGTCGCCCGGAGCATCGCGGAGGAGCACGGCGTGCCCGCCTTCGGCCACGCGGTCGACGTCTCGGACGAGGCCTCCGTGGCCACCGCCCGTGACGCGGTGGCCGCCGAGTCGGCGGCCGGCAACCTCCCCCCGGTCGGGGCCGTGGTCAACATCGCCGGCATCACCTCCCCGGTCCCCTTCCTGGAGACCACGCTCGAGCTGTGGCACAAGGTCATGGACGTCAACGCCACCGGCACCTACCTCGTCACCAAGGCCTTCCTGCCCGAGATGATCGACCAGGGCTGGGGCCGGATCGTGAACATGTCCTCCGTCTCGGCCCAGCGCGGTGGCGGGGTCTTCGGCAAGGTGCCCTACTCCTCGGCCAAGGCCGCCGTCCTGGGGTTCACCAAGGCGCTGGCCCGCGAGCTGGGTCCGACCGGCGTGACGGTCAACGCGGTGACCCCCGGTGCGGTCGACACCAACATCCGCGTGGGCAGCACCCCCGAGCAGGAGGCGGCCATCGCCGACAGCGTCCCCGTCGGGCGCACGGCCACCACCGAGGAGGTCGCGGCGGCGATCACGTTCCTCGCCTCCGAGGACTCCTCCTACCTGACCGGCGTGACTCTCGACATCAACGGCGGAAGCCACATGCACTGAGCGGCGCGTCCGCTCCGTGCCCGCCGCCTCCCCGCACCCGCGGGGAGGCGGCGGCATCACATCCCAGGAGACACCATGCACAGTTCGGCTCGCTCCCTGCCCCCTGCCCCGCGCCGCGCCGCGGGCTCGACGGGCGCACGGGTCCATGACATGTCAGATCTCCGCGCCGGCGACGTCGTGGAGATCCGGCGCTGGGACACGGTGCGCCACCACGGGGTGGTCGACGTGGTCTGCCCCCGTCTGGGAGTGCTGTGGGTCCTGGACGGCCCCTTGTGCGACCGGACCCTCGTCCATGCCACCGAGTACACCATCTGGCGGATGCCGCGACAGGCACGTGCCTCCTGAGGCGACGGGGGCTCGGCCCGGCCGGGCCGCGGCGCACGACGGCGAGGGCCGGACGGAGGTGTTCTCCGTCCGGCCCTCGCCGTCGTGCTGTGCCTGGTGGTGCTGGTCTCAGCCGACGGCTTCGGTGCGGCGGGGGTGGAGCAGGGTCTTGATCTTCTCGGCGATCTTGGCCGTGGAGACCCCGTAGCGGTCGTTGAGGGTGGGCAGGGCCCCGGCGTCGAGGAACTCGTCGGGCAGCCCGATCGGGGTGATCTGGCGCAGCACCCCGTCGCGGACGGCCGTGTGGGCCACGGCGTCGAAGAGGCCCCCGATGACGGTGTGGTTCTCGCAGGTGAGCACCAGCCGGTCCTTGGCCAGCTCGGCCAGGATGGTCGCCTCGTCCAGGGGCTTGAGGGTGGGCACGTGCAGCACGGCGACGTCGATCTTGTCGGCCTCCAGGGCCTTGGCGGCCTCCAGGGCGCGCTCGGTCATCAGGCCGGTGGAGATCAGCAGCACCTCGGCCCCGTCACGGATCAGCTTGGCCTTGCCGAGCTCGAAGGTGTAGTCGTACTCGTCGAGCACCCGCGGGACCTTCCCGCGCAGGATGCGCGTGTAGGTGGGCCCGTCGTGGGCGGCCAGCTGCGGGACGGCCTGTTCGATGTCCACCGCGTCGCAGGGGTCCACGATCGTGAGGTTGGGCATCCCGCGCAGGATCGCCACGTCCTCGGTGGCCTGGTGGGAGGGCCCGTAGCCGGTGGTGAGCCCGGGCAGGGCGCAGACCATGTTGACGTTGAGGTTGGCCTCGGCGATGTCCAGGCACAGGAAGTCGTAGGCCCGGCGGGTGGCGAAGACGGAGTAGGTGGAGGCGAAGGGCACGAAGCCCTCCATCGCCAGACCCGCCGCGGCCCCGAGCAGGGCCTGCTCGGCCATGCCGACCTGGTAGAACCGCTCCGGCATCGCATCGCGCAGGATGTGCAGGTCGGTGTACTTGGCCAGATCGGCCGACAGGCCCACGATCCGCTCGTCGCGTGCGGCCAGCTCCACCAGGGCGTGGCCCAGGGGCGCGGCGGTGACCCGCTGGCCCTCCTTGGCCAGGGAGGCGCTCATGGCGTCGGAGGTCAGCCGCTTCTTCTGCGCGGTGCTGTTCTGAGCGGCGGTGTTCGAGGTGGTGTTCATGCCTGGGACGACTCCTTCAGTCGGTCGTGGGCCGTCTGCCACTCATCAGCGGCGACGGACATGAAGTGCAGCTTCTCGCGGTTCTCCAGGAAGTCCACGCCCTTGCCGAGCTTGGTGTTGACGATCAGGCACCGCGGCTGGGCGGCGTCACTGGCGCGCAGCTCCTCCAGTGCGGTGAGCACCGCGGCGACGTCGTTGCCGTCCACCCGGCGGGTGAGCCAGCCGAAGGCCTCGAACTTCCCCTCGATCGGTTCCATCCCCAGCATGTTCTGGCTCTTGCCGTCGGCCTGCTGGTCGT
>JAPSHS010000204.1 GCA_031179495.1 Kocuria sp. | reverse complement strand
CCATCGGGGACGAGGTCATGTTCCTGGCCGAGTCCCCGCAGGGCGGGGCCCAGATCTCCCTGGCCCTGTCCCGAGCCATCCGCGACGACCCCGAGCTCCCGCAGGCCCGGGTGGCCTTCGTGTGGGGGCGGGTGCTGCCGCGGATGGGCGACATCTACGGCCCCACGGTGAACCTGGCCTCCCGGCTCGTGGCGCTCACCGACCCTGGCTCCGTGCTCCTGGACGCCTCGACCGCCGCCGTGCTCTCCGGCGACGACCGGTTCATCCTCCTCCCGCAGGCCACGCGCAACGTGCGGGGCTTCGGCGACGTCCAGCCCGTGGCGCTCGCCCAGGGCGTCGGTCCCGGGCTGGAGGTCGACTTCGAATGAGCGCGGCACTCGTCATCCGGGCCGGGGCGGCCACCGACCGCGGCCTGCGCCGGGAGTCCAACGAGGACGCCCTGGTGGTCACCGCCACGATGTGCGCCGTGGCGGACGGGATGGGCGGGCACGAGGCCGGTGAGGTCGCCAGCGCCCTGTGCGTGCGCACCCTCGGCGCGTCCCCGCTGTTCCGGCTCGAGGACTTCCACGACTTCGAGGTCCAGGAGCCGGCGCCCGCGCCGGACGTCCTGCGCTTCCGGAGCACCGTGGAGCGGGAGCTGCGGCTGGACCCGGAGATCCCCAACGACGCGATCGAGGCGGTCCGGCGCGTGCGCTCGGTGCTGTGGCAGGCGGACCAGCACATCCAGCAGGCCTGCGAGGGCCGGGCGGGGACCACGGTCACCGGGGTGTGGCTGACGCAGGTCGACGGGCGCATGCTGTGGCTCGTGTTCAACACGGGCGACTCCCGGACCTACCGCCTCGTGGCGCCCGGGACGGGCCCGGACGGCGCCCCCGCCCTCGAGCAGCTCACCGTGGACCACTCCGAGGTGCAGTACCTCGTCTCGATCGGCCAGCTCACCTCCGCGCAGGCACTGGTGCACCCGCGGCGCAACGTCATCACCCGGGCCCTGGGCACCGGCCAGGTGTGGGAACCGGACGTGTGGGTGCTGCCCGCCCGGCCGGGGGAGCGGCTGATGCTGTGCTCGGACGGGCTGACCAACGAGCTCAGCCCCGCCCACATGGCCCGGGTGCTGAGCTCGGTGCCGCACCCCCGCGAGGCCGCCGACGTCCTCCTCCAGGCCGCCCTGCGCACCGGCGGGCGGGACAACGTCACGGTGATCGTCGCCGACGCCGTGACGCCGGAGGACTACGCCAGCGGCGCCTGAGAAGTGCCCGGGGCGTGGCGGGCGCGGGAGCCCCGTCCCGGCATCGGCCACGTCCCCCACAGCGCGGACGGCATCCCCCCAAATGGGGCGATCACGAACCGTCACAACGGGCCACCCGCCAGGTCGTCGTGCCTACCGTGGGGAACATGGTTGTCTCGCGCCGTTCCCTGCTCCGCTCCGGGGCGCTGCTCGCGGTCTCCGGGGCCCTCGGCGGCACGCTCGTCCCGCCCGTGCCGCAGGGGCCCGGGTTCGTCCTGTGGGGCTCGTCCTCCGCCGCGGGAGGCCTGTACCGGGAGCACCCGCCCGGCCTCGCCCCGGTGCGCGTCCACACCCTCCTCGCGCGGCTGCTGGGCGCACCCGGCACCTGCCGGGCCGTCGGCGGCGACAAGTCGTGGCAGACGCTGGCGATGCGCAGCCACGACCACCCGTACCGGCCGGACCTGGGCTCCAGCGGCTGGCGGCTGCCGGCCGCAGGGCAGGTGGTCGTCCCGACCGTCGACGGGCGCGTGCCGACCGCGTCGATCTTCCTGCCGGGCACCGTCTCCGGGGTCGCCTGCTCGATCCGGGCGGTGGCGGACCGGGCGGGCACGGTGGTCCTCCGCCGGGACGCCCCCGGGCCCGAGGTCGAGACCGGACCCGGTCCCGGGAGCTGGTGGCACACCGACCTGGAGGGCCGCCACCGCGGGCAGGCCCACCTCTTCTGGACGGGCAAGAACAACATCGCGGACCCCGCCCGGGTGCTCGCCGACACCCGGGCGGCCTGGGGGGTCGAGCCGGCCCGGTCGGTGGTGATGGGCCACTGGCACACCTACCCCGACCGTCGCGGCACCGCCGGCTGGGAGCAGGTGCGCGCCGTCAACGCCGCCTACCGCGCGGAGTACGGGCGGGCCTACCACGACACGATGACGGACCTGCGCGACCCGCGGCTGTGGGCCCTGCCCGCGCTGCGGCCCCACCGGATCGGCGCCTCCGCGGAGGACCGGCGGTGGCTGGCGCTGGGCCTGCCGCCGCGCTCGGTGGTGGGCAGCGACCGGAAGCACCTCAACGCCCTGGGCAACACGATCGTGGCCCACGGGCTGCACCGGCACCTCACCGGACCGGGCGGGCTGTTCTGAGCCCCCACCGGGACCTCTTGTCCGCGGGCGCCGCGCGGAGTAACCTACAACCAAATGGTTGTACGAAATGAGCTGACGGACGACGAGACCGACCGCATCTTCCGGGCGCTCGCGGACGCCACCCGGCGGGACATCGTGACGCGGGTGCTGCGGCAGGAGCAGTCGGTCTCCGCGCTGGCGGGCCACTACGCGATGAGCTTCGCGGCGGTGCAGAAGCACGTGGCGGTCCTCGAACGGGCGTCGCTGGTCACCAAGCAGCGGCGCGGGCGCGAACAGGTGGTGCACGCCGAGATGAGCACGCTCCACCGGGCGGCCCGTCTGCTGGAGTCCTACGAGGAGCTCTGGCACGGGCGTGCCCGCCGCATCGACGACCTCCTCGCCGAGGAGGTGCCCCCCGGGGGCCGGGGGGCGGAGTAGGAAGGAACCAGGACATGCCGGTCATCGATGTGCAGAAGGACGTGGAGGCCCTCAGCCTCACCTTCGTCGCCGAGTTCGACGCGAGCGTCGAGCGGGTCTGGCAGGTGTGGGAGGACCCGCGCCGGCTCGAGCGCTGGTGGGGGCCGCCCGAGTGGCCCGCCACCTTCGAGCAGCACGAGCTCAGACCGGGCGGACGGTGCCGCTACCACATGACCGGCCCCGACGGGGAGAAGGCCCGTGGCTGGTGGGCGGTCACCGCCGTGGACGCCCCGCACCGCCTCGAGTTCGACGACGGCTTCGCCGACGAGCACGGCGAGCCCGACCCGGCCCTGGGCACCACCCGGGCGGTC
>JAPSHS010000203.1 GCA_031179495.1 Kocuria sp. | reverse complement strand
CCCCGGACGAGGTGGTCCACGCGTGGCGCTCCTTCGAGGCCTACCCCATCAGCATCGGGCTCTCCGGGGGCCTGGGCGTCCCGGTCCCCAACCGCCGCGACGGCTCGCACGACCTCGAGGCCATGGCCGCCGCCGTCACCCCGCGCACCCGGGTCGTGCTGCTGTGCACGCCCAACAACCCGACGGGCCCGAGCCTCACCACCGCCCAGGTCGTGGAGTTCCTCGCCGCGGTGCCCCGCGACGTCGTCGTGGTCGTGGACGAGGCCTACCAGGAGTTCCAGCGCCGCGACGACCTCGTCGACGGCGTCGACGTCTACCGCCGGCACCCCAACGTCGTGGTGCTGCGGACGTTCTCCAAGGCCCACGGGCTGGCCGGGCTGCGCATCGGCTACTCCGTGGCGGGCCAGGGGATCACCCAGTACCTGCGCCAGGCCTCCCCGGCGTTCTCCGTGACCGATCTCGCCCAGCAGGCCGCCATCGCCTCCGTGCGCCACTACGACCAGGTCGCCGAGCGCGTCCAGCGGGTCGTCGACGAGCGGGAGCGGGTCCTGGCCGGGCTCGACGAGCTCGGCTGGCCGTACCCGGAGACCCAGGCGAACTTCGTCTGGCTCGGCCTCGGCGAGCACAGCGGGGGCTTCGCCGAGCTGTGCGACGCCCACGCGCTGGCCGTGCGCCGCTTCGGCGACGAGGGCGTGCGCGTGACCATCGGGGAGCCCGAGGCCAACACCCGGTTCCTCGAGCTGTGCGCGCAGTTCCCGCACCCGCCCGTGCTCTGATCCGAGGGCGCAACCGCCCGGCTCCTCCCGAGCAACCCGAAAGGACGTCCTGACCATGGATGCCGCCCCATCCTCCCCGGCCGCCCGCGTGCCGGACCGCACCGTGCCGCCGCCGGAGGTGCGCACCCGGCTGGTCCAGCTCCTCGACCGGGACGGCCGCCGGCACGAGGACCCCCTGCTCTCGCCCCACGTCGGGGACATCGGCGTGGAGGAGCTGTGCGGGCTCTACCGCTCGATGGCGCTCGCCCGGCGCTTCGACGAGGAGGCGACCAACCTCCAGCGGCAGGGCCAGCTGGTGCTCTGGGCACCGATGCGCGGCCAGGAGGCCGCCCAGGTGGGCTCCGCCCGCGCGCTGCGCCCGGCCGACCACGTCTTCCCGACCTACCGCGAGCACGCGGTGGCGATCGAGCGGGGCGTCGAGCCCGCCGAGCTGCTCACCGTCTTCCGCGGGCACAGCGCCGGGGGGTGGAAGCCCAGCCGGCACCACATGAACGTCTACTCGATCGTCCTCGGCTGCCAGGTCCCGCACGCCGTGGGCTACGCGATGGGCATCGACCTGGACCGCCGCGCGGCCGAGGCCGAGGGCCGCGAGGTCGAGCCGTCCGCCGCGGTCGTGTACTTCGGGGACGGCACCTCCACCCAGGGCGAGGTCCACGAGGGCATGGTGTTCGCCGCGTCCTACGACGCCCCGGTGGTCTTCTTCGTGCAGAACAACCAGTGGGCCATCTCGGTGCCCTTCAGCACCCAGTCCCGCGTGCCCCTGGCCGAGCGCGCCGCCGGGTACGGCTTCGAGGGGATCCGCGTGGACGGCAACGACGTCCTGGCGGTCCTGGCAGCCTCCCGGTACGCGCTCGAGAAGGCCCGTGCCGGGCAGGGTCCCGTGCTCGTGGAGGCCGAGACCTACCGTCTCGGCGCCCACACCACCGCCGACGACCCCACGAAGTACCGCCTGCGGGAGGACGAGCGGCACTGGGCCGAGCTCGACCCCCTGCTCCGCCTCGAGGCCCACCTGCGCGGGGAGCACGGCACGGGCGACGCCTTCTTCGACGCGGTCGCGGCCGACGCCCGGGCCTTCGCGGAGCAGACCCGCGCCCACGTGCTGGCGATGGAACCGCCCTCGTTCGAGGAGTTCTTCGACCGGGCCTACGCCGAGCCCCACCCGCTCGTCGAGGAGGAGCGCGCCTGGTACGCGGCCTACCAGGCCGGTTTCGACGACGACAGCCCGGGCGGGAGCCAGGACGACGGCGGGACCGGCACCGCCGGGCCCGACCGCGGCACCCAGGCCGCGAGCCTGACCGTGGCCGCCGACCCCGTCGACGGGGTCCCCGACGAGCGCTCCGCCGGCACCGAGGAGGACCTCGCATGAACGCCGCTCCCGACCTGACGATCGCCAAGGCGGTCAACGCCGGCCTGCGCCGGGCCATGGAGGAGAACCCCCGGGTGCTGCTCATGGGCGAGGACATCGGCTCCCTGGGCGGTGTCTACCGCGTCACCGAGGGGCTCAAGAAGGACTTCGGCGGGCACCGCGTGATGGACACCCCGCTGGGGGAGGCCGGGATCGTGGGCACCGCCGTCGGCCTCGCCCTGCGGGGGTACCGGCCGGTGTGCGAGATCCAGTTCGACGGCTTCTCCTTCCCCGCCTTCAACCAGATCACCACGCAGCTGGCCAAGATGCGCAACCGCACGAGCGGTGACGTCACGGTCCCGGTGACCATCCGGATCCCGTACGGCGGGGTGATCGGCTCGGTCGAGCACCACTCGGAGTCCCCGGAGGCCCTGTTCGCCCACACCGCGGGACTGCGCATCATCACGCCGTCCAACGCCCAGGACGCCTACTGGATGACGCAGCAGGCCATCGCGTGCGAGGACCCGGTGATCGTCTTCGAGCCCAAGCGGCGGTACTGGCTCAAGGGCGCGGTGGACACCCGGCGCCCCACCGCCGACCCGTTCTCCGCGCAGGTGGTGCGGCCGGGGGAGGACGCCACGGTGGTGGCCTACGGCCCGCTCGTGCCCGTCGCCCTCGCCGCCGCGCAGGCCGCCGAGGAGGACGGGCGCAGCGTCGAGGTCATCGACCTGCGGTCCCTGTCGCCGATCGACTTCGACACCGTCGAGGACTCCGTGCGCCGGACCGGGCGACTCGTCGTCGCCCACGAGGCCCCGACCTTCGGCGGGCTCGGCGGAGAGATCGCCGCCCGCATCACCGAGCGGGCGTTCTACTCCCTCGAGGCGCCGGTGCTGCGGGTGGGCGCCTTCCACCTGCCGTACCCCGTGGCGGCCGTCGAGGACCAGTACGTGCCGGACCTCGACCGGATCCTCGAGGCCCTGGACCGGTCCTTCGCCTACTGACCCCGCCGACCCGGCCGC
>JAPSHS010000202.1 GCA_031179495.1 Kocuria sp. | reverse complement strand
CGGTAGAGGTTCAGGTAGTCCAGGCCCTGCAGGATCTGGTAGCTGAACTCCGTGTAGGAGATGCCCTCGTCCGAGTGCAGGCGCTTGGCGACGATCTCCTTCTTGATCATCGTGCCCACCCGGAAGTGCTTGCCGATCTCGCGCAGGAAGTCGATCGCCGACAGCTGGGAGGTCCAGTCCAGGTTGTTGACCATCACGGCGCGGTTCTCGCCCTCGAAGGACAGGAACCGCTCGACCTGCCCGCGCAGCAGCCCCACCCACTGCGCCACGGTCTCCTTGGAGTTGAGGATCCGCTCGGAGCTCTGCCGGGGGTCGCCGATCAGGCCGGTGGAACCGCCCACCAGTCCGATCGGGTGGTGCCCGGCCAGCTGGAGCCGGCGCATGAGCAGCAGCTGCACCAGGTGGCCCAGGTGCAGGGACGCGGCGGTGGGGTCGAACCCGCAGTAGTAGGTGAGCTTCTCCTCCGACAACGACGCCTCGAGCGCCGCCTCGTCGGTCGACACGTGCACCAGACCGCGCCACCGCAGCTCCTGCCAGATGTTGGCGAAGGCCGGGTCGTTGTGCTGGGAGTTCAGATCAATAGCGTTCGACACG
The DNA here is from genome assembly GCA_031179495.1 of Kocuria sp. Lineage (GTDB taxonomy): Bacteria > Actinomycetota > Actinomycetes > Actinomycetales > Micrococcaceae > Kocuria > Kocuria sabuli. Next base: position 2,552 of record JAPSHS010000202.1, on the reverse strand, counting down.
GATTCCAAGGTACCAGGGCGCGGACGGGCGTCCCGTCCGCGCCCCGGCCCGGCTCGGCCCCGGGATCAGAAGCGGTCGAGGCCGGCCGGCAGCTCGCCGGAGGCCACGACGCGCAGCCGCTGGGTGGGGCGGGTCATGGCCACGTAGAGGTTGCCCACCCCGCCGCCGACCTCCTCCAGCAGCGCCTGCGGCTCCAGGACCACGACCGAGTCGAACTCCAGGCCCTTGGCGTCCCAGGCGGAGAGCACCACGACCTGCCGGTCGAGGCGGCGCACCCCGGCACCGACCAGTCCGGGCAGCTCCCGGGCCAGCGCGGTGCCGAGCTCCTGCACCCGGTCCTCGGGGACGATCACGGCCACCAGCCCGCCGTTGACCAGCTCGAGCTCGGTCCGGACCTGGTCGAGGACGGCACCGGCCGCGTCCGCCGCGCCGACCCGGGTGACGATCGGGGGCTCGCCGTCCCGGACGGCCCGCGGCGCGGAGATCTCCAGACCGGCGGCACGGGCGACGTCGACGGCGGCCTCCGCGATCGCCGCGGGGGTGCGGTAGTTGACGGTGAGCTCGTCCAGGACGAAGCGCTCCCCCACGAACGGCTCGAGGGCGTCACGCCAGCTGTGCGCGGCCGTGGCAGAGCCCGCCTGGGCGATGTCCCCGACGACGGTGAAGGACTTCATGGGGCACCGGCGCATCAGCACCCGCCACTGCATGGGCGAGAGCTCCTGGGCCTCGTCGACCACCACGTGCCCGTAGGCCCAGGTGCGGTCGGCGGTGGCCGCCTCGGCCGCCGTCATGCGGTGCTGGGTCACCGCGTTGAAGTCCGTGAGCTGGGCCGCGGTCACGATGCCGTCCGCCCCGACGTCCTCGAGGCTCTGGTGCATGTTCTGCAGCGCGTGCTCGGCGTTGTCCGTGGCCTTGCGCTGCTCGCGCTCCGACTCGGCCCGCCGCCGCACCCCGGCCGCGTCGAAGTCGCCCAGCAGCTCGGCGGCCTCGTCCAGCAGCGGCACGTCCGCCACCGTGAACGGGGCACCGGCCGGGCGCAGGAGCGCGTCCACCTGCGCGGGCTCCAGGTGCGGGGCGGCGGACTCGAGGTAGTGCCGCTTGCTGAACAGCTGGTCGACCAGCGTCTGGGGGGACAGCGGCATCCACGCCAGGTTCAGGGCGATCCGCACGTCACGGGCCTGCCGGATGTCCTCGGCGAGGTAGGAGCGGTCCATGACGTTGCCGCTCGTGGTGTTCAGGTGCTCGCCGAGCTGCTCGGTGAGCTCGCGCAGCACGATCTTCACGAAGGTGTTGCGCGCCTCGTTGTGCGGCTTGCCGGTGGCGCGGGCCTTGTCCCGGGCGCGTTTGACCATCCGCGGGGTCAGCGTCACGCGGTGGCTGTCCACGCGCAGGACCTGCGCCTGCACCGGGACCTTCTGCCGGTCGCGCACCGCACGGGCGACGACGTCGACCATGTCGAGACCCGACTTCAGCCGTGCGGTCAGCGGATCCCGCTCCGGGGCGGCGGAGACGCCGGGGAAGAGCTCCGAGAGCGAGGACATGACCACGCCGGTCTCCCCCAGCGCGGGCAGCACCCGCTCGATGTACCAGAGGAACGACGACGACGGGCCCACGATCAGCACGCCGGCCTTGCGCAGCCGCTCCCGGTGCTCGTAGAGCAGGTACGCGGCCCGGTGCAGCGCCACGGCCGTCTTGCCGGTGCCGGGCCCGCCCTGCACCACCCGCACGCCCGGCAGCGGGGCGCGGATGATCTTGTCCTGCTCGGCCTGGATCGTCGCGACGATGTCGGACATCCGCCCGGTGCGCTTCTGGTTCAGCGCGGCGAGCAGGGCGCCCTCCCCGTGGAGCACGCCCTCGTCGTCGAGCATCTCCGGATCGAGCACGTCGTCCTCGAGGGCGGCGACCTCACGGCCCTCCAGGATCAGGTGCCGGCGCCGGCGGACGCCCATGTGGTTCTGTGCGGTGGCCTGGTAGAACGCGGCCGCCTCCCGGGCACGCCAGTCCACCATCAGCCGCTGGTGGTCCTCGGTGGCCAGGCCGATGCGGCCGACGTAGCGCCGGTCGCCCTCGTGCGTGTCCAGCCGGCCGAAGACCAGACGGTGGTCCACGGCCTCCAGCTGGGCGAGGCGGTCCTCGTAGTGGGACGCGAACGCGTCGCGCTCCGCGCGGTTCTGGTGGTTGCCGGCCGACTCGCTGCGGTGCACGGCTGCGAGCTCCGCAGCCTTCTCGGCCCGCAGCTCGTCGAGCCGGTCGTAGAGCTTCGCGACGTACGCGCGCTCGACAGCAAGTTGCTCGGCCGCCATCGTGGCGACGGTCTCTGCCATGGGTGGACACCTCGTTCCGGATCGAACAGACCAACGAGTCTACCGGTACGCACGACGATCCTCCGGTCGCGCGACCGAGCGCCGCGTAACAGGACCAGCGCGGGCGGCGACGGGGCCGGTCAGACGCGGTACAGGGCCCGGACGCGGTGGCCGCCGAGCCGGCCCCGGCCCCGCAGGTCGGTGAGCTCCATGATCAGCCCGAAGCCGGCCACGTGCAGCCCGGCGCGG
>JAPSHS010000201.1 GCA_031179495.1 Kocuria sp. | reverse complement strand
TCACCATCAACGACGAGTACGCCGACGGCCGGGACGTCTCCTGGCTGTGGGACGTGGACTTCCACTCCCTGCGCGACGGCGGGGTGGACGTCGTCGGCGGCACCCGGGCGTGGGACATGGCGCTGCGCCTGGACTACGACGAGGTCCCCGTGCACCAGGTCGTCCCCGCCCTCGGCGACGCGCTGCGGCGCTTCGTGGCCGCGGCCGGCGACCGGCCCATGCGCGTCTTCTGCACCTACACGTCCATGCTTGAGCTGCGCCGGGAGCTGTCCCGCGTGGCCGAGGTCGCCGAGATCTGAGCGGAGCCCCCTATGACCGACCGCACCGTCCACCTCGTCCAGCTCTACCCCCGGGACATGAACATCTACGGCGACTGGGGCAACACCCTGACCCTCAAGCGCCGGCTCGAGAGGTACGGCTACGCCGTGCGGCTGTCCGACCACGACCCGGGGGACCCGTTCCCCGGCGACGCCGACCTCCTCGTGGGCGGCGGGGGCCAGGACTCGGGGCAGTTCCGGGTGCAGGAGGACCTGCAGCGGATCGCCCCCGAGCTGCGGTCGATGGCCGCCGACGGCGTGCCCATGCTCGCGATCTGCGGGCTCTACCAGCTGTTCGGCCACGAGTTCCGCACCGGTGCCGGGCAGACCCTGCCCGGGATCGGGATCCTCGACCTCACCACGGTGGGCGGGCCGACGCGGCTGATCGGCAACATCGTCCTGGAGTCCCCGGAGTTCGGCACCGTGGTGGGCTACGAGAACCACTCGGGGATCACCCGGCTGGGCCCGGGCCAGGCCCCGCTCGGCACGGTCCGCAAGGGCGCCGGCAACAACGGGGAGGACGGCACCGAGGGGGCGCGCGTGCACCACGTGGTGGCCTCCTACCTGCACGGGTCGATGCTGCCGAAGAACCCCGCCGTGGCGGACCACCTCATCCGGGCCGCGGTGGAGCGCCGCTTCGGGGCCTTCGACGCCGAGCCGCTGGACGACACGCTCGCCGAGCACGCCCGCGAGGTCGCCCGCAGCCGTCCGCGCTGACGGGTCCGCGCCGGACCGTCGGCGCCGGCCGGGTCCGGGCGGCCCCGCACCCGGTAGAATGGACCAGGACTTTTCCGGCCCGTCCCGGCCCGCCGCCGGGACGGGCCGCGTCGGGACGGCGGCCGAGGGCTCCCGAGACCACCGGATCATCGAGCACGACGTCCCGTCACGACTTCCCGCACGACTTCCGAGGAGGAACGCATGTCAGGACACTCCAAGTGGGCCACGACCAAGCACAAGAAGGCCGCGATCGACGCCAAGCGCGCCAAGGCCTTCGCCAAGTACATCAAGGGCATCGAGGTGGCCGCGCGCATGGGCGGGCCCGACACCGCGGGCAACCCGGCGCTGGACCTGGCCGTGTCGAAGGCCAAGAAGAACTCGGTGCCGGTGGCGAACATCGACCGCGCGATCAAGCGCGGGGCCGGGCTGACCGGTGAGGTCGTCGACTACACCGAGATCATCTACGAGGCCCGGGGCCCGCAGGGCACGGCGCTGTACATCGAGTGCCTCACGGACAACAAGAACCGCGCCGCCTCCGAGGTGCGCGTGGCCGTGACCCGCAACGGCGGCACGATGGCGGACTCCGGTTCCGTGGCGTTCCTCTTCGAGCGCAAGGGCGTCGTGGAGGTGGCCCGCACCGACGGGCTGTCCGAGGACGACGTCCTCATGGCCGTCCTGGACGCCGGCGCGGACGAGGTCGTGGAGCAGGAGGACGTCTTCGAGGTCGTCTCCGAGGCCACCGACCTGCCGGCGATCCGCTCCGCCCTCGACGCGGCGGGCCTCGAGTACAACAACGACGACCCGCAGTTCCGCCCGAGCATGCTCGTGGAGCTGGACGCGGAGGGGGCGCGCAAGTTCCTGCGCCTGGCCGACGCCGTCGAGGAGCTCGACGACGTGCAGAACGTCTACTCCAACGCGGACATCCCCGCCGAGGTCCTCGCGCAGCTCGACTCCGAGGACTGACCACGGCCACGCAGCGGATCCTCGGGGTCGACCCGGGACTGACGCGGTGCGGGTTCGGCCTGATCGACATGGCCGGCAACCGCACCGCGTCCTTCGTCGACGTCGGCGTCGCCGGCACGCAGGCGGCCGACCCGCTCGACGTGCGCGTGCTGCGGATCTGGGAGGCCACCGAGCGGTGGATCGAGCGCTACCACCCCGACGTCCTCGCCCTGGAGCGGGTGTTCGCCCAGACCAGCGTGAACACGGTCATCGGCACCGCCCACGCCTCCGGGGCCGTGATCGCCTCGGCCGCCCGCCACGGCGTGCCGGTCGCGTGGCACACCCCGTCCGAGGTCAAGGCCGCGGTCACCGGCGAGGGACGGGCCGACAAGTCCTCCGTGGCCCGGATGGTCGTGCGCATCCTCCGGCTCGAGGAGGCGCCCCGGCCCGCCGACGCCGCCGACGCGCTGGCGATCGCCATCTGCCACGGCTGGCGCGGGGGCGGCACGGGCGTGGACGCGACGGCCCGCACCGAGACGCACCAGGGCGCCCGCCCCCTCGCCTCCGCCCGCAGCGGCATGACCCCGGCCCAGCGGGCCTGGGCCGAGGCGGAGGCCCGGGCCCGCCGGGGCGGGGGAGGCTGAGTCCGTGCACCCTGCTACAGTGGCCCGCGAGTCCGTATTCGTAGATGTGTTCGATCGACCGTTCCCGGCCGCCGCCGGAGCGCGGGAAGGAGGCGCGCGGTGATCGCGTCCATCACGGGACAGGTCGAGCACGTCGGCCTCACCGCCGCCGTCGTGGCGGTGGGCGGCTTCGGCGTCCAGGTCCAGGCGACGCCGGAGACGCTGTCCGGTCTGCGGATCGGGGGGGAGGTCCGGCTCGACACGGCGTACGTGGCGCGCAAGGACGAGTCCCCGCTGCTGTTCGGCTTCCGCAGCCCGGCCGAGCGGGAGGTCTTCGAGATCATGCTCGGGATCAGCGGCGTGGGCCCGCGCACGGCCCTGGCCGTGCTCTCCGTGCTCGGGCCCGACGAGGTGCACCGCGCCATCGCCCAGGGGGACCCCAAGGCCTTCACCACGGTGCCCGGCATCGGGCCCAAGGGCGCCCGCCGGATCGTCCTGGAACTGGCCGACAAGCTCATCGTCCCCGACCGCCCCGCCCCGCCCGCCGCCGC
>JAPSHS010000200.1 GCA_031179495.1 Kocuria sp. | reverse complement strand
ACGCTATGGCCCCCTGCTCCGCGCCATGGCCGACCGCGGCATGACGCGCGGCCAGGTGCGGGTGCGCTTCCAGCTGCTGTTCCCGGAGGCGTCGACCGCCCTGCTGGACGCGGCGATCGCCGAGCTGGGCCAGCGCTTCGCGCACGAGGCCGTAGCCCCCGAGATCAACGACGGCGCCGCCGCCGCCGGCGTGTGGCTGGTCATGGCGCAGTACCTCGGGCTGAGCCCCGCCCCCGACTACGCGGCGCTGAACCTCAGCACCGACGTCGTCCGCGACGTCACCGCGCTGCTCGCGACCTCCGACCCCGACGGTGCCGCCACCCAGCGGGCCCTGGGCCTCATCGGCGCGGCCCAGCAGCACTGCACCCGGGAGGGCGCCACGTGCCCGCCGCTCAGCGCGCACGGCTACGAGCTGGCCCGGCTGAACCTGTGCACGGAGGCGAACTTCCTGTGCACCATCGCCCACCACTGGCCCCTGCCCGAGCGCGCCGTCTCCCGGCGACTGGGCGAGGGTCACTGGGACCAGGCGCTCGAGCGGACCGGCCTGCGCGCGAGCGCCGAGCCCGCCCCCGAGCACGTCTTCACGGAGGACGAGTACGCCGCGGCGGTGACGGCCTTCCTCTCCCACTGCCGCAGCGCCGGCCACCACCCCACCACCGCGCGCTACGGCCGGTGGGTCGTCGAGCAGGAGGCCGCCAGCGCGCGCCGGCCCTACTTCGACGGCGTCCGGCGGTTCTTCGGCTCCTGGGAGGAGGCCATGCGCTTCGCCTCGGACCGCCAGCCGGCCGGGGAGCCGATCGGCGAGGGCTTCTCGGACACACGGACCTGGTCGGACCTGGCCACGCCCGAGGCCCAGGAGATGCTCGGCCGCGCAGGCATCGGCGTGGTCGGCGCCGGCACCACCGTCGAGGTCGTCGACGAGGACGTGTGGGAGGATCTCCGGCGGCTCGTCGCCACCGTGCTGGCCCGGCTGCCCTGGAACGACTTCCTCGTGCTCGAGTACGAGCGCTACGACAAGCGCTCGGAGGCGCCGGTCGCCTGGGCCGGCGTGGGTCCCCACGGCGTGGAGTGCGCCGTGGTCTCGGGGGGCCAGCTGACCCACGCGGAATGGCCCGTGGACGCCACGTTCTTCCACGAGGACGAGTGGAACGAGCCCACGGCCTGGAACCAGCCGTGGACCACGGAGCCGCTCGGCTTCTCGGAGGCGGCGCAGAAGCTCGTCGAGGGCCTGCGCTTCGGCTGGGGCTGCTCCGACCCCTACCGGTTCCACTGGGGCGTGGGCTCCTTCCCCGCGGAGACGCGGGAGGAGAGCTCCGTGATCTCCCCCGACGGCCGGCGGTGGCGCGCCCCGGCCACCACGGACAGCGTCGACTCCTGAGCGCCTGCCGCCACCGCGCGGCTTCGGTGCACCGAAATCACGGGCCGAGCCCTCCGGTCTACACTCGGCGGGAAGCGGAGGGAAGCAGTTCCCGGGTGCTGTGCACCCGTCGGTCTGTCGCCGTCCCGGTCCCGACGAGGAGCCACGGCAGCCCACCCGCACCCGCGGGCGGACGAGACCTTCCGCACTGATCCCCACCCCCCGTCAGGGCCCCCGCGCCGTGCGCCGCGCCGGGCCCGAGGAAGGCCCCATGAACCCCGAACCCGTTGCCGCCTCCCCCGATTCCGGGAAGCACCCCCTCCACCGGCCGCCGGAGCGCAGCCAGATCCGCCGGTGGCGGAAGTACCTCGCGGAGGAGCGGGCCGAGGCCCGGATCTACCGTCTCCTGGCCGCCCGCAGCTCCGGGCGCGAGGCGGAGATCCTGCAGCAGGTGGCGGAGGCCGAGCAGCGCCACGCCGAGCACTGGGTGCGTCTGCTCGGCCCGCACGCCTCCACCGGCGCCCGCCCGTCCCTGTACTCCCGGCTGCTGATCCTCCTCGCCGCCCACTTCGGCTCCGTCTTCGTCCTGGCCCTGCTCCAGCGCGCCGAGAGCCGCTCGCCCTACGACGAGGACCAGGACGCGTCCGACGCCATGGCCGCGGACGAGGCCGTGCACGAGGAGATCGTCCGGGCGCTGGCCACCGAGGGCCGGCACAAGCTCTCCGGGAACTTCCGGGCGGCCGTCTTCGGCGCCAACGACGGCCTGGTCTCCAACCTGGCCCTGGTCATGGGCGTGGGCGCCACCGGGACCTCCCCCGCGATGGTGCTCTTCGCCGGGGTCGCCGGCCTGTTCGCGGGCGCCCTGTCCATGGGCGCCGGCGAGTTCGTCTCCGTGCGGTCCCAGCGGGAGCTGCTCGACGCCTCGCAGCCCACCCAGGTCACCCTGCACGTCGCCCCGAACCTGGACCTGGACACCAACGAGCTCGTGCTGATCTACCGCGCACGGGGCATGAGCGAGGAGGCCGCCGAGCACCGGGCCGCGGAGCGGCTGGGCTTCTTCGACTGCGACTGCGACCCGTCCCGCTCCTTCCAGGACCCGGCCGAGGACGAGCCCGAGCAGCGGGAGCACGTGGCGCTGGGCACCGATCTGGGGGCCGCGGGCTCCAGCTTCTGCTTCTTCGCCTCGGGTGCCGTGATCCCGATCCTCCCGTACCTGGTGGGCCTGACCGGCTTCCCCGCGATGGTCCTGGCGCTCGTGCTGGTCGGCCTGGCCCTGCTGGTGACCGGCGGCCTGGTCGGCCTGCTCTCCGGGGCGTCCCCGTGGAAGCGGGGACTCCGCCAGCTGGCCATCGGCTACGGCGCGGCCCTGGCCACCTACGGGCTCGGGCTGGTGTTCAACACGACCGTGGCCTGAGAAGCGCCGGGAACGGCCCGGGGCAGGCCGTTGCCTGTCCCCACTTAGGCGGACGCAGGGCCGAGGTACCGGCTCGCTCCTCGCCGGGGACCGGGCGCGGACGCCCTGGTCAGCCGCGATTTCCCGGTGGCGCACGGCCTTCGGGACCCGTGCTCGTGCACCGGCGCGACCCCGCGGCGGGGGCTGCTCCGGGCCTTCCTGACAATTTCCTGGGGACACCTGGTGCGGAGAGGGCACCGGGTCGGATAAAGTTGCGACCGTGGTGGAAACCACAGCAATGGGGGAAATTGCACGGGTCGGACCGATTCGGACGCACTGGGGGGTGCACCGTCTGCGGCACCCGTGTTCTGAAAGCCGCTCAGCCCACGGCTCTCCTCTGTTGAGG
>JAPSHS010000043.1 GCA_031179495.1 Kocuria sp. | reverse complement strand
GGATCTGGCTCTTGTCCTTGCCCTGCAGCGCACCGTAGTGGCGCTCGTTGAGCCGCCACGACCGCTTGACGGGGATCCAGTGCCGGTCCGCCCGGTCCAGCGCCAGGTGCGCGGTGGAGATCGCCCGCCGGAGCAGGGACGTGTGCAGGACGTCGGGGGCGATGCCCTTCTCGACGAGCAGCTCGCCGCCGCGGACGGCCTCCTCCCGTCCCTTCTCGGTCAGGTCGACGTCGACCCACCCGGTGAACAGGTTCTTCTCGTTCCAGTCGGACTGCCCGTGACGGAGCAGGACGAGCTTGTGCGGTGCTGATTCAGTAGCCATGGCCCCATTCTTCCATCCGGCCGTCGGCGCAGGACAAGCGGGCACCCCGGGGCCGGTCACCAGTTGTTGGGGCCCTTGGACTCGAGGCCCACGGCCGGACGGACGTCCGCCAGGTAGACACCCACGGCCGTGCCCGCGATGAGCAGGATGAACAGACTGGGGTTGAGCAGCAGCGTGAACACCGTGAACGCGAGGGAGCCCCCGGTGAGCGCGAGCCAGAAGCCCTTGGTGCGCTTGAAGGCGCGCTGGAACTGCTCCGGCGCCTTGGACAGGCAGTCGACGAAGGCCCAGACGGCGAGGCCCGCGACGACCAGCGCGAGGGCGATGTCGATGAGACGCACGAGTGAGAAGACCCAGGGATAATCCACGAGACCCAGCCTACCGGTCGATCGCGCGCAGGGCGCGGTCGAGGTCCTCCCAGAGGTCCTCGACGTTCTCGATGCCCACCGACAGCCGCAGGAGCGTCTCCGGCACGCTGCGCGGCTCCTCGTGGTGGCGGCGTCGGCGCTCGATCAGCGACTCCACGCCGCCGAGGGAGGTCGCGGGGGTCCACACGCGCAGGCTGTCCACCGCCGCCTCGACGGCGCCGACGTCCCCGGCGGGCACGATCGCCACGACGGAGCCGAAGCCGTCCATCTGCGCGGCGGCGCGCTGGTGCCCCGGGTCCCCGGGCAGGCCCGGGTAGCGGACCTCCAGCACGGCCGGGTGCTCCTGCAGCCGGCGGGCGAGCTCCCCCGCGCTGGCCGAGGAGCGCTCGATCCGCAGCGCGAGGGTGCGCATCCCCCGCAGCGCGAGCCAGGCCTCGAAGGGACCGGGGATCGCCCCGTGCAGGGAGCGGTGCGCCTTCAGCCGGTCCCGCAGGCCGGGATCGGAGGTGACGGCCGCCCCCAGGACGACGTCGGAGTGCCCGGCCAGGTACTTGGTCACGGAGTGCACCACCACGTCGGCGCCGTGCTCGAGCGGGCGCTGCACGAGGGGCGTCGCGAAGGTGTTGTCCACGCACGTGAGCACGCCGCGCTCCCGGGCCGCCGCGAGCAGCGCCGGGAGGTCGGCGACCTCGAGCATGGGATTGGTGGGGCTCTCGAGCCAGAGCAGGTCCGCGGCGTCGAGGGCGGCCACCACCTCCCCGGTGTCCGCGACGTCCACGGTGACGACGGTCAGCAGCCCGCGGGACTCGAGGTCGGCGGCCAGGGCCAGGGAGCCCTGGTAGCTGTGCCGGGGCATGACCAGGCACCCGCCCGCCGGGACCAGGGCGAGCACGGACGCGATCGCGGCCAGCCCCGAGGCGTAGAGCAGTCCGGGCTGCTGCGCCTGCTCGAGCCGGGCCAGGACCTCCTCGACGTCCTCCCACGTGGGGTTGGTGTAGCGCCCGTAGGCGCGGTCGGCGCCGTCGAGGCCGCCGGCCCCCCGGTAGGTCGAGGTCAGGACGATGGAGGGCCCCACCGGGGCGTCGTGCTCGGGGACGGGCCGGCCGCCGGCCACCACCACGGTGTCCGGGCGCAGGGAGGCGGTGGAGTGGGCGGGCGGGATCTCGGGACGCGCAGTCATGGTCACAGGCTATCGGCCCGCGGGCTCCCCGGCGGCGGGCGGCGGGGCACCCGCTGTCCCCCGCGGTCGATAGGCTGAGGGGGTGACTCCCCGACCGGCTCCCGCTCCGCAGCCCTCCCCCGCACCGTCCGGACGCGGGGTCTTCGTCGTGTTCGAGGGCGGGGACGGCGCCGGGAAGTCCACGCAGGCCCGCCGGCTCGCGGACGCCCTGCGCGCGGAGGGGCACGACGTCGTGCGCACCCGGGAGCCGGGGGGCACCCCGCTGGGCGAGCGGCTGCGGGCCCTCGTGCTGGACCCGGCGCACGGCCCGCTCGACGCCCGCACCGAGGCCCTGCTGTTCGCGGCGGCCCGGGCCGCCCACGTGGAGCAGCTGATCCGCCCCGCCCTCGCCGCCGGGCGGACCGTGGTCTGCGACCGGTTCGCCGACTCCTCCGCCGCCTACCAGGGCGCCGGCCGGGGCCTCGGGGTGGACCGCGTCGCCGAGCTCAACGCCTGGGCCACCAGCGGGCTCGTCCCGGACCTCACCGTCCTCCTCGACGTCCCGGCCGGCACGGGCCGCGCCCGCCGCGAGGCGCGCGACGGCACCCCCGGCGACCGGCTGGAGCTCGAGCCCGACACCTTCCACGACGCCAACCGCGAGGCCTTCCTCGAGCTGGCCGGCCGGGACCCGGGGCGCTACCTCGTGCTCGACGCGACCCGGCCGGCCGAGGAGCTCGAGGCCGCCGTCCGGGACCGTCTCGCCGGGCTGCCCCGGTCCGCCGTGGTCGCGGAGGCGGCGTCGTGAGCGTGTGGGACCAGCTGCTCGGCCAGGACACCGTGGTGGCGCAGCTGCGCCGTGCCGCGCAGGAGGACCGGCCCACCCACGCGTGGCTGTTCACCGGCCCGCCCGGCTCCGGCCGCTCCAACGCCGCCCTCGCCTTCGCGGCGGCGCTGCTGTGCGAGCAGGAGGCGCCGGCAGACCGCGGCTGCGGGCACTGCCGCGCGTGCCGCACGGTCCTGGCGAGCTCGCACGCGGACCTGACCCACTTCGTCACCGAGAACCCGCAGATCACCATCGACGAGGCCCGGGAGCTCGTGGTCCGCGCGCAGGACCGGCCCTCGGTGGGCCGCTGGCGCGTGATGGTGATCGAGGACGCCGACCGGATGGTGGAGCGCACCTCGAACGTCATGCTCAAGGCCGTCGAGGAGCCCCCGCCGAACACGATCTGGCTGCTGTGCGCCCCGAGCCCGATGGACGTGCTCGTGACCATCCGCTCCCGCTGCCGTCCCGCCACGCTGAAGGTGCCCGCCGTGGAGGACGTGGCGGAGCTGCTCATCCGCCGGCACGGGGTGCCCCGGCAGCGCGCGCAGGAGAGCGCCCGGCTGGCCCAGTCCCACGTGGGGATCGCCAAGCGGCTCGCCCTCTACGACGACGCCCGGACGCGTCGGCAGGAGGTCGTGTCCATGCCGCTGAAGCTCTCCGGGGTGCCGGACGCCGTGCGCGCCGCGGACCGGCTGCACAAGATCGCGGTCGAGGAGTCCCAGGCGGACGCCGAGGCCCGCAACGAGTCGGAGCGCAAGCAGCTGCTCGTGGCGCTCGGCGCCCCGGAGTCGGGCCGGGTCCCGCCGGCCATCCGCGGGGCCCTGAACCGGCTCGAGGCGGACCAGAAGCGGCGGTCCCGGCGGATCCAGACGGACACCCTGGACCGCTTCCTCATCGACCTCACCACCTTCTACCGTGACGTCCTGACCCTGCAGCTGCGCACGGGCTCCGCCCTGGTCAACGAGCACCTGGCCCAGCAGCTGCAGGACCACGCGTCCAACGCGACCCCCGAGCAGACCCTGCAGCGCATCGACGTGATCAGCCGGACCCGCGACCGGATCCGCACCAACGTCAGCGCCCAGCTCGCGTTCGAGGCGATGGCCGTCTCCCTCCTCTGACCCCGTCCGACTCCCGTCCCCCGAGGAGCCCCATGACCTGCCGCGCCGTGCCACCCCGCCGCACCCATTGGTCCACCGCGGCCGCGCTGACCGCGGCGGGCCTGCTCCTGAGCGGCTGCTCGTCCCCCGGCGCCACGGCCGGACCCACCTCCGGGGGCGCGAGCGGCGCCGTCCTGGAGGGCGTATCCGAGGAGCTGCAGCGGTACTACACCCAGACGGTCGACTGGGGGGACTGCGAGTACGGGGCCGGGTCGAACGGCGCGGAGGACGACCTCCGGTGCGCCGAGGTCGAGGTGCCCCTGGACTACGAGAACCCCGCCGGGGAGACCACCACCGTGGTGATGTCCCGGCTGCCCGCCGGCGGGGACGCCCGCGGCAGCCTGCTCATCAACCCGGGTGGTCCCGGCGCCTCCGGGGTGGACGCGATGCTCCACGCCGAGCGCATGATCACGCGCGACGTGCGGCGGGCCTACGACGTGGTGGGCTTCGACCCCCGGGGCGTGGGCCGCTCCGCGGGGATCGAGTGCCTCGACGACGCCGAGCTGGACGCGTGGCGCGCCGAGCCGATGCTCGACCCGCGGTCGCGGCCCGCGGACGAGATCCGCGAGGAGTACGGGCGCCTCGGGGCGCAGTGCGTGCAGAACTCCGGCGCGCTGGTGGCCGAGATGGACACCGCGAGCGCCGCCCGGGACATGGACGTCCTGCGGGCGGTCCTCGGCGACGAGCGGACCACCTACCTGGGCTTCTCCTACGGCACGCACCTGGGCGCCGTGTACGCCGACCTGTTCCCGGAACGGGTGGGGCGGCTCGTGCTCGACGGCGGCGTGGACCCGACCCTCAGCGACATGGAGGCCACCGCGGACCAGGCCGCGGGCTTCGAGGAGAACCTGCGGCACTGGGTGCGGGTGTGCCAGGACGAGATGCGCGGCTGCGTGGTCGACGGGTCGGGCGTGGACGGGGCGACGGCCCGGATCCAGGACCTCATCGCCTCGGTCGAGGAGGGCACCGTGACCGCGGCGGACGGGCGCCGGGTCACCGCCACGAACGTGGTCGAGGGCATCCTGAGCCCGCTGTACACGACCACGAGCTACCCGCGGCTCAACGAGGCCCTGGGGAGCGCCTTCGACGGGGACTTCTCCCGGCTGCTGGCCCTGTCCGACGCCACGCACGGGCGCGACGCCGAGGGCCGGTACGCGAACAACACCACCATGGCCTTCACGGCGGTCACCTGTCTCGACCGCTCCGCCGGGACGGTCACCGCCGAGCAGATGGCCCGCCACCAGGAGCAGCTCGAACAGGTCGCGCCGACCTTCGGTCCCTACCTGGGCTACGGCGCCGCCGCCTGCCAGGGCTGGCCGGTGGAGCCGGCGGAGCAGGCTCCGGTGGACGCGGCGGGGGCCGACCCGATCCTGGTCGTGGGCACCACCCACGACCCCGCGACTCCGCACCACTGGTCCGAGGCCCTCGTGGAACAGCTGGAGAACGCGCGGCTGCTGACCTACGACGGCTACGGCCACACGGCCTACACGTCCGGCGACGAGTGCGTCCAGGACGCCGTCGACGCCTACCTGCTCGGGGGCGAGCTCCCCGAGGAGGGGACGACCTGTACCTGATCCCGCCCGCAACCCATCACCGGAGGCTCCCGTGACCGATCCGACCCCCGTTCCCGGCCCCGTCCTGCTCCGCGCCGGAGACCTGCCCCTCACCCGCAGCGGGGACCGGCCGGTGCGCCGGATCGCCGCCGGGGGCCCGGAGGGCGACGGCTGGACGGTGTCGCTGCTCGACCTCGAGCGCCCCGGCACCCTGCCCGCCACCGCGGGGGCGGAGCGCGTGCTGACCGTCGTCGACGGCGAGCTGCTCGTGCTCGACGTCGACGGGCGGGAACAGGGGCTGGAGCGGCACCGGCCCTTCCGGCTCCCGGCCGACGCGCCCGTCGGCGCCGCGCTGCCCACGGGCCCGGTCCGCGCGCTCGAGGTCCTGGCGGCGCGCGGGACGGCCCGGGCGCACGTGGTGGTCGTGGAGCTGTCCAAGAAGAGGCCGCATCCGGTCCTCGGGGATCAACTGGCGGTCCTGCTCTCCGGCCGTGCCGTGCTGAGGGCGGGCGGGACGACGGAGGACGTCGGGGTCCACGACACCGTGCGCGGCGCCGAGCCGGAGAGCCCGGAGCTCACCGGCCGCGGCTTCCTGGCGATCGTGTCCCTCGACCCGCCCGCGCGGAACTGACCGCCGGCGCCCGGACGCGTCCGGTCAGACCTGCGCCGGCGCCTCGCGCTGGTACCAGGCCCCCGCGCGGAAGGCCAGTGCCAGCAGGCCCAGGAACACCCCGACGACCAGCAGCACGCCGTCGCTGTCCCCGAAGGAGTAGCCGTTGACGAACGGCGCCCGACCGAGCTCCACCCCGAGGCCGGCGAGGATCCTGCCCTGCGCCGCGGCGAACAGGAACGGGCCCAGCAGGGACAGCGCCACGAGCGCAACCGAGCAGACCGCGAGCCCCGCGGTCAGGACCCGGTCGAACGGCTCGCCGATGTGGATGCGGTGGCACAGGTAGGCGAGGAAGAAGCAGATGCCGGAGAAGACCACGGTGCCGAGGGCCAGGGTCAGCGCGTAGAGGACCATGCTCGAGGGCCCCGCTCCCGTGACGCCCACGTGGACCAGGTCGTAGCCCTCCGAGCTGAGCCCCGGGGCCAGGTCCCGGACGTCGGGGGCCGTCACCGCCGCGGCCTCCAGCCACAGGTCCGCGCGGCCGTGCCCAGCGCTCACCCCGGCCTGGACCCCGGCCAGCAGGACGAGGAGCCCGAGCACCCCGAACGAGACCAGCAGCCCCAGGAGGAGCACGCGCTGCGAGGTCCGCCACGAGCGGCGGGGGGACGGGGCGGGGCGTTCCATGGGGTCCTCTGGGAAGGTGCTGACGGACGACGACGGGGATCGGCGAGCCGACGACCCCCGACCAGCATGCCAGTGCACCGCGGCGGCGTCCTCCCGGCGCGTCGGGAAGGTCCTCCGGACGGACACGGCTCAGCCGGACCGGACCGCGGGCACCCCGACGAGCCCGGGGACGTCCCGGACGGAGTCCACCACGACGTGCGCGCCGGCCGCACGCAGGGCGTCGGCGGAGTGCGCGCCCGTGCGGACCCCGACGACGGCGGCCGACCCGGCGCGCAGTCCGGCCTGCATGTCCGCCGCCGTGTCCCCGACGACCATGACCCGGCGGACGTCGCCGAGGTCCAGCGCCAGCACCGCGGTGAGGACCATGTCCGGCCAGGGCCGTCCGCGTCCCGCGTCCGAGGGGCACAGGCTGAGGTCGGCGAGGCCCATCCAGCCCAGCCGCTCCAGGATCGTGTTCATGCTGTGCCGGTTGTAGCCGGTGGCCAGGCACACCCGCAGCCCGGCCCCGCGCAGCTCCGTGATCGCCTGCTCCGCGCCCTCGACGGGGTACACGCCCTCCGTGGCCAGGAGTTCGTCGAGGTGGCGCTCGAAGTCGCGAACGGCCCGCCGCGCCCGTTCGGGCTCCGCCGCGAAGAGCTGCCCGAGCACCCCGGCCTTCGACTGCCCCAGGGTGCCGCGGACGTGGTCGAGCATCCGCCCGAACCGCTCGGAGCCCGGGTCGACGCCCAGACCGGTCACCGTCCGCTCGAAGGCCCGCTCCATGATCCCGTTGTCGTGGAACACGGTCCCGGACATGTCCAGGAACGCCAGCTCGAGGTCCCGCGCCGTCTCGCCCACCAGGGCCCTCCTGTCCCGGGGGAGGCCCCAGCGGCCCGCCCCGTCGTCGTGTCCGTCCATGCTGCGCCCCGCGCCGGGGCGCCGGTAGGCGCCCCGGCCGAAGAGCGGATGAACACGCGGGGAACGTCCGCAACGCACCGGTGCGGACCGGATTGGGGGCGCCCCCGCGCTCTCTGCTACAGTTTCAGCTGCACTGATCCCGTCCCCGACGGCGACGTGCAGGCCTCCTTAGCTCAGTCGGTAGAGCGTTTCACTCGTAATGAAAAGGTCGTCGGTTCGATTCCGACAGGAGGCTCCCCGCGGAAGGCTCCGGACCCACCAGGGTCCGGAGCCTTCGTCGTCGCCGGGACCGCGTCTCAGCCGCCCCGGTGGAGCGCCTCCTGCCGTCCCCCACCGGCCGGAACGGCCCCGGCCACCGGCAGGGTGACCGTGAAGACCGTGCCCTCCCCCAGCACGCTGTCGCAGCGGATGGTGCCGCCGTGGCGCTCGACGATCTCGCGCGCGACCGCCAGGCCCAGGCCCAGCCCCGGGATCGCGCTCATCCGGGCGTTGGTGCTGCGGAAGAAGCGGCCGAACACCTCCTCGGCGTCCTCCGGCCGCATGCCCATGCCCCGGTCGGCCACCTGGAGCTGCACGGCCGACCCGGCGGGGGTGACGCGCACCGTGACCGGCCCGCCGGAGGGCGAGTACTTGATCGCGTTCGAGAGCAGGTTGTCCAGCACCTGGCCGATGCGCACGGGGTCGCAGTCCAGGACGAGGCGCGGCGGTGCCTCGACGTGCAGGTCGACCCCTCCACCGGCGGCCCGGGGCCCGGCCGCGGCGACGGACTGCTCGACCACCTGGACGAGGTCGGTGGGCACCGGCTGCGGCTCCAGTGCCGAGCTCGCCGTGCGGAGCAGGTCCTCCACCAGGACGAGCAGCTGGTCCGCGTTGCGCTCGATGACCTCCAGGCCGGAGCGGACGTGCGCGGGGAGCCCGTCGTCCATGGCCAGCAGCTCGGTGTAGCCCCGGATCGAGGTCAGGGGCGTGCGCAGCTCGTGCGAGACCCCGGCCAGGAAGTCGTCCTTGGCCTGCAGCGCCGCCACGAGCTCCGTGACGTCGTTGAAGGACAGGACGGAGCCCTCCGGGCGTCCCTCGTCGTCGCGCATGACCCGCGCCGAGACGGAGAGCACGCGCTGGACGGGCGGCTGACCGGCCCAGACCAGGAAGTCCGAGAACGACTCCCCGCGCACGGCCCGGGCCGCCGGGCGCTGCTCCGCGGGCAGCGGCGTCCCGTCCCCGTCCGCGTGGACGTGCAGGTCCGCCTCGGCGCCGTCGTGCATCCCGTCCGGCATGGAGAGCTCGTGGATCCGGCGCTGCCGGCGGTTCATCAGGACGTCGTGGCCGCCCTCGTCGACGGCGAGGACCCCCACGTCCACGGCCTCCACGATCGCGTGGAGCAGTCGTTCCCGGCGCGCCGTCTCGGCCAGCAGGCGGCGCAGCTCCGCGTCCTTGGCCTCCAGCTCGGCGTTCTGGCCCTCCATGCTGTTGGAGAGCACCTGGACGGTGATCCCGATGCTCAGAAGCATGAGCGGGATCAGCAGCGGCGCCGTGAGCACCTGCGCGGTGAGCGGCTGCGGCGGGGCGAAGAGCGGCACCCAGACCATGGCGAGGGTCAGCATGAAGCCGAGCGGGGCGGCGGCCCGGGGCAGCCGCCCCGAGCCGGCGAGCCAGACGACGGGGAACGCCGCCATGATGCCCACCCCGGTCACCCACGTCAGGGTCGCCTCCCGGAGCAGCGTGAGGGGGACGAAGTCGAGGACGGGGACGGCCAGGAACGCCCCGTCGGGCAGCCGGTCCCACGGCACGAGCACGCACAGGGCGGTCAGCACCAGGGTCAGTCCCAGCGCCAGGTGGATCAGCAGGTCGTCCCGCAGGGGCTCGTGCGCCACCCAGATGCCGAGGACGAGCACGACCGTGGTGACGGTGAACGGCAGCTGGCTCAGCAGCACGCGCCGGCGCATCGACAGTTCGTGGAAGCTGAGCCGGTCGAGGGACAGGACGGTGCGCATGCGGTCCACGGGAATCACTTCCGACGAGGGGCGGGCCATCCCCGGAGGGTCGGGATGACATTTGCAAAGATTAGCGGCTTAATGGGGCCATGACCCCCTCCCCCCAGGGTCGCCGTGCCGTCGTCATCGAGGATCACGACGACATCCGCAACCTCCTCGCCCAGACCATCGGCATGCGCGGTTTCACCGTGACCACGGCCGCCACCGGCCGTGAGGGGATCGAGGCCGTCCGCCGCGACGGCGCCGACCTCATCACCCTCGACCTCAACCTGCCGGACCTCGACGGCCTGGAGGTCTGCCGGCGGGTGCGGGAGTTCTCGGACGCCTACCTCCTCATGGTCACCGCCCGCCCGGGCGAGATCGACCGGCTCGAGGGCCTGGAGCTCGGGGCCGACGACTACATCAGCAAACCGTTCAGCCCCCGCGAGCTGCAGGCGCGGATCGAGGCGATGTTCCGCCGCCCGCGCGCCCGGGCCGAGCAGGCCGACGCGGAGGAGCTGCGCCGCGCCGCCGAGGTCCAGCGCAGCCTCCTGCCCGCGTCCGCCCCGGTCGTGGCCGGCTACGACGTCGCCGGCGCGTGCCGGCCCTCCCGCAGCGTGGGCGGGGACTTCTTCGACTGGTACGCCACCGAGGGCGGGCTCCAGGTCTCCCTGGCCGACGCCATGGGCAAGGGCATGGGCGCCGCGCTCATCGCCGCCACGGTCCGGGCGGTGCTGCGCTCGGCCGCCGGACAGCCCGACATGGAGCAGGCCTTCCGGGACACCTGCCGCCACCTCGAGAGCGACCTCGCCCACTCCGACTCCTTCGTGACGCTCTTCCACGCCCGCCTGGACACCGCCCGCGGGGTCGTCGACTACGTCGACGCGGGCCACGGCCTGGGACTGCACGTCCGCGCGGACGGCGTCGACCGGCTCCGCCCCGGCGGCCCGCCCGTGGGCGCGGTGCCCGGCACGCAGTGGACGCCCGGCCGGTTCGTCCTGGCGCCCGGTGACGCCCTCGTCGTGGTCAGCGACGGGCTCCTCGACGCCTACGAGGACGTGGACGAGGCCGTGCGCGCCGTGGCGGAGGCCACCGCCCGTTGCGCGGACGCCCAGGCGGTCTGCACGGCCGTGCTCGACCTCGCCCGCGGCGACGCCCCGGGCGACGACGCGGCGGGCGACGACGTGACCGCGGTGGTCCTCCGGAGGCTGCCGGCACAGGGAAGCGTGGCGTGAACCGCCTCCTCGTCCGGCTGCTGGTCCTGCTGACGGTGCTGCTGGGCGTCAACTACGTGACCTGGCGCTGGCTCGAGTCGCTGAACTGGTCGGCGTGGTGGATCGCCGTGCCGCTGGTGCTGGCCGAGACGTACAGCCTGATCGCCGTGATGCTCTTCGGGCTCACCGTGTGGCGGCTCCGGCGGCGGGGGGACGCCCCGCCCCCGCCCCCGGGCGCCACGGTGGACGTCTTCATCACCACCTACGACGAGCCGCTGGAGACGGTCGTGGACACGGCGCTGGCGGCGCAGCGGATCCGCCACCCGCACGAGACCTGGATCCTCGACGACGGCGCCCGGCCCGAGCTGGAGGCGCTCGCCGCACGGCACGGGCTGGGCTACCTGGCCCGCAGCGCGGACCGGGCCGACCGGCCCCGGCACGCCGAGGCCGGGAACCTCGACAACGCCCTGATGCTCACCCAGGGCGAGTTCCTGCTCGTCCTCGACGCCGACCAGGTGCCGGATCCGCGGATCCTCGACAAGACCCTCGGCTGGTTCAACGACCGCAAGGCTGCGCTCGTCCAGACCCCGCAGTGGTTCGCCGACGTCCCCGCGCGCGACCCGCTGGGCAGCCAGGCCCCGCTGTTCCACGCCCCCATCCAGCAGGGCAGGGACGGATGGGACGCCGCCTTCTTCTGCGGCTCCAACGCGATCCTGCGCCGCGAGGCGCTCCTGCAGCTCGGGCTCTGCGGCTACGTGCGGGAGGTCGAGCAGGACGTGAAGGACTCCTTGGCCCGCACCCGCGCGGCCCTGCGCCGGGCCCGGAAGTCCCCGGAGGCGGCCCACCCCGTGGTCGCGGGCATGCTCGACGACGTCGAGGCCGCCGCCCGGCGGGCCCGTGCCGATCTGAAGGCCGGCGCCCCGCTCACCGAGCTGGCCCACCGCCTGCAGCGGGAGGTGGACGCCGCCGCCCGGCGGACCGTCACGCAGGACTTCTCCCAGATCGAGGCGGACCTCGCCTCGATCGCGGCCCTGGACCTGCCCCCCGAGGACGGCATGGTGTGGCCGGAGGAGCTCGCCTCGGCCGTGGACCGGATGTCGCGCCGCGACCTGTCCCCGCTGGCGGCCGTGGAGCCGGTCCGCCAGGTCCTCGAGGCGATCTCCGTGGAGCGCCCCGCGGAGGCCCCGCCGGTGATGCCCCTGGCCACGATCCCGGCCACCGAGGACATGGCCACCGCGATGCGCCTGCACGGCCTGGGCTGGCGCAGCGTCTACCACCACGAGGTGCTCGTCCGCGGGCTGGCCCCCGAGGACCTCGGGACCGTGCTCACCCAGCGCCTGCGCCGGGCGCAGGGCACCGCCCAGGTGCTGCTGCGCGAGAACCCGCTGCTGCAGCGCCGGCTCGGTGCGGGGCAGCGGCTGATGTACTTCGCCACCACGTGGAGCTGCCTCAGCGGCTTCGCGGCCGTGGTCTACTTCGCCGCCCCGATCGTCTACCTGGTCCTGGGCGTGCTGCCCGTCACCAGCCTCGGCGCGGACTTCTTCGTCCGGTTCATCCCCTTCATGGTGGTGCACCAGCTGCTGATCCTGGTGGTGGGCCGCAGCATCCCCACGTGGCGCGGGCAGCGGTGCGGCCTCGCCCTGTTCCCCGTCTGGATCAGGGCGTGCACCACGGCCGCGCGCAACGTGTGGTTCGGCAGCCCGCTGGGCTCCGCGGTCACGCCGGAGGTCCGGCAGGACAGCGGCCCCGCGTGGCACCTGATCCGCCCGCAGCTGGTGGTGCTGGGACTGCTCACGGCGGCTCTCGTGGTGGGCACGGTCCGCCTGGTGGCGGGACTGAACGAACCGGTGGGCACCCTGGTCAGCGTGGCCTGGGTCGCCTTCGACATGGTGGTGCTGAGCGTGCTCGTCACCGCCGCGAGATACACGGGTCACGACCCGCAGGAGAGGAATGCCGATGCAGTTCACGGTTGAGCAGAAGCCGACGTTCGCCCACATCACGGGCACCGGACGGCTCAACATGGTGGGAGCCCCGAAGCTCCGGGAGGTGGTGACCCAGGTCGTCGGCGACGGGAGCACCCACGTGGTCGTCGACCTGGGGGGCACCGAGTTCATGGACTCCTCCGGCCTGGGCGCCCTCATCGGCTGCCTGAAGCTGGCCCGCCAGGCCGGCGGGGACCTGCGGATCGCGAACGTCCGGCCCCAGGTGCGGATGGTCCTCG
>JAPSHS010000199.1 GCA_031179495.1 Kocuria sp. | reverse complement strand
GGACCGCGCGGCTAGACTGGACCGGAAACCACCCCGACCACGAGCAGGAGTGCGCATGTCTGCGATCACCCGCGAGCAGGTCGCCCACCTGGCGAAGCTCGCGCACATCGAGATGACCGAGGAGGAGCTGCGGTCCATGGCGACGGAGCTCGACCTCGTCGTCGACTCGGTCGCGTCCGTCGGCGAGGCCGCCGGCCCGGACGTCCCGGCCACGAGCCACCCGATCCCGCTGCACAACGTCTTCCGGGACGACGTCGTGGGCGACACCCTCACCGCCGAGGAGTCGCTCCGGAACGCTCCCGACGCCGCCGAGGGCAAGTTCAAGGTGCCCGCCATCCTGGACGAGGGGTAGCCGCATGACGAACACCGGTACCCCCCAGGGCGTCGTCGGCCTCTCGGCCGCCGAGCTCGCCCGGCAGCTCGCCGCAGGAGAGGTCAGCTCCACGGAGGTCGTCCAGGCCCACCTGGACCGCATCCAGGACACCGACGGCGCCCCTGTCGACCCGGCCGACCGCAGCCGCGGCAAGGCCGGGCTCAACGCCTTCCTGCACGTCAACGCCGAGGAGGCCCTCTCCGTGGCCGCCGAGGTGGACGCGGCCCGCGCCCGCGGCGAGGAGCTGCCCGAGCTGGCCGGCGTGCCGGTGGCGGTCAAGGACCTCATCGTCACCCAGGGCCAGCCCACCACCGCCGCCTCGCGGATGCTCGAGGGCTGGATGAGCCCCTACGACGCCACCGTGACCCGCCGGCTGCGGGCCGCCCGGATGCCGATGCTGGGCAAGACGAACCTCGACGAGTTCGCGATGGGCTCCTCCAGCGAGCACTCCGCGTTCGGCGACACCGGCAACCCGTGGGACCTCGCCCGGATCCCCGGCGGCTCCGGCGGCGGTTCCGCGGCGGCCGTCACCGCGTTCCAGGCGCCCCTGGCCCTGGGCACGGACACCGGCGGCTCCATCCGCCAGCCGGCGGCCCTGACCGGCTCGGTCGGCGTGAAGCCGACCTACGGCGGGGTCTCGCGCTACGGCGTGATCGCCATGGCGTCGTCCCTGGACCAGGTGGGCCCGGTCGCGCGCACGGTGCTCGACGCCGCGCTGCTGCACGAGGTGGTGGGCGGGCACGACCCGCAGGACTCCACCTCGCTGCCCGACCCGGTCGGCGACCTCGTGGCCCAGGCCCGGGCCGGCGCCGCCGAGGGCGGGCTCGAGGGCCTGCGCGTCGGCGTGGTCGAGGAGCTCACGGGCGAGGGCTTCCAGCCCGGGGTCCAGCAGCGCTTCGACGAGGCCGTGGAGCTCCTGCGCTCCGCGGGCGCCGAGATCGTGCCGGTCTCCACCCCGAACTTCCGCTACGCCCTGGGCGCCTACTACCTGATCATGTCCTCGGAGGTGTCCTCGAACCTCGCCAAGTACGACGGCGTGCGCTTCGGCCACCGCGTGCTGCCGGAGGACGGGCCGCTGACCATCGAGCGCGTGATGGGCGCGACGCGGGCCGCGGGCTTCGGCGCGGAGGTCAAGCGCCGCATCATCCTGGGCACCTACGCCCTGTCCGCCGGCTACTACGACGCCTACTACGGCTCGGCGCAGAAGGTCCGCACCCTGGTGCAGCGCGACTTCGCCGCCGCCTTCGAGCAGGTGGACGTGCTGGTCTCCCCGACCTCCCCGACCACGGCCTTCGAGCGCGGCGCCGTGGACGAGTCCGCGGACCCGATGCAGATGTACCTCAACGACATCGCGACCATCCCCGTCAACCTGGCCGGCGTGCCCGCGATCTCCGTGCCCGGCGGCCTCGCCCCCGAGGACGGACTGCCCGTGGGCATCCAGTTCATGGCCCCGGCCCGCGAGGACGCCCGGCTCTACCGCGCCGGCGCCGGCCTCGAGGCCCTGCTCGCCGACCGCTGGGGCGGGCCCCTCTGGAAGGACCTGCCGGACACCGCCGAGCTGGTCCGGCAGCTGCCCGCCGGGTCCCCCCTGTCCGCATCCGTCCGGGGAGGAGCCCGCTGATGACCCAGACCACCGAAGAGGTCCTGTCCTTCGACGAGGCCATGGAGAAGTTCGACCCCGTCCTCGGGTTCGAGGTCCACGTGGAGCTCAACACGCGGACCAAGATGTTCGACGCCGCCCCGAACGTCTTCGGGGACGAGCCGAACACCAACGTCACCCCCGTCTCCCTGGGGCTGCCCGGGGTGCTGCCCGTGGTCAACCGGGTGGCCGTGGAGTCGGCGATCAAGCTCGGCCTGGCCCTGGGCTGCGAGATCCGCCCGGTGTCCCACTTCGCCCGGAAGAACTACTTCTACCCGGACACCCCGAAGAACTTCCAGACCTCCCAGTACGACGAGCCGATCGCCGAGAACGGCTCCGTCGACGTGGAGCTGGAGGACGGGACGGTGTTCACCGTGGAGATCGAGCGCGCCCACATGGAGGAGGACGCCGGCAAGCTCACCCACATGGGCGGGGCGGCCGGGCGCATCCAGGGAGCCGACTTCTCCCTGGTGGACTACAACCGCGCCGGGGTGCCGCTCATCGAGATCGTCACCAAGCCGATCGAGGGCGCGGGTTCCCGCGCCCCGGAGCTGGCCCGCGCCTACGTGGCCGTCATCCGCGAGATCGTCAAGAACCTCGGCATCTCGGACGCGAGGATGGAGCGCGGCAACGTCCGCTGCGACGCCAACGTGTCCCTCATGCCCAAGGGCGCGACCACGTACGGCACCCGCTCCGAGACGAAGAACGTGAACTCGCTGCGCGCGGTGGAGCGGGCCGTGCGCTTCGAGATCCAGCGCCACGCGGCCGTGCTCGACTCCGGCGGGACGATCGTGCAGGAGACCCGCCACTGGCACGAGGACACCCGCTCCACCACGAGCGGGCGCCCGAAGTCCGACGCCGACGACTACCGCTACTTCCCCGAGCCGGACCTCGTGCCGGTCGTGACGGACGAGGAGTGGATCGAGCGGCTGCGGGCGGAGCTGCCGGAGCCGCCGGCCGAGCGCCGCAAGCGGCTCCAGGCGGCGTGGGGGTTCTCCGACGAGGAGTTCCGCGACGTCGTCAACGCGGGGGTCCTCGACGAGATCGAGCAGACCGTCGCCGCCGGGGCCGCCCCGTCCGCGGCCCGCAAGTGGTGGATGGGCGAGATCGCCCGCCTGGCCAACCAGCGGGAGGTCGAGATCGCGGAGCTCGGCGTCACG
>JAPSHS010000198.1 GCA_031179495.1 Kocuria sp. | reverse complement strand
CCAGCCCGTCCCCGCGAGCGCGAGGCCGTAGACGGCCGGGGAGACGAAGTGGGTCGCGGAGGTCGCGGAGTCCAGGAACGGGATCTCCTTGAACCGCAGCCCCCCGGCGCTGTAGGCGACGACCGCGAAGAGGCTGACGGCGAGCACCACGGCCGCGGCGGGCCCGCCCAGCAGGAACAGGCAGACCAGGAACGGCAGGGCCAGCAGCACTGCCCCCGCGAGGACCGTCCGGTGCTCGGCCCGGTCCACGAGTGCGCCCTCGACCCCGCCCTTGCGCGGGTTGCGGAGGTCGGACTCGTAGTCGAACACGTCGTTGATCCCGTACATCAGCAGGTTGTACGGGAAGAGGAAGAACAGGGTCCCGGCCACCAGGGGCAGGTCCACCCGCCCCGTGGTCATCACGTAGGCCGCCGCGAACGGGAAGGCGGTGTTGACCCAGGAGACCGGCCGGGAGGTGGCCACCAGCGTGCGCACGGTGGAGACCAGCCGTCCGCGCTCCGCGAGTCCCCACCACAGCGCGGGCAGCAGGAGCACGCCCGCGAGCGGGTAGGCGAAGTCCTCGACCGGCACGAGACCGATCCGGAGCTCCGTGATGTGCCCGGCCCCGTAGTCGAAGAACCCGGCGGCGATCATGAGGTTGTCGAACACGGCCGTCAGCACCGCCAGCACCGCGAAGGAGATCCCGAGCACGGCCAGGGCCCGGCGCGGCGGGGGCGCCGGGGACGGCGTGCGGACCAGCAGGGCGGCCGGCGCCAGGGCCAGTGCGAGGAAGACCGGGATGAGCAGGGCGTAGGTCACGGGGCGTCCGCCTCCCGGCGTGACGCGGCGGAGCGCCGCGCGAGGACCTGCTCCACCACCCGGACCAGGTTCATGGTGAGGTAGCAGAGGAAGACGAGGAACACGACCTCCTCGACCGGGATCTGCGGGGCCACCATCCACCCGGTCGCCCAGCGGCTCTGGCTGTGCAGGAAGATCCCGAGGCCGATCCCGGCCGCGTCCCACGCCAGGAAGAACACCAGGCCCGCCAGGAGCACGAGGGCCGCCCGCCGGGCGTCGTGGGCGAAGAACAGCTTCCGCCGCACGTCCAGGACCACCATCCCGGCCAGGCTGAGCAGCAGGAAGCCCAGGTACGCGAAGCTCATCCGCGGGGCACCAGGGGCTCGGCCAGAGGCCCGGTGGAGGTGTCCCCGCGCAGGTCCTTGAGCAGGATCTCCGCGCTGATCAGGCACATCGGCAGGCCGATGCCGGGAATGGTCGAGGCCCCGCAGTAGTGCAGTCCGGCGACCTTCCGGCTGCGGTTGGCCCCCCGGAAGAACGCGGACTGCTTCAGGACGTGGGCGGGACCCAGCACGTTGCCCCGCCAGGCGTTGAAGTCCCGGCGGAAGTCCTCGGGGCCCACCGTGTGGCGCAGCACGATCCGCTCGCGCAGATCGGGCACGCCGGCCCACGCGGCGACCTGGTCGATCACCCGGTCCGCGACGGCCTCGACGCGCGGGGACCCGGTGCCGTCGGGCCCGCCCGCGCCCAGGGAGGGATCGGCGGGCACGGGGATGAGGACGAAGAGGTTCTCGTGGCCCTCCGGGGCCACGGTGGGGTCGGTGGCCGAGGGCTTGCACACGTAGACGGACGCCGGGTCCGGCACGCGCGTGGGCTCCTCGAAGATCGCCCGGAAGTTCGTGTCCCAGTCCTCGCTGAAGAACAGGCTGTGGTGCGGGAGCCGGGGCAGCTCCCCCCGCACGCCGAGCATCACGAGCACCGCGCCCGGGCCGGTCTGGCGCCGGTCCCAGTAGCGCTGCGGGTAGCTCTGCAGCCCGGGCGGCAGCAGCGCCGTCTCCGTGTGGTGCAGGTCCGCGGCCGAGACCACGACGTCCGCCGCGAGCTCGTGCTCCGTCCCGTCCGCGTCGCGCCACACGACCCCGGTGGCCCGCACCGGGCCGGCGGAGGCCGGGGAGGTGCGGATCCGCACGACGTCGGCCCCGGTCCGGATCCGCGCCCCGTGGGCGACGGCGAGCCGTTCGGCGGCCTCGACGACGCGGCGGAACCCGCCCCGCGGGTACTGCACCGAGTCGGCGAGGTCCATCCAGCTCATCAGGTGGTAGAGCGAGGGCGTCATCCGGGGCGCGCTGGCCAGGAAGACGGCCGGGTAGCCGAGCACCTGCCGCAGCCGCGTGTCCTGGACGGTCGCGGCGGCGAAGTCGTGCAGGGACCCGGTCAGGTGGCGCGCGAGCTCCGGCAGCCCCCGCAGGACCGCGCGGTTGAGCAGCGGTGTGAAGGCGGCGTAGGAGGTGTAGAGGAAGTGGCCGACGGCCAGCTCGTAGGTCCGCCGGGCCGAGGCCAGGTAGGTGCGGATCCGCTCGCCGGCCCCGGGCTCCACGGACTCGAACAGCGCCACCGTGTCCTCGAGGTCGGAGCGGATGTCGAGGGGGTGCTCGTAGCGCTCGCCGTAGACCCGGTAGGCGGGGTCGAGCCGGACGAGGTCGAGCTCCTGCGCCGCGCTGGAGCCCATGAGCCGGAAGAAGTGGTCGAAGACCTCCGGCATGAGGTACCAGGAGGGGCCGGTGTCGAAGCGGAACCCGTCCCGCTCGAGCAGCCCGGCCCGCCCGCCCGTCGTCGTGCCCCGCTCCAGGACGGTGACGTCCCAGCCGTCCCGGGCGAGCAGGCCCGCGGCGGCGAGCCCGGCGATCCCGGCCCCGACCACCACGGCCCGGCGGCCGCGGGGGGCGGGGGTGCGACGGCGGGTCCGCGCCCGGACCACCGCGGACGCGGCGAGGGCGGCCTTGCGCGGGTCGGGGACGCGGATGCGGGAGCTCAGCAGCTCCCGGGCGGGGGTGGCGCGGATCCGCACGGACAGCTCCCGGAACAGGTCGTGGGCGGCGAGGACGGCGGCGCGGGAGGACAGGGGCAGGTCGTCGACCACCGCTCGGGCGGCGGCGAGGTCGGCGTCGATGTCGTCGAGGAGCCGGTGCTTCTCCGTCTCGGAGAACCCGCCGGGCTCCACACCGGGGAAGTACACGCGGCCGAGCTCGCCGTAGTCCTCGGCGAGGTCGCGCAGGAAGTTGACCTTCTGGAACGCGGCGCCCAGCCGGCGGGCGCCGGCCACGAGCTCGGCCCGCTCGCGCTCGGGCACGGTCCGGCCGGCCAGGAACACCTGCAGGCACATCAGCCCCACCACCT
>JAPSHS010000197.1 GCA_031179495.1 Kocuria sp. | reverse complement strand
TCGGGGCGGAGCAGCTCCCGGTGGAGGCCTTCGACGTGGTGCTGGAGTGCTCCGGGGTGCCCGCGGCCGTGAGCCCGGCGCTGGCGGCCGCGCGCCGGGGCGCCGTCGTGGTCCAGGTGGGGATGGTGCCCAACGAGGCGCGGCCCGTGAACCTGGCCCCGCTCGTGTCCAAGGAGCTCCAGCTGCGCGGGTCGTTCCGCTTCGACGACGAGATCGACGAGGCGATCGAGCTGCTGGCCGCCCACCCGGAGATCGAGGAGGTCGTCACCCACGAGATCCCGGCCGACCGGGCCCTCGAGGCCTTCGCCGCGGCCCGGGACTCCTCGGCCTCCGGCAAGGTCCTGGTGTCCTTCCGGGACGAGGAGCGCTGATGTCCGGACCGGGCGCGGACGTCCCCGCCGGTGCCGTGGTGCTCGGCGTCGACATCGGCACCACGAGCACCAAGACGGTCGCCTTCGAGGTGGGCGGTGAGCAGCTCGCCTCCGCCTCGGAGGGCTACCCCCTCGAGGAGCCCCACCCCGGCCACGCCGTGCAGGATCCCCAGCTGATCCTCCGTGCCGTCCTGGCCACGGTGCGCGCAGTGGTCGAGCAGGTCGGCGCGGAGCGGGTGGCGGGGCTGTCCTTCAGCTCCGCCATGCACGGCCTGCTCGGCCTCTCACCGGAGGGGGAGCCGCTCACCCCGCTCCTCACCTGGGCCGACACCCGGGCCGGCGTGCAGGCGGAGCGGCTGCGCGCGAGCGTGGGCGGTCTCGCGCTGCACCGGCGCACCGGCACCCCCGTGCACCCCATGTCACCGCTGACCAAGCTCATGTGGTTCCACGAGCAGGAGCCGAAGCTGTGCGAGCGGATCGCCTTCTGGGTCGGCGTCAAGGAGTACGTGCTGCTGCGGCTGTGCGACGCGCTCGTCGTGGACCACTCGGTCGCCTCCGCCACGGGGCTGATGAACATCCACGAGCTCGCGTGGGACGACGAGGCCCTGACCCACGCCGGGATCCTGCCCGAGCAGCTGCCCGAGCTCGTGCCCACCACCGCCGTCCTGCCCGGTCTGACGGACGCGAGCGCCCGGGCCACGGGCCTGCCCGCGAGCACGCCCGTCGTCGTCGGGGCCAGCGACGGGCCGCTCGCCAACCTGGGTCTGGGCGCGGTCCGGCCCGGAGTGGCGGCCTGCTCGATCGGCACGAGCGGCGCGCTGCGCGTCGTCGTCGACCGCCCCGTGGTGGACCCGCTGGGCCGGGTGTTCTGCTACGCCCTCACCCCGGGGCGCTGGGTGGTCGGGGGTGCCATCAACAACGGCGGCGTGGTCCTGGGCTGGGCGGGCGACGCCCTGGCGCCGGACCTCGGGGACGAGCCGGAGGAGGAGCTGTGCGCGCTGGCCGGCAGCGTGCCCGCAGGCTCCGGGGGGCTGCTCATGCTGCCCTACCTGCTGAGCGAGCGCGCCCCCCACTGGAGCTCCCTGCCCCAGGGCGCCTACGTGGGGCTGACCCGCGCCCACGGCCGCGGGCACCTCGTGCGGGCGGCGCTGGAGGGCGTGTGCCAGCAGCTCGGACTGGTCCTGCAGTCCATGCGCTCGGCGGGTCTGTCGGTGGAGCAGATCCGCGCCACGGGCGGGTTCGCCCGCAGCCCCGTGTGGCGGCAGATGCTCGCCGACGTCCTGGGCACGGACATCTCCTTCGCGTCCGGGCACGAGGGGTCCGGGTTCGGCGCGGCGCTGCTCGGGATGCAGGCGCTGGGGCTCATCGAGTCGATCGACGTGGCCGCGGACCTCGTGGCGGTGGAGTCCACCCTGCGGCCGGAACCCGCCGACGCCGCGGTCCACGCCTCCCTGCAACCGGTCTTCGAGCAGCTGTACGAGGCACTCGTGCCCACGTTCACGTCCCTGCGACGGCTGGCTCCCGCCCTGCCGCTGGAGCGGTCCTGACGGCGCCCCCGGTGTCCCTCCCGGATCCGGCCGGGGCCCGTTCATGCCGGCAGAGGCATGCACGAGGCATGCACGAGGCAGCCGAGTGCGGACGAGGACCGGTCTGCGGCGGACGCGTGCTCCCGGCCGGGCACGCCGGACGGGACGACCCACAGGCCCTGGCCAGGCCGGTGACAGCTCTGCATGATGGACTCGTGACAGCACCGCCGCGGACTCGCGGCGGTGACCGCTCTCGGAAGGAGACGTCATGGTGAACCTCAGGGGGCTCACGACGAAGGCCAAGCAGCTCGCCCAGCGCAATCCCGACAAGGTGAACAAGGTGCTGGACCAGGCGGGCAGCTTCGTGGACAAGCGCACCGGCCGCAAGTACGAGCGGCACGTGGACACGGTCCAGCAGAAGGCCCGGGAGTACCTCGGCGGCGACCGCGCCGCCGGCGGGCCCGCGCCGGGCGAGCGGTCCCCGGGCCTCGGCCCGGACGGGACCGAACGCCGGGACGAGGGCCAGGACGGGATCGGTCCGGACCGCGGTCCCCGCGTCTGAGGACGAACGACGGCCCCGGCCCGCCGGGAGAGGCGGGCCGGGGCCGACGGACCGCCCGCGCAGGGGACGCGGACGGTTCCGCGAGAACGCGGGGGATGTTCTCGCCGTCCACGTTACACAACCGTTATCCGTTGTGCCAGGGCGCGATGCTCCGGCCGGCGCCCGCGTCTCCCGGACGCGCCGTTCGGCGCCCGGCCTCGATCCCGGGACGGTGGGCCGGGCGACCGGGGTGCTCGTGCAGCAGGTGCTCCTCCTCGCCCGGCTCCGGGCAGGACGTCTCAGGCGACCAGGGACGCGTAGACGACGTAGTTGTCGTCGAACTCGCCGGTGGCCGGGTCGTAGCCGTCACAGGTGATCAGCCGCAGCTCGGCGCCCTCCGTGTTGCCGTAGACCTCCAGGGTGGGGAAGTCGTCCTTGCCGTACTGCTCCGCGCGGTCGACGGCGAAGACGGCCGTGCTCCCGTTCTCACGGACGATCTCGACCGTGTCCCCGGGGGCGAGCCGCCGCAGGTCCGCGAAGACCCCCGGGCCGCCGCCCGTGGCGTTCACGTGGCCCAGCAGCACGGCCGGCCCGCGCTCGCCCGGCGTGGGGGAGGCGGTGTACCAGCTCGCCGGTGAGCCGGGTCCCTCGGGCGGGACCTCCAGGGTCCCGTCCTCCCGCAGCCCCAGGTGCAGCAGCTCGGACCGGGTCCCGTTCGCCGGGATGGTCAGGGAGAC
>JAPSHS010000196.1 GCA_031179495.1 Kocuria sp. | reverse complement strand
GGTCCGATGGCGCTCGTGGCCATCAGGAACAGGGCCCCGAGCAGCGCGGAGCGGTTCACGGCCCGCATGGCGGCGGGGCCGGTGACGGGACCGCCGCCCTCGGGGGCGGACGGGGCGGGGGCGGAGCTGGACATGCGGCCTCCTCGGGACGGGTGCGACCTGCGCCGGCCACCCGGCACCGGCCACCCGGGACGTGGCCGTGGTCACTTGTCGGCCAGTGTAATGATTGTTCAACAATCTGAACAGCATGGGTCCTGCTGCGTCGTCTGGACAGGCGGACGCCCGCGGGACAGGGTGTTCCCGGGGGCGCCCGCCCCCGGGAACACCGGGAGGACCGCATGCGCGACGACGGGATCGGCACCTCCCCGGGGCGTGCGCCGTGACCGGGCACCGGGTCCTCTCCTACGACCCCCTGTGCCGCCTCGTGCGCGGTCACCTCCTGCACGGCCACCCCCGATGACCCGCCCGGACCGCGGGCCCGCGGGCGCCGTGGACGTCCTGCTCCCGCCACCCGCGTCCCCACGGTTCCTCCGGGACTTCCTGGCGTCCCAGGCCGTGCCCGGCTGCGACGACCTCTCGGGAGGCGCCCACCGGCGGCCCGTCGTCGCGGGCGGGTGGGTGCGCACGGTCACCGTCGGCTGGGACCGCCTCACGCCGGCCGGTCTCCCGGTGCGCGTGGAGCCCGGCGCGGAGGACGCCCTGGTACCCGTGCTGCGCCGGGTGCGCCGCTGGCTGGGCGAGGGGACGGAGTCCTCCGCGGCGGACCGCGCCCTGGCGGCCGATCCCGCCCTGGCCGCCGACGTGCGCTCCTGGCCCCTGATTCGGCTGCCCGGTTCGCCTGACGGCTTCGAGACCGCGGTCCTGACCGTGCTCGGGCAGCAGGTCTCCCTCGCCGCGGCACGCACGTTCGCCGGACGCCTGGTCCGCCACTACGGCGCCCCCACGGCAGGCGGTCCCGGCGTCTTCCCGACGGCCGACCGGATCGCCGCCGCGGACCCGGCCCGGCTGCAGCAGGACGTGGGCATCACGACCCGCAGGGCCGCGACCGTCCACGCGCTTGCCGGAGCGGTCCTCGACGGTCTCGTCCTGGACGCTCCGACCGAAAGCGGGGTCGCGGGTGCCGGGCGGGACACCGCCCTGCTGCGCCACCGCCTGCTCGCCCTGCCCGGCATCGGCCCGTGGACGGCGGGATCGATCGCCCTGCGCGTCCTGGGCGACCCGGACGTCTTCCTGCCCCAGGACCTCGTCCTGCGCCGCGCCCTCGGCGTGACGGGGACGGCCGCCGCGGCGGAGATCTCCGCCGACTGGAGCCCCTGGCGCAGCTACGCCGTGATGCGGCTGTGGGCCCGCGCGGCGTTCCCCGACTCGGCCGGACCGTCCGGCGCCGCCGGAGTCGGGTGAGCCCGCGGCGCCGTGCCCACCGCTGGGTGCCGGCTCTCGCCGCAGTGCCGGGCCGGGAGCTCAGACGGCGGCCGGCAGCGCCGTCGCGTCCGGGACGTCCAGCACGGCATGCAGCTCGCGGACCTCGAGCGCGGACACCTCCGCGAGGACCGCGAGCGGGACCCCGTGCCGGGACGCGGCACGGATCTCGGCGTGCAGCGCGCTCGTCGCCTGGTCCAGGGCCCACCGGGCCGTCTCGAGAGTGCCGTCGACGGGGGCGATGTCCATCCCGACGCCGATCTCGTCGTCGGAGACCGCCGCGTCGTCGAGCGCCTGGTCGAGCGCCCACTCGGCGGCCTCGACCTCTCCGGCCGCCGTGAACACGCGCCGGACGAGCTCCGCGTGGTGGAAGCGGGGATCACCGGCGAGGCCGCCGCCATCAGCCGGGACCTCCGGGGAGAGCGGGAGGAGGGGGGTGTGGGCGCGATCCGCCGACCGGGTCGTCGACTGCGGGAACACTGCCTTGCTCATGATCGAACCTTCCTCGAGTCCTGCTGCTGCGGGCCCCTGGCAGGGGGGCCAGGGTCGGAGTCGACGCTCCCGCCGCGGAATTCCATGCAAGCCGAAAAAGCTTAGAAAGTCTAGCTATCAGCACCATGGTTGTTACGATCGAGGAGCGGGCTCCGGACGCCCACCACCACGGGGTCGCCCCGGCCGCACGACCGGGAACTGCTTCCATTCCACCATCCGCCCACCGCTCTCTTCCAGGAGGTGCCGATGAACAATCCGCCAACTCCTGCCACGCCCTCGGGCTACTGGTACGGGCACGACGAGGACTCCCGTGCGGCGGTGAGCGTGCTGGAGGCCCTGCGTGAGTACCGCGCCGCCGAGACGGCGATGCGCCGGCGGACCAGGACCTCGATGGGGATGGGCGAGACCGACCTGCTCGCCGTCCGGTACCTCCTGGAGGCCGCCCGCACCGGCCGCACGATGGGCCCCCGCGACCTGGGGGCCCGGCTGGGCATCTCCTCGGCCTCGACCACCACCCTGCTGGACCGGCTGACGAAGAGCGGGCACGTCCGGCGGGAGCCGCACCCCACCGACCGGAGGGCCCTGATCGTCACGGCCACGGAGAGCGCAGACCGCGAGGTGCGCGCCGCCCTCGCCGCCGTGCACGCGCGCATGAAGGCCGCCGCCGAGAGCCTCACCCCCGAGGAGGCCGAGGTCGTGGTGGGCTTCCTGCACCGCGTGCGGGACGCCGTGGAGGTGGCCGGGGAGGAGACCCGGGAGCCGGGCGACTGACCGGCGCGACAGCCCGCCTCCGGGACGAAACCCGGTGCGACCCGGGACCACACCGTCCACTGGGCGGTGGCCAAGGAGCTTCGCGGCTCCTGGGGCACGGAGGGGCCCGAGGGGGATTCGGGACCGCCGGCGGGGACCCCATCCCGGCCCGCTGATTCCCGGACATGACCTGCACTACGACCACCCCGTGCTCCGGTTCGCGGCGCACGTGGCGGTGGCCGCCGGCTTCGCCGTCCTGTGGCAGGAGTGGGTCGGCCAGGGCCTGCTCGAGCGGGTGGTCGCGGCCGCGGTCCGCGGCACCCGGCGCCGGGTGCTGGGCCCGCGCCCCCGCGCGGCGGAGACCTCACAGGCCTAGCCTCGCAGCGCCCGGAGGTGCTCGACGGCCTGGGGCAGCACCTTCTTCAGGTCGCCCACGATGCCGAGGTCGGCGATCTCGAAGACGGGCGCCTGCTCGTCCTTGTTGACCGCCACGACGAGCCGGGCGGTCTGCATGCCCG
>JAPSHS010000195.1 GCA_031179495.1 Kocuria sp. | reverse complement strand
CCGTGGAGAGGTAGACGAACGGCGCCTCGTGGTGGCGGTGCAGCAGCCGGTCCATCATGACGGCCATGCCCGGGGTGGGGGTGCGGGCGTGCTCGTTGAGCACGAAGGAGTTCCAGGCCGCCAGCATCGGCCGGGGCAGGGCGGTGACCATGACCGTGTCGTCGACGTCGGAGACCACGCCGATCCGCTGCTCGTCGGCGACGACGAAGACCCGGGCCTCGACGACGTCCGAGCCCTCCGTCTGCATCCACACGGTGTGCTCGCCGGGGGGCAGTGACACCTGCAGGTCGACGTCGACCACCCCGCCCTTGTCCGCCACGAGGTGGAACTCGTAGTCGTCGATCCAGACGTTGACGTGGGCGAAGGCGATGGGGACGGAGGTGAACGAGCGCCAGCCGCGGATGGACTCGGCGCTCTCGTCCGTGGACTCGATCAGCCCGCGGGTCTTCAGCAGCGCCCGGCCCAGCACGCGGACGTGGTGCTGGGAGCCGTAGCCCTCGAAGGCCACCATGACGGGGATGTCGCCCCGGCCCTCGGCGCGGCGCTGCCGGAACCGGTGGATCCGCTGCTCGAGGCGGTAGCCGACGTTGATGGCCTCCTCGGTGACCTGGTCGACGGTCTGCAGGAGCTCCGAGCTGTTGGATTTTCTCGCCATGCGTCCAGTGTTCCACAGCGGGCGCCCAGGAAACGGCGGCGCCCGCGGGGCGTCCTCCAGCGGGATCGCCCGGGCGTTGACGGCCTTGGCGATCTGGATCTTGTCGTGCAGGATCGCCATCATCAGCTGCCGGTTGTACTTCATCACCGGGCACTGGCCGGTCGTGAAGGACAGGGACTTCGCCCACCCGGTGCCGAGGCTGATCGACAGGGAGCCCTTCTGCGCGGCCTCGTCGACCGCCCCCGGGTCACCGGTGACGTAGAGGCCCGGGATGCCGAGGGCCCCGCCGGCCGCGGTGATGTCCATGAGCGAGTTCAGCACGGTGGCCGGGGCCTCGTGGGAGGCGTCCTTGCCGTGCCCCCGGGCCTCGAAGCCCACGGCGTCCACGCCGCAGTCGACCTCGGGCACGCCCAGGATCTGCTCGATCTGCTCCGCGGGCGGGCCCTGGGAGACGTCCACGGTCTCGCAGCCGAAGCTGCGGGCCTGGGCCAGGCGCTCCTCGTTCATGTCGCCCACGATCACCACGGCCGCCCCGAGCAGGTGCGCTGCGGCCGCCGCCGCGAGCCCCACCGGTCCGGCGCCGGCGATGTAGACGGTGGAGCCGACGCCCACGCCGGCCGTGACCACGCCGTGGTAGCCGGTGGGCAGGATGTCGGAGAGCATGGTCAGGTCCATGATCTTCTCCAGCGCCTGGTCCCGGTCCGGGAACTTCAGCAGGTTCCAGTCCGCGTAGGGCACCAGGACGTACTCGGCCTGACCACCCACCCAGCCGCCCATGTCCACGTATCCGTAGGCCGAGCCGGGCCGGTCCGGGTTGACGTTGAGGCAGATCCCGGTCTTGCGCTCCTTGCAGTTGCGGCAGCGGCCGCAGGAGATGTTGAACGGCACGGAGACGATGTCCCCGACCTTGATGAACTCCACGTCCGGGCCGCACTCCACGACCTCGCCCGTGATCTCGTGGCCCAGGACCAGGTCCGTGGGGGCCGTGGTGCGGCCGCGGACCATGTGCTGGTCGGAGCCGCAGATGTTGGTGCTCACCGTCCGCAGGATGACCCCGTGCGGGACCTTCCGGCCGATGTTGGCGGTGTTGATCCCGGGTGCGTCCTTGAGCTCGAACTCGGGGTACTCGGTGTCGATGACCTCGACCTTGCCCGGGCCCTTGTAGGCGACCGCTCTGTTCCCTGCCATCATGACCTCTTCCGTTGAGGATGTCCGCTGAGATGTTCGCGTCCCCGACGGAGTCCGAGACGGTGTGACGAGCATCACGAACCGGCCGCCGGTGGTGCCGACGCTAACAGGACGCGTCAACGAGTGGAAGGGATGGCGGGCACCTCGCGGGGAACGCCCAGCATGGGGGAACAGCGAAAGAGCCCGCCCCGCGCGATGCGGAACGGGCTCTCTCGTCCTGGTGGAGCTGAGGGGACTCGAACCCCTGACCCTTTGCATGCCATGCAAATGCGCTACCAGCTGCGCCACAGCCCCAGGTCGTTACCTCCGGTACACTATCACAACCTCGGAGTTCCCTTTTCGGTCATCTCTTTCCGGTTGATCCTGCGCCCCGCTGGGCAACGCATTCATAGTAGACAGTTGCTCCGGATCAAGGCAAATCGTCGGCCGCGGGGGTCGGCGAGGCCTGCGCGGACTCCTCCGAGGAGGTGCCGGCGGCGTCCTCGGGCAGACCCAGGGCCACCACCGGGCTGTCCCGCCACAGCCGCTCGAGGGCGTAGAAGGCCCGGTCCTCGTCGTGCTGGATGTGGATCACCACGTCGCCGTAGTCCAGGAGCACCCACCGGCCCTCGGAACGGCCCTCGCGGCGGATCGGGCGCAGCTCGAGGCGCTCGGCGAGCTTCTCCTCGATCTCGTCGACCACGGCGTTGACGAGCCGCTCGTTGGAGGCGGAGGCGACGAGGAACGCGTCGGTGATGCCCAGCGCCTCGCTG
This sequence comes from Kocuria sp., assembly GCA_031179495.1. Taxonomy (GTDB): domain Bacteria; phylum Actinomycetota; class Actinomycetes; order Actinomycetales; family Micrococcaceae; genus Kocuria; species Kocuria sabuli. The sequence continues at coordinate 586 of JAPSHS010000195.1, read as the reverse complement.
ACGTCGAGGGCCACGATGTCGTGGGCCTGCTTGGCGTCGGCCGCGGCGGCCGCGACCTGGAGGATGGACAGGGAGAACTCGTTGACAGTCAAGGAGGATCCTTTCCCGGCGAACCGGTGGTTCCGCCCCTCGCGGGGACGGGGTCGAGCGAACGGATGATGAACAGGAAGAAGCAGGTGCGCTCAGAGCACGAAGAGCACCAGGACCACCACCAGCGCCGCGACCAGGGCCAGCAGCAGCGGGACGAGCCAGGGGCTCCCCGCCCGCCGCCGGTACTCGCGCGGATCGAGCAGCTCGAGGCCTCCGGCCGCGGTGGCGGGCACGGGAGCGGCCGGGGGTTCCGGCTCCTCCTCGGCCGCGGGCCACGCCTCGGCGGGCTCCGGCGGGTCCGCCGGCGGTCCGCCCGGGTCACCGGGATCCTCGGGCGCCGCCGAGTGCGAGCCGTGGTGCTCTGCGGGGGCGAGGATCTCGATGTGCGTGAGCGCGGCCAGCTCCTCCGGCGCGAGCCGGTTGCTGAACAGGGACGGGTCGACGTGCACCGGGTCGTGGCCGACGTGCCCGTCCGCGCCGGCCGGGGCGTCGGCGC
>JAPSHS010000194.1 GCA_031179495.1 Kocuria sp. | reverse complement strand
GGGGTGGGCTTCAACCGCACGGTGACCCGGATGCGGCTCACCGAGGCCTGCCGGCTGCTGCGCGGCACCGACCTGCCGGTCTCGGACATCTGCTACCGGGTGGGCTTCACCAACCTCTCCAACTTCAACCGGCACTTCCGGGCCACCACGGGCACCACGCCGTCCCGCTACCGGCGGATCGACCAGCTCTGAGCTCGTCCGTCGCAGCGGTCCGTGAGGGCTCGAAGACCGGACGCACCGGTGGCACCCGCGATCAGCACGGTGCGGCCGGTCAGGCCGGTCATAGCTCAGCTCGTGGTGAGCAGGACCTTGATGGCCCGGCGCTCGTCCATGGCCCGGTAGGCCTCGGCGGCCTGCTCCAGGGGCAGGGTGAGGTCGAAGACCTTGCCGGGATCGATCTCCCGGTCCCAGATCAGCCGGATGAGCTCGGGCAGGAACCGGCGCACCGGGGCGGGCCCGCCGTGCAGGTGCACCCCGGAGAAGAACAGCTCCTGGCCGGGCAGCGAGACGTCGTGGGACACGCCGACGTAGCCGACGTGGCCGCCGGGGCGCGTGGATCGGATCGCCTGCAGCATCGACTCCTGGGTGCCCACGGCCTCGATGACCGAGTGCGCCCCGAGCCCACCGGTGAGCTCCTTGATCCGCGCCACGCCCTCGTCGCCGCGCTCCTCCACGATGTCGGTGGCGCCGAACTCGCGGGCCAGGGCCTGCCGGTCGGCGTGACGGGACATCGCGATGATCCGTTCCGCGCCCAGCTGCTGGGCGGCGAGCACGCCGAGCAGTCCGACGGCACCGTCACCGACGACCGCCACGGTCTTGCCGGGCCCGGCCTCGGCGGCCACGGCGGCGAACCAACCGGTGCCGAGCACGTCCGAGGCGGCCAGCAGCGACGGAATCAGGTCCGGATCGGGCTGTCCCGGGGTGCTCACGAGGGTGCCGTCGGCCAGCGGAACGCGAACGTACTCGGACTGCGCGCCGGTGGCCGCCCCGGGCTGCCGGTTCACGCAGTGGGTCTGGTAGCCGGCGCGGCAGATCTCGCAGGTGTTGTCGGAGGCGAAGAAGGAGCCGACGACGAAGTCGCCGACCTGCACGTTCTTCACGTCCTCGCCGACCTGCTCGACGACGCCGACGTACTCGTGGCCCATCGGGGCGGGCCCGTCGACGTCCTCGAGGCCGCGGTAGGGCCACAGGTCGGAGCCGCACACGCAGGCGGCAGCGACCTTGAGGACGGCGTCGGTGGGCTCGACGATCGTCGGGACCTCGCGGTCCTCGACGCGGACGTCGCCGGGGGTGTGCAACAGGACTCCACGCATGATCGGGTTCTCCTCACAGGTCGGCGATCCGTCCCGGGAACGGGACGGACGGTGCCGGCTCGTGCACTGCGGCGCAGGCGTGGCACGGTGCCCAGTCAACCCCGGCGTCCGGTGATCCGGGAACCCCTGCGGGTGAGCCGCCCACCACCTGGTCCCGCCATCCGAGCCGCTGGTCGAGGACCGGGCGTCGGGATCTTACCCCGCCGGACCGGTCAGAGCGCCTGCAGCAGGACGAGCAGGGCGCCCAGCGTGGAGGCGCCGAGGCCCACTCGCCGGACGACGCGCCGGTTGATCCGCGTGTTGACCGCTCCGGACGCCGCGAAGCCGATGACCATGGCCGGCAGGAGCACGGCGGCGAAGAGCAGGGTCCGGCGGTCGATCGACCCCACCACGGTCAGCGCGGCGAGGGACAGCAGCGTGCCGAACAGGAAGAACGCGCTCATGGTGCCGCGCATCCGGGCGCGCGAGGACCCGTGCCACACGAGGGCCATGGGCGGGCCGCCGATGGACGTGGCGGTTCCCATGAGGCCGGAGGCTGCCCCGGCGGCGGCGACGGTCGCGGGCCGCGGCCGCGGCTGCCAGCCGCACACGCTGAGCAGCACGGCGAGCAGCACGGTGCCCGCCAGGACGAGGGCCAGCGTCCGGGCGGGCAGGGCGGCCACCAGCAGGGCCCCCGCCACCGTGCCGGGGACCTGTCCCGCCACGGCCCAGCTCGCGTCCTTGACGTCCACGGCGGCGCGGTCCCGCAGCACGCCGAGCACCGTGAGCCCGAGGGCCACCAGGATGAGGGAGCCGGGCAGCAGGGTGGGGTCGAACAGGGCGATCACGGGGGCGGCGAGCAGGCCCAGGCCGAAGCCGATCGCGCCCTGGAGGCAGGACGCCACGCTCACCACGAGCGCCACGACGGCGATCTCCATGCCGGTCACGAGGCACCTTCCGGTCGCGAGAGAGGGATGGGTGCATTGTTCCACCTCGCCGGTGCGAAGATGGTCCCCATGAACTGGAGTCCGCGCGCCCTGGCCCGCTCGATCGACCGGCCGGAGTCGCGCAGACTGCCCCGGCGGCTCGTGCAGCTGTACGCCGGCCTGGTGCTCTACGGCATCACCCTGGGCCTGCTCGTCCGCTCGGAGCTCGGTGTCACCCCGTGGGACGTGCTGCACCAGGGGCTGTCCCGGCAGCTGGGGGTGAGCATCGGCACGGTCGTCGTCGGCCTCAGCCTGGTGCTGCTGCTCCTGTGGATCCCGCTGCGCGAGCGGCCCGGGATCGGCACCATCAGCAACGCGGTGGTGGTCGGGATCGTGCTCGACGCCACCCTGGCGGTGCTGCCTCCCGTTGAGGCGATGCCGCTGCGGGTGCTGCTCGTGCTCGCCGGGGTGCTCCTCAACGCCGTGGCGACCGCCGCCTACATCGGCGTGCACCTGGGGCCCGGTCCGCGCGACGGGCTGATGACCGGCCTGGTGCGGCGCACCGGGGGATCCGTGCGTCTCGTGCGCACCTCGATCGAGGCGACCGTGGTGCTTCTGGGGTGGCTGCTCGGGGGCACCGTGGGCCTGGGCACGGTGCTCTACGCGCTGGCCATCGGCCCGCTGGTCCAGGTCCTGCTGCCCCGGCTGAGCGTCCGGCTGCACCGATGACGTCGCTGCCCGAGGACACGGGCATGGCCGGTGCTCTCCCCGTGCGCGTGCGGGGGATCCGCTGAGCGGGCCCCGCCCCGACGGGGCGGGCGTGCCGGGTCCCGGAGCGCCCCGGGACCCCGCACGGCCGCCGTCCGCCCTCCGCCACACCTGGTCCGAGGACGTGGCGGGCCTGCTCGTCGGCACCTTCGTCGTCTCGTTCGGGCTGCACCTGCTGCACGCCGTCGAAGCCGTGACCGG
>JAPSHS010000193.1 GCA_031179495.1 Kocuria sp. | reverse complement strand
CCCGTCGGCCGGAGGGTCGCCGTCCTGGGCGCCGGGGGCATCGGCTTCGACGTCGCCGAGTTCCTCCTGCACGCCCCGGGCACCGAGGTGGACTTCTACCGGGCGTGGGGCGTGGACACGACGCTCTGCGCCCGCGGCGGCCTGGCCGCACCCGCGCCGCCGCGTCCGGTCCGCGAGGTGACGCTGCTGCAGCGCTCCCCCGGCAAGCCCGGGGCCGGCCTGGGCCGCACCACCGGCTGGATCCACCGGGCCTCGCTCAGGGCCGGGGGCGTGCGCGCGCTCAGCGGCGTGGCCTACCGCCGGATCGACGACGACGGGCTGCACCTCACCGTGGCCGGCCCCGACGGCACGGAGCCGGTCGATCACGTGCTGGCGGTGGACACCGTGGTGCTGTGCACGGGCCAGGAACCGCTGCGGGAGCTGCACGACGCGCTGCTCGCCTCCGGCCACGACGCGGACGCCGTCCCGGTGCACCTCGTCGGCGGCGCGGACGTGGCGGCCGGGCTGGACGCCGAGCGGGCGATCCGCCAGGCCACGGAGCTCGTCGCCGCCCTGGGCTGAGCCGCCCGCCCCGGCCTCCGGGGACCGTGCGGCGACGGGCCCCGGGTGCCACGATGGGACCAGACCGCGGAAAGGACCCACATGCAGCTCGACCTCCTGCTCCTCAACGCCACGGTCCGCACCATGGACCCCGCCCGCCCGCGGGCGTCCAGCCTCGGGGTGCACGGCGGACGGATCGTGGTTCTCGACGACCCCGGTGTTCCGGCGGCCGAGACCGTGGACCTGGGCGGGGCCACCGTGCTGCCCGGCTTCGTGGACGCGCACTGCCACACCACGTGGTTCGGGCTGGGCCTCGCGGAGGTGGACCTGTCCCGGTGCACCTCCCTGGACGGGCTCTACGACGCCCTGGAGCGCGGCATGGCCGCCAAGCCGCAGGACGAGGAGTGGCTCATGGCGACCGGTTTCTACCCGGCCACCGTGGGTGGGGCCCTGCCCGACATCGACGTCCTGGACCGGCTCACCGGCAGCACACCGCTGTTCGTCCGCCTCGCGTCCGGCCACGCCGCGGTGGTGAACTCCGAGGCGCTGCGCCGGGCCGGGATCCTCACCCCCGGCACCCCGGACCCCGTGGGCGGCCGGGTGGTGCGCGACCACGCCGGGCGGGCCACGGGCCTCGTCGAGGAGACGGCCCAGGCAGTGGTGCAGGAGCTCTTCCGCCCCTACCCCCTGCCCAGGATCGTGGCCGCGCTCGAGCGTGCCACCGCCCGCTACGCGGCCGAGGGCATCACCACGTTCGCCGAGGCCGGGGTGGGCGGCGGCTGGATCGGGCACAACCCGTCGGAGCTGCTGGCCTACCAGCGGGCCCGGGACGAGGGAGTCCTGCACGCCCGTGCGCAGGTCATGCCCGTGCTGGACGTCCTGCACGAGATCGGCGGCCTCGGGGACGGCTCCGCCCGCGGGCTCGACCTGGGGCTGCGCACCGGCTTCGGCGACGACGAGCTCGTACTCGGACCGGTCAAGGTCTTCGTCGACGGCTCGCTGCTCGGGGAGACCGCCGCGGTGACCGAGACCTTCTGCGGCGGCCACTCCACCGGGTACTTCCAGGAGAACCCCGAGCAGATGGCGTCGGCGATCCGGGAGGCGTACCGGGCGGGCTGGTCGGTGGCCGCCCACGCCATCGGGGACCGCGCCATCGACTTCGCGATCGACGTGATCACCGGGTGCCAGGACGAGCACGGGCGCCGCCGCTTCCCCAACCGGATCGAGCACGCGAGCATCACCCGGCCGGACCAGCTCCCGCGGCTGGCGGCCGCAGGGATCTGCGTCACCCCGCAGATCGGCTTCCTGCGCCCCATGGCCGCGCAGTTCCGCCGGCTCCTGGGCCCGCAGCGCACGGACTGGACCTACCGGGGCCGAAGCTTCCTCGACGCGGGCGTGCGGATCGCGGGCAGCTCCGACCGCCCGGTCGCCGACGGCGGCGTGCTGCGCTCGGTCCAGGCCTGGACCGACCGCCTCGACGGGGACGGGGTGCGCTTCGGCCCCGCCGAGGAGCGGCTGGACGTCGTGGAGGCCCTGGCCGCGTACACGTCCGAGGCCGCGCGGGCCCTGGGCATGTCGGACCGGATCGGCTCCCTGGCCGTCGGCAAGCAGGCGGACCTGGTGGTGCTGGAGCAGGACCCGGTCGAGGTGCACCGGCGCGGGGACTCGGTGGAGCACATCGGGGTCCGCGCCACCTACCGCGCCGGCCGGCCCACGCACCGGACCGGCTGAGCGGGTGGCCTGCCGGCCCGCGGCCGGCCCGTCGACCGCTGCGGGCCGGCTCCGGCAGCCCCCGGCGCCCGGCCCGCCCCGAGAGCCGGTACGGGCGGTCCGGCTCCGTGCGCACCGGCTCCGTGCGCACCGGGGAGACGTTCCCCGGGGACGGCGTCCCCCACGTGCCGGTGCGCGGTGGGCCGTTCAGCCCTCGACCAGGATCCCGTCCTCGTCCGCCCACACCGTCCGGCCGGGGCGGAAGGTCACGCCCTCGATGACGACCGGCACGTCCTGCTCCCCGGCGCCGTCCTTGGCGGACTTGCGCGGGTTGGAGCCCAGGGCCTTGACCCCCAGGGCCAGCCCGGCGAGCGCCACGCGGTCCCGGACCGGCCCGTTGACGATGACGCCGGCCCAGCCGTTGCGCACGGCCGCCTCCGCGATCATGTCCCCCATGAGGGCGGTGCCCATCGAGCCGTGGCCGTCCACCACGAGGACCGCACCGTCCCCCGGGGAGTTGAGCACCGCCTTCACGAGGCCGTTGTCCTGGAAGCAGCGCACCGTGCGCACCGGGCCGCTGAACGCGCGGACCCCGCCCAGGTCGAGGAACTGGCGCGGGCAGGACATCAGCTGCTCCCCGCGCTCGTCGTAGAGATCGGCCGTGGTGAACGGGCGCGGATCGGTCATCTGCTGCTCCTCGGTCCTCGGTGGCTGGTTCCGGGACCAGCCTAGTCAGCGGCGTCCGGGGACCGGTCCCCGGCGCGTTCCGGGGAGGCCCCCGCAGCCCCCTCGACGGCGCTGCCCGCGGTCGTCCCCAGTGGGACCTCCTGGATCAGCAGGGACAGGGCCAGGCACGCCGCCGCCACGGGCAGCCCCCACAGGAAGATCGGGGGCAGCGCCTCGGCGAAGGCCTGCGCGACAGCCTCCTGCACCGGGACGGGCAGGGACGCGAGCACCTGCGGGCTGAGGGTGTC
>JAPSHS010000192.1 GCA_031179495.1 Kocuria sp. | reverse complement strand
CAAGTACGGGTTCCCGGCCTGGTACGAGGACAAGACCGGAACCCGCCTGGAACTGTGCGACGACGGCACGAACCCGCTGTGCGGCCTGGCTGCGGAGGAGGGCTTCGATCCCGAGCTGCCTCTCGCCCTCCCGCGGGAGGGGGTCGCACGCAACTTCCCCCACGAGATCTTCTACATGCTCGCCGGCTCCGAGCTGGACCTGCCCGGTGGGGGGAGCGCGGTCCTGACGCTCGGGCTGGAGGCCGCCTTCGGCAACGAGGTGGCGGACGGGGAGCAGATGGTGTTCGCCCGGCAGCGCCTCGTGGTCAAGGACGGACCGGCCAACAGCACGCTCTCCTTCCCCCATCCCTACGGGACCATCGAGGTCGACACCGACGCCGAGGGCAACGCCAAGCTCGTGGAGGACATCTCTCCCGCGGTCGGCAACTTCGACACGCCCCTCGGAAGCAACCTCGGCCCGTTCCTGAAGTGGGACACCGGGGCCCCCGCGGGCTACCTGGGCAACCCGGACGTGCCGCACAGGATCGTGGGCGGGATCCGGACCAACTTCTCCGTGTCCGGCACGAACTCGGCCACCGGTGCGGCCGTCACGAACTCGACCGACCTGTTCACCGTCCAGGGCAAGATCGCCACCAACACGGGGGTGAAGGCGGAGCACGCCGTCGTCAACGACGGCTACATCGACGTCTTCGCGACCAGCCGCGGTGACACCCTCGAGGTGTCCGGCCAGGGCATCGTCACCACGCCCATGGAGAAGGCGCCGGGGAGCTCCGAGCTCGCCTATGCCCGCGTCAAGGTCGACGGGGCGGCGCCGAGCGAGGTGACCGTCACGAACCTCACCGACGACCCGCAGAGCACCAGCACCGTGCGCGTGAGCGACGTCTCCGTCCCCACCTCCGCCACGTACGACGGCACGAAGCTGACTGTCGTGGCGAAGACGACCTCCGCCTCCGCGAAGGTCGACGGATTCGGGGACATGGCAGCCGGGGCCGACGGCACCCACCAGGGCTCGTTCGACACCGTCGCTCCTCCGGTCAACGTCACCGTCTCGACCGGCACCAGCAAGGCCACCGTCCCGGTCGTCGTGACCGGCGGCGAGGAGTCGCCCAGGGGCCTCGCGCCGATTCCGGTGAGCCCCGACAACGGCGGCGTGACCGTGGTCGAGGGCGGCACTCCGGGCGCCGGGACCCCGCCCGCCGACACCCCGGCCGACGACACCGAGAACCCGACCGCCGCCGTCGCCCCGCTGACCGCTTCGGTGGCCCGCGGCATCGCCACCGAGCTCGACGGCAGCGGCTCGGCGGACAACGCCGGGGTCGTCGCCTACGAGTGGTCGCAGGTGGCGGACCCGGGCGCCCCCAAGGTGGTCTTCGACAAGACGGATGTGGCCAAGCCCAAGGTCACCGTCCCGTTCTTCACCACCACCGGCACCACGGTGCCCGCGGCTGCGGACACGAATCCGGTGCTCCAGCTGGTGGTCACGGACGCCGCCGGCAACAAGAGCGCTCCTGCGAGGGTCACGCTGAACAGCGACGACGAGGTCACCATCGCCGCCGGTGCGAGGTACCGGGCCGGCAAGGAGTTCCGGCTCGGCGGCACGGCCGTCGTCCGGGGCGCTCCGACGCTGCTGCAGCCGCCCACATCGGTCAACGTCTATGACGTGGCCGCGGACGGGACGTCCAAGCGGAAGCTCGGCACGGCGCAGGTGGACACCCTGGGCAACTGGGAGCTGAGGCTGCGGCCGGCACCCAACGGCACGGTCACGAACGTGCTCGTGCAGTCCACGCGCGGTGGCGAGGCAAGAGGGGCGGTCGCAGCCGGGTGACGTCGAACACGTAGACCGCCTCCCCGGTGGGGCCCGTGCTCCGAGAGCTGTCGGAGCGCGGGCCCCACTCCTGTGCGCTCCCGTGCCTCGGCCTGTTCGGCGCCGGTCGGTGGCGACGACGGGGACCGCAGGGCGGGAACTGCTCGTGGCCGGCGGAGGTCCGTCCGTGCGGGCTCCGTCCGCACGGACGGACGGAAGGGGAGGCGGGAGGACCGGGAACGGGGAGACGGGTGGGTGGCCCTCGGTCACCGGTCGATCCCCACCACGCACGGGACCGTCCTGCCCCGGTGGGCAGGACGGTCCCGTGCGTGGTCCGCCGATCCTGGTGTCCGGCCGCGGTCATCCCGCCGGTTCGAACTCCGCCTCGGCGTCGCCCTCCGCGTGGAGCTCCTCCACCTCGGTCTCGAGCCCGTCCTCGGCCCCCTCGTCCTCGTTGCCGACGGGCATGTTCTCGAGGGCCCCGGCCATCTCGAGGAAGTCGCCGCACGCGAAGGGCTTCCTCTCGGGCGCCCACCCGCTGGGGGCGTTGAGGAACGACGTGCGGTCCAGGGAGAGGATGCCCAGGATCACCTCTGCGATGATCCTCCCGCCGACCGGGCCGAGCGTCCGCCCGCCGAGCAGCTCCGCCTCCTTCAGCACGTAGAACCACAGCGGCGCCCGGCCGTTCCAGCGGGGGTCCGTGAGCCCGAGCCTGTCGTTGGGGACGGGGGCCACGCCCATGGCCCTGGCGACGTCCTGCCCGGCCGGCAGGCCGAGCCGCTTGCCCCGCAGCAGGTTCCGGTGGGCCAGCGAGAGGATGGCGCCGTCGACGTGCTGCACCACGGTCGGTGGGAGCTCGTCGAGCGGGAGCGCCAGCTTGGTGTCGATCAGCCGGGTCATGTTGCGGTCGTCCGGCACGCTCATCCCGGGGACGTCGAAGAAGTAGTTCCAGTCGGCCCGAGCGATGGTCGGCAGCGGGCGGGACCCCCGGAGGTCGTTGGACGGGTTCCCGAAGAAGGGAATGGTGACCGCGTCGTGCATCTCGTACTCGGCGCGGATCATGCTGTGGCCGAAGCGGTACGCGGCCACCGAGTACTCGATGGGCATCATGGGCCGCGTGGGGTTGCCGGGCTTGTAGAACCGGCAGTCCACCCCGGTCGGCCCGCCCCGGCGGGGCCTGAGCATGCTGTCCACCAGGGCCCGGCCCACGATGTGGGGCAGGAAGTCGTGCACGATCAGCCACTGGTAGTGCCACCGGGTCAGCTGCTGCGCCTGTTCGAAGGTCTTGCCGGCGTCGATGAACTTGTTGTGCAGCTGCAGGAAGGTGAGGTGGAACTGGGCGACGATGAGGTTCTCGTCGTTGCGGTGGTCCCCGATGATCGCGGTGCCGTCCGCGTTGCGCGGCAGGTCGGGGAAGCCGTCGAGGTTCTGGCCGA
>JAPSHS010000042.1 GCA_031179495.1 Kocuria sp. | reverse complement strand
TGGTGCTGCTCAACGGCATCGTGGGCCCGCAGGAGCTCACGAGCCAGTGGCACTTCTGGTTCGTCGAGATGCTCGTCTACGTCCTCGTCGCCGTCACGGCCCTCATGGCGCTGCCCTGGGCCGACCGTGCCGAACGACGCTTCCCCCTGGCCTTCCCCCTGGCGCTGCTCGCCGTGGGACTGCTCAGCCGCTACGACCTCGTGGACCCCGGGCTGCCCAAGCCGGCCCCGGTGCTGTGGATCTTCGCCCTGGGCTGGGCCGCCGCCCGCTCGCGGACGACCCTGCAGCGGTGCCTGGTCTCCGTCCTCGCGCTGCTGAGCGTCCCGGGCTACTTCGACAGCGCGCTGCGGGAGGGCACGCTCGCCGCCGGGATCCTCCTGCTCCTCTGGGTGCCGGCCCTGCCCGTTCCCGCGGGACTGCGCCGGCTGACGGGCCGGCTGGCCGCGGCCTCCCTGTACATCTACCTGACGCACTGGCTGGTCTATCCCGTCCTGGTGCCGGTGAGCCCGGTCCTGGCCGTGGTCGCCTCCCTCGTCGCCGGCCTGGCCTACTGGGCCCTGGCCTCCCGGGTGCTGGGCCCTGTGGGACGGGCACCGGCGCGGGCACCCGGGAGCACGGCGGGGACGCCCGGGGCGACGACGGGGGCACCGGCCGCCGTCGCGGCTACTCCGGTCCCACGCTGATCTCCGCGCTCTGCCCGGTGGAGCGCACGGTGGCGAGGACGGGGAACTCGACGCGCTCCGCGACCGGCCTGCCGTTCTCCAGGTAGCTCAGCCGCGCCACCGCGGGGCGGTACGGGTCGGCGACCCAGCGCAGGGGGTCCTCCGGCGAGCCGACCAGCACCAGGGCGGGCCGGGAGACCAGCTGCCAGCGGACGTCGGTGATCCCCGCGTCCGTCTCCGCGGCCGGGTCGGGGATCCCCGCGTCGAGGTCCGGGGAGTCCTCCTCCTCCGTCGTGTGGCGCCGGGACCCGGGACATCCCTCCGGGGCCGGCTCCTCGGCCGACATGCAGCTGCGCAGCCACTGCTCGATCCGCTCGTCGGTCTCCTGCCACATCCGCGGCGAGGGCTCGACGTCCAGGTCCACGGTCACCGGTCGCGGGTCGCGGAACGCGAGCGTGACCGGTGGCAGGGGCTCGGGCACCCGGTAGTAGGAGTTGCCGGGCAGCCCGATCGCGTAGTCCCCGGGCAGGGCCTCGAAGCGCCATGCGCCGCCCGGTCCCGAGGGGGCCGGGACGCGCTCGTCCGGGTCGAGGCGGATGCTCTCCCCGTTGACGGAGAGCTCGTCCAGGGTCGCCGGCAGCCGGATCGACAGGGGCGCGGCGTCCGGGGAGTCCAGCTCCCACTGGTCGTTGAAGGGACCGCTGCGCTCCACCTGGTGCACACGGTAGGTGTGGACCTCCTGCCGGACCCGCTCGCCGCTGTCGGGGTCGTCCCACCACACGCGCACCCGGACCCCGGCGCGGTCGCCCCGGACGTCCACGTCCAGCACCTCGTGGCCGCTGATCCGCCCGGCCGCGTTGCGGTAGATCCGGTTGGCGAAGATGTTGAGGGTGGGATCCGCGACGACGGCCTCAGCCCGGGACAGCAGCTGCCGCGAGCTGCCGGCCTCGAGGCCGCCGAGCCAGGTCCGCACGGGGTCCTGGGGTGCCCGGTCCACGAAGAACCAGTTGAACGCCGAGCTCAGCCCGGTCACCAGGACGACGACGGCCGTCAGCCAGAACAGCAGCGCCCGGCGCAGCCCGGGGGTGTCCTCGGCGGTGTGGAGCTCACCGGGTTCCTGCCTCCGTGGCACCGCCACCGCAGACCCCCGTCCGACGTCGGATCCTCCGGTGCGCGGGCGCCGGAGCCGGTGGGTCGTGTGCCGGCCCACCAGTCCACATCGTAGAGGGGACGCCCGGGCGGGAGCGGGAGGAGCCCTACAGCGCGCGTTTCCTGGTGAGGAGGATCCCCGCGAGGACGAACAGCACGCCCCACGCGCCGTAGACCAGACCGGACTGGACGTGGTCGAGGACCGCGTCCGACGACTGGTACACCGAGGTCAGCTGGGTCCCGGCCGACGCCGGGGAGTAGGGCTTCACGTCCTCGAGCCACTCGAAGGACAGCGCGAACAGGACGATCTCCAGGACCAGCAGCAGCACGACGAGGACCACGATCCCCCAGGTGGTCGACCTCAGCAGGGCGCCGAGCCCGAAGCCCAGCCACGCGGTGATCATGTAGAAGACGCCCACCGCGAGGACGTTGAGCAGCACGGCCTCCTGCCGGACCTCGTAGCCGAGGTCCGCGCCGGCCAGGACCGGCTGCACCAGCACGTGGCACAGGAACGCGCTGACGAGCCCGAACAGGAACGCGACCACGGAGAGCACCACCACCTTGGCGAGCATCACCGGGGTGCGCCGCGGCACCGCCGTCATGGTGGTCTGGATGGAACGGGTGGCGTACTCGGAGCCGATGAACAGCACGGCGAGCGCGCCCAGGAGCAGCATGACCAGCTGCAGGCCGCTGTTGGCACTGGTCATCGCCAGGTACTCGCTGAAGCCCATGCCGTCGGGCAGGGACAGACCCGAGCCCTCCGCCATCTGCTGCTCGGACTGGGCCACGAACTCGTCCCTCTGCTGCTGGACCTCCTCCTCGGTGAGCCCGAGCTCCTCCGGGGAGCGGCCGTCCAGCGAGGCGTCGACCTGCTCCTGGGCGCTCTGCTCGTTGAAGTCCTGCATGGAGGTGGTGCTCCAGGCGCCCAGGGCGGCGAAGCCGAGGGAGAGCAGCAGCGCGACGGCCAGCAGGATCCAGTGGGAGCGCAGCGTGCGGAACTTGATCCACTCGGAGCGCAGGACGCCGCCGAAGCCCAGCCGGGCGTTCGAGGCGGGGCGCGCGGGCCCGGCGGGACGGGGGCCGACGGCCTCCGGGCGGGGCGCGGTCGAGGTGCTGGTGCTCATGCTCGGTCTCCGGTTCGTGCGTCGGCGCCCGCCCAGGGCGCCCGGGTGGTCGGGACGGGAGCGCCGCCGGAGCGGTACTCGACCTCGTCCTGCGTCATGGCCATGTAGACGTCCTCGAGGCTCTCGGTCTGCGGGGTGAGCTCGTAGAGCAGCACCCCGGCGGACAGCGCGGCCTCGGCGATGCGCCGCGGCTCGGGCCCCGTGACCAGGGCCCCGTCGTCGTCGAACTCCGTGATCTCGGCCTCCTCCGCGCGCAGGGCGCGGCGCAGGGCCTCCCGGTCCGTGGTGCGCACCCGGGTGCGGGTGCGTCCTCCGGCGAGGACCTGCTGGATGGGCGCGTCGGCGAGGATCCGGCCCCGGCCGATCACCACGAGGTGGTCGGCGGTCTGTGCCATCTCCGACATCAGGTGGGAGGAGAGGAAGACCGTGCGCCCCTCGGAGGCGAGGTACTTGGCCAGGTGCCGCACCCACACCACGCCCTCGGGGTCGAGGCCGTTGACGGGCTCGTCGAGGACCACGGTGTGCGGGTCGCCGATCAGCGCGGCCGCGATGCCGAGGCGCTGGCCCATGCCCAGGGAGAACCCGCCCACGCGCTTGTCGGCCACGCCGCCGAGCCCGGTGAGCTCCACGACCTCCTGCACGCGGGAGCGGGGGATGCCGTGGGTCGCGGCGAGCGCGCCGAGGTGCGCCCGGGCGGTGCGCCGGGGGTGGACCGCCTTCGCGTCCAGCAGCACGCCGACCTCCGCCAGCGGGGCACGGTGCTGGGCGTACGGCTTGCCGTTGACGCGGGCGTGCCCGCTCGTGGCGGACTCCAGGCCCACGAGCAGGCGCATGGTGGTCGACTTGCCGGCGCCGTTGGGCCCCAGGAACCCGGTGACCCTGCCCGGACGGACCGTGAAGCTGACGTCGTCCACCGCCGTCTTGCCACCGTAGGTCTTCGTCAGGTTCTCGATCTCGATCACCGGCGCTCCTCCCGAGCACTCGTGGGTTCCGTTCCTGCCCAACGTACGGGAGCGACGGTGCCGCCCGGCACCCTCGGGAGGATGAGACCGGGTGTGTGTCGTGCGTCCCCGGCTCCCCCTCCCGGCGGAGGAGGCGGGCAGCTCACTCCGGTCCGGAGGCCCCGGCCTGCATCGCCGTGCGGCCGCGGAGGACGTCGACGGACACCGCGACCACGAACCAGACCAGGAACAGCACCCGCACGGCGGCGAGCAGGTCCTGGGCGTCCCAGCCGGCCGAACCCGTCCACGGCAGGACGGGCCACGCCGGCTCCGGCAGCACCAGCGTGGTCCACCAGAGCACCTCGGCGAGCTGCCAGGCGGCGAACTCGGGCCAGTGGCCCCGGGCGAGCACCACCAGCGGCGCGAGCCACAGCGCGTGGACCGGGGAGTAGCCCGGGCCGAGCAGCACGAGCACCGCCAGCAGGAGGAACGCGACCTGGACGACGCCGGGCTCCCGGCGGGTGAGCAGCGTGAGCACGAGGACCGCGGCGCAGCCGAGCAGGAGGGCCAGGAGCACGTGCTGCCCGGCCTCGGCCGCACCCGGGACCGTGCCCGCGCGGCCCCAGACGCCCCACAGGGACGACCCCTCCACCGGGCGCTCGCCCGCCGCGCGGAGCCGCTCGAGCTCCCGCCCCCACGCCGTGACGACGAACGGGCCGTTGACCAGCAGCCACGCGACCACCGTGCCGGCCAGGACCACCGCGGCGTCCCGGAACTGCCGGTGCCGGACGGCGAGGAGGAGCACGGCGAGCAGGACCACCAGGGGGAACAGCGCCACGGACGCCCCCAGGCCGAGGAGCACCCCGGCCGGTCCGGGACGGCCGCGCTCGTGGAGCAGCAGCCCGAGCACCATGAACAGCACCGCCCACAGGTCCCACGTGGTGAAGCCCACCAGGGCCGTCACCGGGGCGAGGGCCAGGACGACGGCGTCGGCCCGGCTGCGGCCCGGCAGCCGGGAGACCACGACCACCGTGGCCAGCCAGACGAGGGCCAGCAGCACGACGGACAGCGGCACGAATCCGCCCCCGGCGAGGTCCGCGCCGAACAGCGCGGAGAGCCGGGCGGCGAGCCAGCCGACCACCGTGCTGATCATCCCGACCAGGGCGGGCTGGTCCCCGCCGGGACCACCCGTGAAGAACCCGCTCATCGTCCCGGACGTGGCCGCCGGGCTCACCGCGGTGGCGCACAGCGCGGGGAGCTGCTCCGACACCGCCCCGCCCGGCACACGGCAGGGCAGCCGCAGCAGATGAGCCACCACGGCCGTGTACAGGACCAGGCCGGCGAGCTGGAGCCCGTGGCCACCGCCGAAGCGGCCGCGCAGCCGGTTCATCCGCTCCCCCGCCGTCCGCGCAGCACGTCCACCCCGACGCGGACCACCAGGTAGCCCACCGCCAGCGTGTGCAGGGCCACGGCGGTGAAGTACAGGTCCTCGGCGCGCGCCAGGCCGTCCGTGCCCCCGGTCAGGTGCCCCAGCCAGTTGAAGACCGCCGCCCAGTGCAGGACCTCGACCAGCTGCCAGACCACGAACTCCCCGACGCGCGGCCGGGCCAGGACCACCAGCGGGACCAGCCAGATCACGAACTGGGGGGAGTAGACCTTGTTGGACAGCACGAAGGCCGCCAGCACGAGGAACGCCAGCTGCTCCAGCCGGGGCTCCTCGCGCGCCACGAGGCCCAGGGCCAGGACCAGCAGGCACGCGAGGGCGAAGCCCGCGAGAGCCAGCTCGTTGATCTCCTCGGCCGACAGCAGCGGGACGCCCGGCCGCGGCGCGGCGACCTCGTTCCACCAGAGCCACACCGAGGAGAAGCCCGCGCCGCGGTCCTGGCTGAACTGCCAGAACCAGCCCCACTGCACCGGGTCCAGCAGCGCGAGGGGCAGGTTGACGAGCAGCCAGGACCCCGCCGTGCCGGCCGTCGCCCGCAGGGCGGGGCCGGCCTCCCGGCGCCGGAGGGCGAGGACGACGACCGCCCCGAGCAGCAGGAACGGGAACAGCTTGAACGCGGTGCCGACCCCCAGCAGGACCCCGCCGAGCAGCCACCGGCCCCGGCGGAAGGCGAGCAGGGCAAGCACCGTGCACAGCACGGGCCACAGGTCCCAGTTGATGAACCCGGTGACCACCACGGCCGGGGCCAGCGCCACGAGAACCGCGTGCCCCGGGTGCGCCACCATCCGGCCGACGACGAGCACCACGCCCACCCAGACGGCGGCGAGGAGCACGGCGTTGAGGTCGAAATACATGCCTTGACCGGAATGCAGAGGGGCCCCAGGGTCGAGGGCGTGGGCCATGACCCCGGTGGCGCTCGCGACGACCGTCTGCAGCACCGGGTACTCCAGCAGCGCGGAGGGATCCAGGTACGGGAACCGGCCCTCCGCCATGCCCCGCGAGGCATACAGGGTCGGCAGATCCGAGTAGCAGAGGTGCCGGAACGCGTCCGGCGCCGCCCAGGACGCCAGGCGGCACGGGAGCTTGGTGAGGTAGGCCAGCAGGGCGGCGTAGAGGGCGAAGCCGGCCAGTGCCCACGGCCCGATCCGCAGGACGGGGGCCCGTCCCCGGTCCGGCGCGGCGCCGAGGAGCTCAGGGCCGGGCTCCGCCCGGGTGCTCACAGGGTGTCCGCGGCCCAGGCCCGCAGCCGCCGCTCGGCCTCCTCGGCGCCCAGCTCGCCCTCGTCCAGGCGCAGGTCCAGCAGGAACTTGTAGGCCCGCCCGACCACGGGCCCCGGCGGGACGCCGAGCACGGCCATGATCTGCTGGCCGTCCAGCTCGGGCCGCACCGCGTCGAGCTCCTCGCGGGCGGAGAGCTCGGCGATCCGCTGCTCCAGGTCGTCGTAGGCGGCCGCCAGCCGGGTCACCTTGCGCTTGTTCCGGGAGGTCACGTCCGCCCGCGTGAGCCGGTGCAGCCGCTCGAGGCACTCCCCCGCGTCGCGGACGTAGCGGCGCACGGCGGAGTCGGTCCACCCGGCGTCCCCGTAGCCGTAGAACCGCATGTGCAGCTCCACGAGCCGGCTCACGGTCCGGATCGTGTCGTTGTCGAAGCGCAGCGCCCGCATCCGCTTGGCGGTGAGCTTGGCGCCCACCACCTCGTGGTGGCGGAAGCTCACCGCGCCGCTGTCCTCGAAGCGGCGGGTCGCGGGCTTGCCGACGTCGTGCATCAGGGCGGCGAAGCGCAGCGCGAAGTCGGGCCCCGGCACGGGGCCGTCCGGGCCGGACTCCCGGGCCGCCGCCTGCTCCAGCACGGTCAGGGAGTGCTGGTAGACGTCCTTGTGCCGGTGGTGCTCGTCCGTCTCGAGCTGCAGGGCGGGCACCTCGGGCAGCACGATCGCGGCGATGCCCGTGCTCACGAGGATGTCGACGCCCTGCCGGGGACTGCGCCCGCAGATCAGCTTGACGAGCTCGTCCCGGACCCGTTCGGCCGAGACGATCGCGATCCGCTCCGCCATGCCGGTCATGGCGGCGCGCACCTCCGGCGCGACCTCGACGCCGAGCTGGGAGGCGAAGCGGGCCGCGCGCATCATGCGCAGGGGGTCGTCGGAGAACGAGTCCTCCGGGGTGCCGGGGGTGCGCAGCTCCCCCGCGTGCAGGTCCTTGATCCCGCCGTGCGGGTCCACCAGCTCCAGGCCGGGCAGCCGCAGCGCCATCGCGTTGATCGTGAAGTCGCGGCGGAACAGGTCGTCCTCGAGGGAGTCCCCGAAGGCCACCTGCGGCTTGCGGGAACCGGCGTCGTAGGCCTCGGCGCGGTAGGTGGTCACCTCGAGCTGGGCGTCGCCCCGGCGCATCCCGATGGTGCCGAAGTCCCGGCCGATCTCCCACACCGCGTCCGCCCAGCCCTTGACCACCGCGAGGGTCTGGTCGGGCGTCGCGTCGGTCGTGAAGTCCAGGTCCAGGGCGGGGCGGCCGAGGAACAGGTCGCGGACGGGACCGCCCACGAGCGAGAGCTCGTGACCGGCGTCGGCGAACCGCCGCCCCAGGTCGAGGGCGGCGGGATGGATCGCGTCGGTGTCGGGGAGCTGCGTCATGGTGCCGCCCATTGTTCCAGACCCGGGGCCGCGGACCGGGCCGGACGGGTCCTGCGGACCCGTCCGCGGCCCCTCCGGCCGCTCGGGCATGAGCCCGGAGGATTGTGGCAAGGTAGAAGACATGGCTTTCCCCGTCCCCAGCGCACCGAAGAAGCGGCCCACCGCACCGGCCGCCGCGCTGCCCACGGTCGAGGAAGTCTCGGCCGGGGGGATCGTCGTCGACCTCGGCACGCCCTCCCACCCGGTGGCCATCATCGCCCGGATCAACCGGGGCGGCCGGCTCGAGTGGTGCCTGCCCAAGGGGCACCCCGAGAACGAGGAGACCAACGAGGAAGCCGCGATCCGCGAGATCGAGGAGGAGACCGGCATCGCCGGAGAGGTGCTGAGCCCGCTGGGCAGCATCGACTACTGGTTCACGGTCTCCGGGCACCGCGTGCACAAGACGGTGCACCACTTCCTGCTGCGTGCCACGGGCGGGCACCTCACCACGGACAACGACCCCGACCACGAGGCGGTGGACGTCGCGTGGGTGGACATCGACGACCTCGGCCGGAAGCTGTCCTTCCCCAACGAACGGCGCATCGCCGACATCGCCCGTGAATACATCATCCACCAGCTCTGAGACCACGCGCCCCGACGGGGCGGACGGCCCGGACGCCCGGCCGGCCCCCACCCCGGCACGGCGCTCGGGGGCGGCCTCCAGCGCCATCATGGCCTCGGGCACGCTCGTCTCCCGCGCCCTGGGCTTCGCCAAGGTCGTCCTCATCACGGTGGCCGTCGGCTCCATCACCACGGTCGCGGACGTCTTCGAGCTCGCCAACACCCTGCCGAACCTGATCTACGTGCTGGTCGCCGGCGGCATCTTCAACGCCGTCCTCGTCCCCCAGATCATCAAAGCCTCCAAGGCCAACGACGACGGCGGGGCCGACTACATCTCCCGCCTGATGACCCTCGCCGTGCTCGCCCTGCTGGGCGTCACGGCGGTCGTGGTGCTGCTCGCGGGGCCGATCGTGCGGATCATGGGCACCGGGTGGACCGACGCGCAGCTCTCCCTGGGCGTCACGTTCGCGCTGTTCACGTTCCCCCAGATCTTCTTCTACGGCCTCTACACCGTGGTGGGCCAGGTGCTCAACGCCCGCGGCGCCTTCGGCTGGTACATGTGGGCGCCGGTGGTCAACAACGTGGTGGCCATCGCGGCCCTGCTCGTGTTCATCCAGCAGTTCGGGGCGTACGCCGAGGCGCCGCACACCCTCGAGAACTGGACCCCCGCCAAGACGTTCTGGCTGGCGGCCATGGCCACGGCGGGGGTGGTGACCCAGGCCCTCGTGCTGTTCTGGCCCCTGCGCCGGCTGGGCCTGCGCCTGCGCCCGAGACTCGGCTGGCGCGGCATCGGGCTCTCCACCGCGGCCCGGCTCGCCGGCTGGACCCTGGCCACCGGGATCATCGCCAACCTCGCGTTCCTGGCCCTGACCAAGGTGGCGGCCATCCCCACCGGCTACCGGGCGGAGCAGATCGCGTCGGAGTCCCCGCAGCAGATCGCGGGAGTGACCGCCCTCAACCACGCCTCGATGCTCTACTCCCTGCCGCACGGGGTGATCGGGCTGTCCATCGCCACGGTGCTGTTCAACCGGATGGCGGCGGCCTCGGCCGACGGCGACCGGGACGGCATGGTCGCGTCCCTGTCCTCGAGCCTGCGGATCACCGCCGTGGCGACGGTCTTCGCCACGGTCGCCCTGATCGTCTACGCCGGTCCGCTCGGCATGCTCTTCAGCGGCGGCGTCCCCTCCGCGGGGGCCGTGGTCGGCCAGGTCGTCGTGGTGATCGCGATCGGGGCGCCGTTCATGTCGAGCTCCTTCATGCTCGGCCGGGCCTTCTACGCCCAGGAGGACGCCCGCACCCCGTTCCTCGTGCAGATCGGCGTCGCCCTCTTCACCGTCGCCTGTGCGCTGCTGATCGCCTCCGTGG
This sequence comes from Kocuria sp., assembly GCA_031179495.1. Taxonomy (GTDB): domain Bacteria; phylum Actinomycetota; class Actinomycetes; order Actinomycetales; family Micrococcaceae; genus Kocuria; species Kocuria sabuli. Next base: position 3,296 of record JAPSHS010000042.1, on the reverse strand, counting down.
TCCCGCCGGACCTCATCATCTTCGCGGTCGCCGGGTGCTACGCGGCACAGAACGTGCTCAGCACGCTGCTCTACCACCTGGTGCTGGTCCGCCGGATCGGGGACTACGGCCTCGCCCGCATCCTGGACTCCCACGCCCGCATCCTGGCGGCGTCCCTGCTCGCCGGCGCGGTGGGTGCCCTGGTGCTGTTCCTGCTCGACGGCCACGACCCCCAGGGCTTCCCCTGGACCAACCAGCTGACCGCGCTCGCGACCCTCGCCGTCGGCGGCACCGCCATGGGCGTGGCCTACCTCGGCGCCCTGAGACTCTGCCGGGTCCGGGAGCTCGACGGCTTCGTGCGGCCCCTTCTCGCCCGGCTCGGCCGCTGAGCGGGTCGCCGGGCGACCGCTGCGGACCCCGGGACCGGTAAAGTGCTGTGTGGCCGGTGAGTCCCGGCCGCCCCCACCCGCGAATTCCCGACCCCCGCGAATTCCCGACCCCCAGGGAGCCAACGTGCCCGCACCGATGAAGCTCGGTTCCGTCCTCGGCGGCCGCTACCAGGTGGTCACCGACGTGCTGGCCACCGCCGAGGGCGACCACGTGCTCGAGGGCCAGGACCAGATCCTGGGCCGGCGCGTCTCGATCCTGCTGCCCGCGGAGCAGCACACGGCGCTGCTGGTGGAGAACGCCCGGTCGATGGCCAACGGCAGCATCGGCGCCCCCTTCCAGATCCTCGACCTCGGGCAGGCGGACACCCACACCTACCTGGTCACCTCGCACACCCCGGCCGCCGACATGCTGGACTCCCTGCTCGTGGAGCCCGACGAGATCGAGGACGAGTCCCTCAGCGACGACATCTTCGGCGCCCCCCGCGGCAACGGCTCCAGCTCGTACGTCTACGACGAGCCGGACCCCACCATGCCGACGCCCGTGGTCGCCGCCGAGCCCTCGGACGACCCCGGGGGCGCGGCCCCCGAGGCCAAGGTCACCCGGTGGAGCGACGACGACTCCTACGACGACGCCGCGCCCGCCCCCTCGGTGCGCACGCGCCTCGGCCGGCCCGTGCGGGTCAGCGCCACCTCGACCCGCTCGACCCTCTTCGACCGGGCGGCCGCGAGCGGCACCGCCGCCGCGGCGGCCCGCACCGCCGGGACGGACATCGACCCGGGGTACGACGGCGACAACCGCTACGACAGCTACTACGACGAGCACCAGGACACGCCCCCCCGGGAGCCGGAGACCGCCGCCGCGCCGGCACCGCGCGGCCGGGACGCCGATCCGACCACCCAGAGGGGCGGCAGGGGCCTCCTGCTGCTCGTGCTGGTGCTGCTGGCCCTGCTGATCGGGGCCGTGGTGTTCAGCTTCGACCGCCTGGGCGGGCTCTTCAGCGGGTCGAGCACCCCGGCGCCGGCCGCGAGCGCCCCCGCCGCCGAGGAGGGCCAGGAGCAGGCGCAGCCGAGCGCCGAACCGGCAGCCCCGGACGCCGAGCCGCGGGCCGGCGCCGTCATCCGCCTCGTGCCGGGGAACCCGAACCTCATGGCGGACCAGGACGCCCAGCTGGACCAGGCCATCGACGGCAACCCCTCCACCTACTGGATCAGCTACGGGTTCTCCGACCAGAGCTTCGGCAACCAGACGCCCAGCGTGGGCCTCGCGGTCGAGCTCGAGGAGGCCGCGCCGGTGGAGTCGCTGCGCCTCAGCCAGTCCGCCGGGTCCGGCGGCATGTTCGACGTCTACGTCAACGACGCCCCGAGCCTGGACGGCGCCCGGCAGGTGGCCTCCGGCTCCTTCACCGGGCCGGAGATCACCGTCCCGCTCGCGGCCGCGGCCCAGGACGATGCCCACGAGTACGTGATCGTCAACTGGACCCAGCTGCCCCAGCTCACCAACCCCATCGCCGGGTTCAACTACGGCCTGCGGGTCGGGGAGATCCAGCTCGACTGAGCCGCCCGCTCCCCCGCCGGCCGCGGTCGAGGGCGCAGGGCACCGGAATATCCGCCGCGCGCCCCCCGTTGTGCCAGTGGTCCCCGCGGCCGGACCCGTCCGGCCGCTCCCTGTACGGAAGGTCAGCAGAACAGTGAGCCCCGACTTCGGTCCCGTGATCAACGCCCTGGACCTCGCCCCGCGCAGCGGCGAGCCGACGGCCACCGCGGAGGACGAGACCGTCCACGAGGTGATCGTCGTCGGTTCCGGCCCGGCCGGGTACACCGCCGCGATCTACGCCGCGCGCGCCAACCTCCGCCCCATCGTGTTCGCGGGCTCCGTGACCGCCGGTGGCGAGCTCATGAACACCACCGAGGTCGAGAACTACCCCGGCTTCATCGACGGCATCCAGGGTCCGGAGCTGATGTCCAACATGCAGCAGCAGGCGGAGCGCTTCGGTGCCGACATCCGCTACGAGGACGTCACCGCCCTGCAGCTCGAGGGCGAGGTCAAGACCGTGACGCTCGAGGACGGCTCGGTGCACCGCGCCCACGCCGTGGTCATCGCGACCGGCTCCGCGTACCGGGAGCTCGGCCTGCCGGACGAGAAGCGCCTCTCCGGCCACGGCGTGAGCTGGTGCGCCACCTGCGACGGCTTCTTCTTCAAGGAGCAGCACATCGCGGTCGTCGGGGGCGGCGACTCCGCTCTCGAGGAGGCCACCTTCCTCTCCCGCTTCGCCTCCAAGGTCACCATCATCCACCGCCGCGACAGCTTCCGCGCCTCCGAGATCATGCGGCAGAGGGCCTTCGAGGACCCGAAGATCGAGGTGCTGTGGAACGCCGAGGTCGTGGGGATCAACGGTGAGGAGAAGGTCCGCTCGGTCACCGTCCGGGACACCCAGTCCCAGGAGACGTCCGAGCTGCCCGTGACCGGGTTGTTCGTGGCGATCGGTTCGGACCCCCGCACCGACCTGGTCAAGGACCAGCTCGAGCTCACCGTGGACGGCACGATCCAGGTGGACGGGCGCAGCTCCACCACCAGCCTGGCCGGGGTCTTCGCCGCCGGTGACGTCGTGGACGCGACCTACCGCCAGGCGATCACCGCCGCCGGCTCGGGGTGCATGGCCGCGGTCGACGCCGAGCACTACCTCGCCGCCCTGCACGACCGCTCGGTCCTGCACGGCTGAGCGGCCCCCGGCCCCGGGCTCGAGGAAGCACCCCGAGCGCCGTGGGCCATAATCGAACCAGTTCCGCCCTTCGCAAGAGTGCCACCCAGAGCGCCGAGCACGCCGTGAGCGTGCCGGTGCCCGGACAAGGAGAATCATGAGCGCCGCCAAGAACGTCACCGACGCCGACTTCAGGACCGAGGTCCTGGAGTCGGACAAGCCCGTCATC
>JAPSHS010000041.1 GCA_031179495.1 Kocuria sp. | reverse complement strand
GCATTCCCAGCAGAAAGGTACGAAACGCCGTGACCTACGTCATCGCCCAGCCCTGTGTCGACGTCAAGGACAAGGCCTGCGTCGAGGAGTGTCCCGTCGACTGCATCTACGAGGGGGAGCGCTCGCTGTACATCCACCCCGACGAGTGCGTGGACTGCGGCGCCTGCGAGCCGGTCTGCCCCGTGGAGGCGATCTACTACGAGGACGACACCCCCGACGAGTGGGCCGACTACTACAAGGCCAACGTCGAGTTCTTCGACGACCTCGGGTCCCCGGGCGGCGCCGCCAAGCTCGGCAACACGCACACGGACCACCCGATGATCGCGGCCCTGCCCCCGCAGAACCAGGGCGCCCAGTGACGGAGACGGCCCGGTCCTTCGGCCTCGCCCTCCCGGACTACCCGTGGGACACGATGGCCCCGTACCGGGCCGTCGCCGCGGAGCACCGGGACGGGGTCGTGGACCTGTCCATCGGCACGCCCGTGGACCCCACGCCCCTGGTGGTCCAGGACGCGCTGGCCGCCGCGGCCGACGCCCACGGCTACCCGACCACCCACGGCACGCCCGCGCTGCGGGAGGCCGTCGTCGCCTGGTACGCCCGGCGGCGCGGGGTGCCGGGCCTGGACCCGGCCGCGGTGATGCCCACGGTCGGCTCCAAGGAGCTGGTCGCGTGGCTGCCGCTGCTGCTCGGTCTGCGGGCCGGGGACGTGCTCGTGCGTCCCACGGTGGCCTACCCCACCTACGACATCGGGGCCGAGCTCGCGGGCGCGGAGGCCGTGGCCGCCGACGACCTCGACGCGCTCGACGACGAGGTCCGCTCCCGGGTGCGCATGGTGTGGCTGAACTCGCCCGCCAACCCGACCGGCATCGTGCGCGACGTCGCGTCGCTGCGGCGCGTCGTCGACCAGGCCCGGGACCTCGGGGCCGTGGTGGTCTCCGACGAGTGCTACGCGGAGCTCGGCTGGGGCGCGTGGGACGTCCACCAGGGCGGCGCCCCGGTGCCCTCGGTGCTCGACCCCCGGGTCAGCGGCGGGGACACCTCCCTGCTGCTCTCCGCGTACTCGATGTCGAAGCAGTCCAACGCGGCCGGCTACCGCGCCGCGTTCCTGGCCGGGGACGCCCGGCTGATGGCCAACCTGGTCAACTCCCGCAAGCACGCGGGGATGATCGTGCCGGCCCCCGTCCAGGAGGCCATGCGGGCCGCCCTCGGCGACGACGCCCACGTCCGGGCGCAGAAGGCGCTCTACCGCGCCCGGCGCGAACGGCTCGTGCCCGCGGTGGAGGCGTTCGGCCTGCGCGTGGAGCACTCCGAGGCCGGGCTCTACCTGTGGTGCACGGCGGGCGAGGACACCTGGACCACGGTGCGGCGCCTCGCCGAGCGTGGCGTGGTGGTGGGCCCCGGGGTGTTCTACGGGGCGGCCGGCGAGGGGTACGTGCGGCTCGCGCTCACCGCCACGGACGAGCGGATCGACGCCGCGGCGGAGCGGCTCGCCCGCGGCTGAGACGCTCCGGCGCGCCGCCGGAATTGGTCCCGCCGCGGACCGAACAGGTAGGTTGGACCCTGACGATCGCTGTGTCCCGAGACACGCCCGTGCCGCGCCCCCGGCGCCGCCCGGCAGGGCCGCAACGGGCACCGGACACCGACATCCACTCGCGGAGGACGAAGAACATGACTGAGTCTGCACAGAAGACCGAGACCGCCCAGCTCGACTACGGCAACGGCGGCCGGCTCGAGCTGCCCCTCCAGGACGCCACCGAGGGCAACCGCGGGTACGCGATCACGAACCTGCTCAAGGAGACCGGCAACGTCGCCTTCGACCCGGGGTTCATGAACACCGCCAACGCGCGCTCGGCCGTGACCTACATCGACGGCAACAGCGGGATCCTCCGCTACCGGGGCTATCCGATCGAGGAGCTCGCCCAGCACTCGACCTTCATCGAGACCGCCTACCTCCTGATCTACGGCGAGCTGCCCACCCCGGCCCAGCTCGAGGACTTCGACACCCGCATCCGCCGCCACACCATGGTCCACGAGGACCTGAAGAGCTTCTTCAACGGCTTCCCGCGCAACGCGCACCCCATGCCCGTGCTCTCCTCGGCGGTCTCGGCGCTGTCCACCTTCTACGCGGACTCCCTCGACCCGTTCGACGAGGAGCAGGTGGAGATCTCCACCATCCGGCTGCTGGCCAAGGTCCCCACCCTGGCCGCGTACGCCTTCAAGAAGTCCAAGGGCGAGCCGATGCTCTACCCCCAGAACGACCTCAACTACACGGAGAACTTCCTCCGGATGTGCTTCGGCGTGCCCGCCGAGGACTACGAGATCGACCCGACGATGGCCAAGGCCCTCGACGTGCTCCTGATGCTGCACGCCGACCACGAGCAGAACTGCTCCACCTCCACCGTCCGGCTCGTGGGCTCCTCCCACGCCAACATGTTCGCCTCCGTCTCCGCGGGCATCAACGCCCTCTACGGCCCGCTGCACGGCGGGGCGAACGAGGCCGTCCTGGCCATGCTCAACCGGATCCAGCAGGAGGGCACCTCGCCCGAGGACTTCATGGACCAGGTCAAGAACAAGGAGTCCGGCGCCCGGCTCATGGGCTTCGGCCACCGCGTGTACAAGAACTACGATCCCCGCGCGCGCATCGTCAAGGACTACGCCCACGACATCCTCGAGAAGCTCGGCGGCAACGACGAGCAGCTCGAGATCGCGATGCGCCTCGAGGAGAAGGCCCTCGCCGACGACTACTTCGTGGAGCGCAAGCTGTACCCGAACGTCGACTTCTACACGGGCCTGATCTACAAGGCGATGGGCTTCCCGGAGAAGATGTTCACCGTCCTGTTCGCCATCGGACGGCTCCCCGGCTGGGTCGCGCAGTGGCGCGAGATGATCGAGGACCCGGAGACGAAGATCGGCCGTCCGCGCCAGCTCTACGTGGGCGAGGGCGAGCGGCACTACCCGCAGGGCTGAGCCGCCCCGTTCCCCGCGCCGCCGACGGCCGGGCCCGCCCCCTCGGGGCGCGGGCCCGGCCGTTCCGCTCCGCCGCCCCCGCGGGTAGCGTGAGGGGCATGAGCGAGCAGCGGCACACTCCCGACCGGATCACCGAGCTGGGCCCGGACGAGGTCTTCGTCTTCGGCTCCAACGCCCGCGGCGCCCACCTGGCCGGTGCGGCGCGCACCGCGGTCGAGCGCTTCGGCGCGGTCCCGGGGCAGGGGCACGGGCTGCAGGGGCGCTCCTACGCCGTCGACAGCATGAGCGGGTTCCCCGCCCTGGAGCGGGAGGCGGCCGCGTTCGTGGACTTCGCCCGCGCCCACCCGGAGCTGACGTTCTGGCTCACCCGGGTGGGCACGGGCATCGCCGGCCACGACGAGCGCCGGGTGGCCGCGCTGTTCGCGGACGCTCCGCCCAACGTGGTCCGGCCCCGGGGCTGGTGAGACCCCCGGCGGACGCTGGCCCTCAGGCCCCCGCGTAGCCCTCGGGGTTGTTCTTCTGCCAGTTCCAGTGGTCGCGGCACATCGTGTCGATGTCCCGCTCGGCCGACCAGCCCAGCTCGGCCAGGGCCGCCGAGGGGTCGGCGTAGGAGACGGCGGCGTCGCCCGGGCGGCGGTCCACGACCTCGTAGGGGATGCTGCGCCCGGACGCCCGTTCGAAGGCGGCGTGCACCTCGAGCACCGAGTAGCCGTTGCCCGTGCCCAGGTTCCAGGTGTGCACCCCGCCGTGCCGGGCGAGGTGGTCGAGGGCCCTGAGGTGGCCGTCGGCGAGGTCCACCACGTGGATGTAGTCGCGCACCCCGGTGCCGTCGGCGGTGGGGTAGTCGTCACCGAAGACGCGCAGCTTCTCGCGCCGGCCCACGGCCACCTGGGCGATGAACGGGAGCAGGTTGTTCGGCACCCCGGTGGGGTCCTCGCCGATGCGCCCGGACTCGTGGGCGCCCACGGGGTTGAAGTAGCGCAGCAGGGCCACGCTCCACCCCGGGTCCGACGCGGCGAGGTCCACGAGCATGTCCTCGATGTGCTCCTTGGTCCGGCCGTACGGGTTCTGCGCGTCCATGGACTGCTTCTCGGTCAGCGGCATCTCCTCCGGGGCGCCGTAGACCGTGGCGGAGGAGGAGAAGACGATGGAGCGGCAGCCGTGGGCCTCCATGGCGTGCAGGAGGTTGAGGGTGCCGGTCACGTTGGTGCTGTAGTACCACAGCGGCTTCTCGGCCGACTCGCCCACGGCCTTGAGCCCGGCGAAGTGGATCACCGCCTCGGGCCGGTGCTGCGCGAACAGGGCGTCGAGCCCGGCGGGGTCCAGCAGGTCCACCTCGGCGAACGCCTCCGCCGGACGCCCCGCGAGCTCCTCGACGCGCTCCAGCGAGCTCCGGGAGGAGTTCGCGAGGTTGTCCATCACGACGACGTCGTGGCCAGCCTCCAGCAGGGCGAGGACGGTGTGCGAGCCGATGTAGCCGGTTCCTCCGGTGACGAGAATTCTCATGCGACCAGCGTATCGGCCGCGCCGTGGTGGGGGCCTCAGCGGCTCGCGAGGACCACCACGACGTCCTCCGCCGGCGGGGGCCCGTCCGGGTGCGCCTCGGTGCTCCCCACCCAGCCCGGCGCGGGGGCGAAGCGGGTGGTCCGCTGGTCCGCCCGCACCCAGCTGCGCCCGGCGTGGGAGACCTCCGCGATGCCCAGCTGCTCGGCGTGGGCGACCGCCCAGTGGGCCACCGCCCAGCCCGTGGGCGCCCCGGGGGCGGGCACGACGACCCGGTCGGCCTCGGCGCGCGCGGCGGGGGCCGCGGTGCCGAACGCCGCGCCGAGCGCGCCGGCCACCCGGCCGGGGTCCCCGGGCAGCTCGGGGCCGGCGAGCACGCAGTTCAGGGAGGCCTCGGTGCGCCCGGTCAGGCTCCCCGCGAAGGCCCGGGCCATGCCCTCGTGCTTGGCGTAGGCGTCCGGGTGCCCCGAGCGCTGGACCGCCTGGGCGGCCTCGGTCACGGACATCGACGAGAGGTCGACCTCGGCGAGGCGGTCGTAGAAGAGCTCGGTGGCGTACGCCGGGTCCAGGATCTGCTCGACCGTCCCCCAGCCCTGGGACGGGCGCTGCTGGAACAGGCCCACGGAGTCCCGGTCCCCGTAGTCGACGTTGACCAGCTGGGACTCCTGCATCGCGGTGGCCAGGGCGACGACGGCCGCCTCCGTGCCGGCGCCGCGCCGGACGGCCTCCGCGGTGATCAGGGCCGCGTTGGCCGTCTGCTCGGAGGACAGGGTGTGCCGCCGGCGCTGCTCGTCCGCCTCCGTGCCGGAGACCACGCACCGGGGCTCGCCCGCCGAGGGCCGGCCCGCGCGCAGCTCGACGACCACGAGGGCCCCGGCGGCGAGCACGGCGCAGACCAGCAGCAGGACGAACAGCGACAGCCGGGCCGTCCTGGTGCGGCGGCCGGAGGCGGGGGAGGACACGGGCGCTCCTGGACGGGGGGCGGGGGGAGGGGCGGGACGGACGACGCCGCGGGGCGCGGCCCCGCGGCGTCGTCGGATGCGGAGGACCCGCGGGATCAGTTGGCGTGCAGCGCCGCGTTGAGCTCCACGGTCCCGCCGGCGCGCGGCAGCACCTCGACGGCGCCGGTGAGCGAGTTGCGGCGGAACAGCAGGTTGGAGACGCCCGAGAGCTCCGAGGCCTTGGCCGTGGACTGCTCCCCGTCGGCGAGCACGCTCACCCGCGTGCCGGCGGTGACGTACAGACCGGCCTCGACGACGCAGTCGTCGCCGAGGGAGATGCCCACACCGGAGTTCGCCCCGAGCAGCACGCGCTCGCCCACGGTGATCCGCTCCTTGCCGCCGCCGGAGAGGGTGCCCATGATGGACGCGCCGCCGCCGACGTCGGTGGCGTCGCCGACGACCACGCCGGCGCTGATCCGGCCCTCGACCATCGACTGGCCGAGCGTGCCGGCGTTGAAGTTCACGAAGCCCTCGTGCATCACGGTGGTGCCGGCCGCCAGGTGGGCGCCGAGCCGGATCCGGTTGGCGTCGCCGATCCGCACGCCCGCAGGGACCACGTAGTCGACCATGCGCGGGAACTTGTCGACGCTGTGCACCGTCACGTGCCCGCCGGTGGCCTTCATCCGCAGCAGGGCGAGGGTGAGCTCCTCGGCGAGCACGGGCCCGCGGTCGGTCCAGGCGACGTTGGCGAGCAGCCCGAAGACCCCGTCGAGGTTCACGGTGTTGGGGCGCACGAGGCGGTGGGAGAGCAGGTGCAGGCGCAGGTACGCGTCGGCGGCGTCGGCGGGGGCGGCGTCGAGGTCGACGACCGTCTCGACGATCTCGCTGCGGACGTTGCGGTCCGGGTCGGCGGTGGCCGCGAGCCGCAGGTCGGCGTCGAGGGAGGTGTCGACCGCGTCGGAGAGGGACGGGGCGGGGTACCAGACGTCGAGGACGGTGCCCTCCTGGGGGCCGGAGGCCACGACGGTGGCCAGGCCGAGACCGGAGGCGGGACGAGAGGTGGAAGGAGTCATGGCGTCCATCCTACTGGGGCGGCGGGGTCCGGCCGGTCCGGCCCCGGGGGCCCGCCGCTATGCTGGCAGCCATGATCGCACCCGAGCTGGACCTCGCCGCGGACCCCGCCGACCTCACGGCCGCCCTCATCGACCTGGAGTCCGTCTCGGGCGCCGAGGGCCCCATCGCCGACGCCGTCGAGGCCGCCCTGCGCCGCTCGCCGCACCTGACCGTGCACCGGGACGGGGACGCCGTGGTCGCCCGCACCGACCTGGGCCGCAGGGAGCGCGTGGTGCTCGCCGGCCACCTCGACACCGTCCCCCTGCCGACCGCGGCCGGCGCCCGCGGGACCGTGCCGTCGTCGTGGGCCGAGGTCGACGGCGGCCGGGTGCTCTACGGCCGCGGGGCCACCGACATGAAGGGCGGTGTGGCCGTCCAGCTCGTCCTCGCGGCCGCCCTGACCGCGCCGAACCGGGACGTCAGCTACGTCTTCTACGACCACGAGGAGGTCGACGCCGCGGCCAGCGGCCTGGCCCGCCTGCAGCGCAACGCCCCGGAGCTGCTCGAGGCGGACTTCGCGGTGCTGCTCGAGCCCACGGACGGGACGGTGGAGGGCGGGTGCAACGGCACGATGCGCTTCCGGATCACCACCACGGGCCGGGCCGCCCACTCGGGACGGTCCTGGATCGGGGAGAACGCCATCCACAAGCAGGCCGACGTCCTGGCCCGCCTGGCCGCCTACGCGCCCCGGACGATCACCGTGGAGGGCCTCGACTACCGGGAGGGGCTCAACGCGATCCGGATCGGCGGCGGTGTGGCGGGCAACGTCGTCCCGGACACGGCGAGCGTGGAGGTCAACTACCGCTTCGCCCCGGACAAGTCCCCGGACGAGGCCGTGGCCCACGTCCGGGAGGTCTTCGCCGGCTACGAGCTCGAGCTCACGGACCTCTCGCCGGCCGCCCGGCCCGGCCTCGACCGCCCGGCCGCGGCGGCGTTCGTGGCCGCCGTGGGACAGGAGCCGAAGCCGAAGTACGGCTGGACCGACGTGGCCCGCTTCTCGCAGATGGGCGTGCCCGCGGTGAACTTCGGTCCCGGCGACGCCCTGCTCGCCCACACCGACGACGAGCACGTGAGCGCCGACGCCGTCCGGGAGTGCCACCGGGCGCTGGCCGCCTGGCTCACGGACTGAGCGGGCCCGGACCGCGGCCTCCTCAGGCCTTCGCCTCCTCGGCGGCCAGAGGACCCTCGGCCGCCCTGGTCGGACCGCTCGTGCGGAAGCTGAGGTACCGGGAGAGCCAGGCGGCCAGCGCCGTGAGCAGGTAGTTGATGAGCACGAAGACCAGGGCGACCAGCAGCAGCACCTGCAGGATGTTGCCGTCCCCCGCACCGAGGCGGCGGCCGCTCGCGAGCAGCTCGGGGTAGGTGATGATGTAGCCCAGCGCCGTGTCCTTGAGGATGACCACGAACTGGCTGACCAGCGAGGGCAGCATGGCCGTCAGCGCCTGCGGGAGCTCGATCATGCGCAGGGACCGCGACGGCGTGAGGCCGATGACGAGCCCGGCCTCCCGCTGCCCCTTGGGCAGCTGGTGGACGCCGGAGCGGATCAGCTCGGCGATCACGGCCCCGTTGTAGAACATCAGCCCGAGCACCACGGCCCAGAAGGGGGCATTGGTCGACTCGACCAGGCCGCTGCGTCCGAGGCCCAGGTAGAAGAAGATCATCATCACCAGCACGGGCACGGCGCGGAAGAACTCGACCACCACGGTGCAGACGAAGCGCACCGGGGCCTGCTGGGAGAGCCGGCCCAGCCCGAAGAGCAGGCCGAAGCCGATGGAGAGCACCACGGCCAGCAGCGCGGCGCGGACGGTGTCCCACAGGCCCGGGAGCAGGAAGTTCTCCCACGTGCGGGCCGTGAACAGGGGGCTCCACTTCGCGGCGTCGAGCTGGCCCTGCTCGGCGAGCTTGCCCAGCACCACCCAGGCGAGGGCCGCCGCGAGGAGCACGCCCACCACGTTGAGCACCGTGGTGACCCGCCGGGCGCGGGGTCCTTGCACGTCGAAGAGGACGTTCTGGGTCTTGGCCATCAGCGCTTCACCGCCAGTTTCCGGGAGGCCCAGGTGGTGAGCAGGCCCACCGGGACCACGATGAGGACGAAGCCGAGGGCGACCACCAGGAAGATCGCGATGATCACGTCCGGGCGGAACTCGATCATGGTCTTCATGAGCGAGGAGATCTCGGCCACGGACGCGGCCGCGGCCACCGTCGTGTTCTTCGTCAGGGCGATCAGGGTGTTGCCGAGCGGTGTGATGGCTCCGCGCAGCGCCTGCGGGAAGACGATCAGCCGTGCCGCGGGGAGGAAGGACAGCCCGATCGCCCGGGCGGCCTCGGCCTGACCGACCGGGACGGTGTTGACCCCGGAGCGGATCGCCTCGCAGACGAAGGCCGCGTGGTAGAGGCTCAGCCCGACGACCGCCCAGTTGAAGAAGTTCTGGTTGAAGTCCGAGGACAGGCTGACCCCCAGCTGGCTCCACACGCCCAGGACCACGAAGACGAGGATGATCGTCAGCGGCGTGTTGCGGAACAGGTTCACGTACCCGGTGCCCAGCAGGCGCAGGGACGCGATGGGGGAGATGCGCATCAGGGCGACCAGCGCACCGAGGACCGCCGAGCCGATGGCGGCCCAGAAGGTCAGCTGGAGATTGACCCAGAAGGCGGCCAGGACGTCGTACTGCTCGAACAGGCTGGCGAAGTCGGTCAGGTAGTCGCTCACGGGAGCTCCCGGAGCTCGGGCTGGTGCTGGGTCACGCGGGAACCCTTCGTCGTGGATCGGTCGGTGTGCTGCCGGGACGGGAGCCCGTGGCCGGCCGGGCTGCGGCCGGCCACGGCCTCACGCGTCCGTCGTCACTCGCCGCAGGGCTCCATCTCCGGCGGGTTGAGCTCCTCGTTGTACGAGTAGTCGGCCCCCTGCGTGTTGGCGGTGACCGCCTCCTCCCAGGCGCCCTCCTCGATCATCTTGGTGATGGCCTCGTTGACGGCCTCGCACTGCTCGGAGCCCTGGGGCAGGCCCACGCCGTAGCGCTCCTCCGAGAAGGTGTTGCCGACCACCTTGAACTTGCCCTGGTTGGCCTCGGTCGAGGCCAGGCCCGCGAGGATGATGTCGTCCGTGGTCACGGCGTCCACCTGGCCGGACTCCAGGAACGTCACGCACTCGGCGTAGCCGCCCTGCTCGACGAGGTTCACGCCGGGGTGCTCGTCCTTGACCTTCTGGGCGGAGGTCGAGCCCGTGACCGAGCACAGGTTCTTGCCCTCCAGGTCGGCGGGGCCCTGGATGCTGTCGTCGTCGGCGCGGACCAGCAGGTCCTGGCCGGCCACGAAGTAGGGGCCGGCGAAGTCCACGGTCTGGTCGCGCTCGTCGGTGATCGAGTAGGTCGCGAAGATCATGTCCACCTGCTCGTTCGCGAGCATGTTCTCCCGGTTCGCGGACGGGGACTCGACCCACTCGATCTGGTCCGCCGAGTAGCCCAGCTCGTTGGCGACGTAGGTCGCGACGTCGACGTCGAAGCCGGTGTACTCCTCGCCGTCCCGGAAGCCGAGGCCCGGCTGGTCGTACTTGATGCCGATCCGGACGTTCTCCCCGGACCCGCCGGTCTCGCCGCCGCCGCCGGTCTCGCCTCCCCCGCCGCCGCACGCGGTGAGGGTCAGGGCCGCGGCCGCGGCCATCGCGGCCAGTCCGAGGGGCTTGGTGTTGCGCATGGTGTGCTCCTTGCAGTCGAGGTGATGGCGTTCGGTCGGAGGGGCGGTCAGGGGCTCAGTGGCCGAGGATCTTGCCCAGGAAGTCCTGGGCGCGCGCGGAGCGCGGGTTCGTGAAGAACTCCTCGGGGGTGTTCTCCTCGACGATCTGCCCGTCGGCCATGAACACGACGCGGTCGGCGGCCTTGCGGGCGAAGCCCATCTCGTGGGTCACCACGATCATGGTCATGCCCTGCTTCGCGAGGGCGACCATGGTGTCGAGGACCTCGTTGATCATCTCGGGGTCGAGGGCGGAGGTGGGCTCGTCGAAGAGCATGACCTTCGGCTCCATGGCCAGGGCGCGGGCGATCGCCACGCGCTGCTGCTGGCCGCCGGAGAGCTGGGCGGGCAGCTTCTCGGCCTGGTTCGCCACGCCGACGCGGGTCAGCAGCTCCATGGCCTGCTTCCTCGCCTCGCCCGCCGACTTGCCGCGGACCTTGACGGGCCCGAGGGTCACGTTCTGCAGGACCGACTTGTGGGCGAAGAGGTTGAAGGACTGGAAGACCATGCCCACGTCCGCGCGCAGCTTCGCGAGGGCCTTGCCCTCCTCGGGCAGCCGCTTGCCGTCGATGAGGATCTCGCCGTCGTCGATGCTCTCGAGCCGGTTGATGGCACGGCACAGGGTCGACTTCCCGGAGCCGGACGGTCCGATCACGACGACGACCTCCCCGCGCCGCACCTCCAGGTCGATGTCCTTGAGCACGTGCAGGTCCCCGAAGTGCTTGTTGACGCGGGACATGCGGACCAGGGCCTCGCCCGTGCCCGGCGCGGAGGAGGAGGACGGTGCGGCGGCCGGCGGAGTGGCGTGTGACATACCGGAAAGATATCCCAGATCTCTTCCGTGTGATGGCGAACACGTTGCGATCGTGTTAATCACGTACCGATCCGTAGCCATGTTTCGCCGACGGTCGGCGACGCAGCTGCCGGGTTCCCCGGCGCCCGGCGCATAGCCTGGTCCCATGACCGAACTCCTCGTCGTCCTGACCGGCCTGGTGCTGCTGCTGACCGTCGTGGGCGTCGTCCTGCTCGGCCGCGACCGGCTCTCCGGCCGGATCGTGCCCGCCCGGGACGGGATCGTCGTGGAGCGGGCGCCCGGCGCCCCGCTCGTGCTGCCCGAGCGGATGACGCGGGAGGACGTGGAGCGGCTCGCCTTCTCCGTCCGGCGCCGCGGCTACGACCCCGGGGAGGTCCACGCCGTGCTCGACCGCCTCGCCCGGCAGCTGCCCTCCGACGGGTCCGGACCCGGCCCGGCGCGGGGAGCGTGAGCCCCCGCCTGGCCGCCGCCCCGTGGTGGGCCCAGGCGGCGCTCGTCTGGGCGGTCTCCCGGGTGTGGGCGTGGGCCGTGTTCAGCACCGTGGGGCGGCAGCAGGGGCCCGGCCCGTGGGGGGACGGCCCCCTCGGCTATCTCGCCTTCACCGGCATCTGGGACGCGGACTGGTACGAGCGGATCGCCCGGGAGGGCTATCCGGCGTCGTTGCCGCGGGACGGGACGGGGCGCGTCCAGGAGAACGCCTGGGCGTTCTACCCGGTCTTCCCGCTGGCCGTCCGGGCGGTGGCGGGGCTCACCGGGACGGGGTGGGACACGACGGCCTCGGTGCTGTCCCTGGCGGCGGGCTTCGCCGCCGCACTGCTCGTCCATCGGCTCTTCCTCCGGTTCGCCGAGCCGGGCACCGCCCTGTGGGGGCTGGCGTTCGTGGCGTTCAACCCGGTGGCCCCGGTGCTGCAGGTGCCCTACGCCGAGTCGCTGCACCTGGCCCTGCTCGCCGGGGCCCTGCTGCTCGTGACCCGGGGCCGGCACCTCGCGGCGGCGCCGGTGGTGCTCGTCATGTGCCTGACCCGCCCGGCGGGGGTGCCCTTCGCCGCGGCCCTCGGGATCACGTGGCTGGTGCGGACCGTGCGCCGGCACCGGGCCGGGCGGCTGCGCCGCGCCGTCGACGCGTTCGACGGGCTGTTCGCCCTGGCGGTGTTCTCCTGCGCGACGGCCCTGGCCTGGCCGGCGATCGCCTGGTGGGTCACGGGGGAGCCGACGGCGTACACCGAGACGGAGACGGTGTGGCGGGGCGGGGGTCTCGTGCCCGTGCGTCCGTGGTTCGACGCCGGGACGGACCTCTTCGGTCCCGTGGCGGGGCTCGCCGCCCCGGTGCTGCTGGTGGCCGGGGGCGCCGCGCTGCTGCGCGCCCGGGTGGTGCGCGAGCGGCTGGACCTGCTCACGCGGGTGTGGCTGGCGAGCTACGCCGGCTACCTGCTGCTGTTCCTGAACCCCCAGACCAGCACCTTCCGCCTGCTGCTGCCGCTGTTCCCGCTGGCCCTTCCGCTGGCCGCGCTCTCGGACTCGCGCGCCTACCGGGTCGCGTGCGTGCTCTCCGGCGCCGTGCTCCAGCTGGTCTGGGTGGGCTGGCTGTGGCACTGGAAGCAGCTGCCCGGCGGTGGGGACTACCCGCCGTGAGCCGGGGCGGGACGCGCCGACGCGTCCTGCCGCGGCCCGGTCCTGTCCGGGTCCACCGCGACGGCTCGGATAGGATGGGGACAACACCAACTGAGGAAGAGGAGTTCCCACATGGCGGCCATGAAGCCGAGAACCGGTGACGGACCGATGGAGGTCACCAAGGAGGGGCGCAGCCTCATCATGCGGGTGCCGCTCGAGGGTGGCGGGCGGCTCGTGGTCGAGCTCAAGCCGGGCGAGGCCGCCGAGCTCAAGGAGTGCCTCGCCGGCGTGACCGAGTGAGGTCCGCCCCGCGACGGGCAGGGGCCCGGCACCACCTGGTGCCGGGCCCCTGCCCGTCACGGGGCCGACCTCCGCCCGCCCGTGGACCGGTGGACCCCGGTGCGCCGCTGTCCCGCGGGGCGGTGGACGACCCGGTGGCGGAGCGCTCAGCGGCGGACGGCCAGCAGCAGGCCCGAGCCGGTGGTGAGCAGGGCGGTGCTGAAGCGCTCGTCCTCCCGGAAGAGCCGGTGCACGGCCCGCATGGTGCGGGTGTTCTC
>JAPSHS010000191.1 GCA_031179495.1 Kocuria sp. | reverse complement strand
TGTCGCGGACGGCGACGAGAAGAGTCGAGCAGCAGATCGAGGCGCTGGGACCAGCGTGATCAGCTTAAGCGAACGGACGGTGACGACCGAGGAAACGCCCGTCCCCACATCGGCGCCTTGTCACACAGCGACTCGATGCAGATGCAACTTTCTGGGGGCCGGGTCCGGCCTCCGGGGCGGACGGGATCCGCTGCCCCGAGCCGTCAGAACGGCCCGGACCACCCGTCGTCCACCAGACCCCGGACGTAGGCGGCCTGGCCGAGGTGCTGGGCGGCGTCGTCGACCGTGCTGACCAGGCGCACCCCCCGGGTGACGGGCGGGTCCCAGGACCGGTCCACGACCTCGTCGAGCTGCGCGTCGGTGAGGCCGTGCACGTAGCCCACGGTGCGCTCGACGACCGCGTCGAGATAGCCCTGCAGCGGCTCGGCGGACGTCACCCGGACCCGCGCCACGTCGTCCGGGCCGTGACCGAAGCCCAGGGAGGAGTCGGGGAGGTCGAGGCCGAACCGCCCGCTCCAGCCCTGTGCCGTCCACACCTCCTCGGTGCCGGCCAGATCGGCCACCTGCGCGTCCTGCTGCCGGGCAGCGTGCCACACCAGCCACGCCACGGAGTTCGCCGTTCCGCCCGGCATGGCGTTCAGCACCTCGGGCGAGACGCCCTCGAGCACGTGCTGCGCCACCTGGGACGGCCGGCGGGCAGCGTCCTCGAACAGCTCCTGCGGTGTCATGGTGGTCGCTCCTTCCGCACGGACCCGGGACGGCCCTCGCTGCCGAGCCTACGTCCGGCGGGGCCCCTCCGGCCCCTCCGGCGGGTGCGGTGACGCGGCGGCTCGTCCCGCCCGGAGCGACGACGGGGACGTCAGCGAGCGGCCGGTCGCAGCACGCGCGCGACCGTGAGCCCGGAGAGCAGGACCACGGCCGTCATGACGAGCGCCGTCCAGTGCATGCCCGCGGTGAAGGCATCGAACGCCGCCTCCCGCACGGCCGGGCCGAGAGATCCTGCACCGTCCGCGATCTCGACGGCACCGCCGAGGGTCTCCTGCGCGGCGGCGGACGAGCCGGCGCCCAGGGCCGCCGGCAGGTCGAGGTGGCGCTGGTAGAACGCGGTCAGCAGGCCGCCGAGCACGGCCGTGCCCAGCACGGCACCGACCTCGTAGCCGGTCTCCGAGATCGCCGACGCCGCACCGGCCTTGTGCGGCGGGGCCGCCGTGAGGACGAGGTCGTTGGACAGCGTCTCGGCGAACCCGATGCCGGTGCCGACCAGGCAGAAGGCCGCCAGGACCACCACGTGCCCCCCGTCCGCGGACAGGTCCGCCAGGGCCACCACGAGGAAGCCGGCCGCGGAGACCAGCATGCCCGCCGTGATCACCGTCCGCGCGGAGAACCGCCGCACGGCCCGCACCGCCAGGAAGCCTGCGAGGACGGTCAGGGCGAGGCCGGGCACCATGGTCAGGCCCGCGGTCATCGGGTCGAGGCCGACCACCAGCTGGAGGTACTGGGTGAGCATGAACAGGAACCCGTAGAGCCCCACGTTGCCCAGCACGTTGACGGTCACCCCGCCCCTGAAGCCGGGGGACCGGAACAGGTCAAGATCCAGCACGGGATGCTCCAGGACCGCCTGGCGGCGGACGAACAGCACGCCCGCGAGCACGCCGAAGGCAGCGCTGAGCAGACCGTGGAAGAGCTCGCCGGAGGCGGTCGCCGCCTTGATGCCGTAGACCACCGGGGTCATGGCCAGCATCGCGAGCAGCACGGACGGCACGTCCACCGGCCCGGGACGGGGATCACGCGACTCCGGGACCAGCAGCGGCCCGAGCACCAGCAGCGGGACCAGCACCGGCACGGACATCAGGAACACCGAGCCCCACCAGAAGTGGTTGAGCAGGAAGCCGCCGACGACCGGGCCCAGGGCGGCGCCCCCGCTGAACCCGCCGGCCCACACCGCGATGGCGATCCGCCGCTGGGCCGGGTCCAGGAAGATGTTGCGCAGCAGCGACAGGGTGGCGGGCATGAGCATCGCGCCGAAGAACCCCATGGCGGCCCGTCCGGCCACGAGCGCCTCCGCGGTGGGCGCGAAGGCCGACGCCGCGGAGACGGCGGCGAAGCCGGTGCCGCCGACCAGCAGCAGCCGGCGCCGCCCGATCCGATCCCCGAACGCTCCCATGGGGACGAGCAGGCCCGCGAGGACGAGGGGATAGACGTCCACGATCCACAGCAGCTGCGCCCCGGTGGGACGGAGCGCCTGGGAGATGGTGGGCAGGGCGAAGCTCAGCGCGGTGTTGTCCACCGACACGAGCAGGACGGGCAGCATCAGGACCGCGAGCGCAGCCCATTCGCGCGCGCCGGCCGTGGGGCGGGGCGTCAGCAGAGTGGTCATGGTTCACCTCCGGGAAGTCGGATCGGGGTTGCACAGCGTAATAACTGTACCGTCTAGACGGTACAGTTAAGAGCGGGCTGGCACAATGGTCACCACGTCCGACCCAAGGAGGTCCTCCTCACATGCCGCGCCCACCCGTGGCCCGGGACAAGCTCCTGGCCGCCTTCGAGCAACTCGTCCTCGCCGAGGGCGAGCGCGCCGCGACCCTCGACGCCGTCGCCGGCGCCGCGGGGGTCTCCAAGGGAGGGCTGCTCTACCACTTCCCCCACCGCCGGGCCCTCGTGGACGCCACGCTCCAGCGGTTGGAGGAGCTCATGCGCCTGGACCTCGAGGCGATGGCCGCGGCCCCGGACGGGGCCGCGCGGTACTTCCTCGTCACGTCCCTGTTCGAGGACAGCCAGCTCGACCGGGCCCTCATCGTGGCCTCCCGCCTGGCCCAGTCCGGGGACGAGAACGCCCGGGCGGGCCTGAAGCGGCTCGAGGAGGCGTGGTACGAGCTGATCCTCGCCGACGTGGGGGACCCGGTGGTCGCCACGGCCGTGCAGCAGATGGGTGACGGGCTCTACCACAACGCGTCGATCGGGCTGCTGCCCGACGGCAGCGCGCAGCGGCACACCATCCTGGAGAGCCTCCTGGCCGTGGTGGACCGGCTCAGCCCGCGCGCCTGAGCACCCCGGCTCAGCCGCGGGAGGCGGCGGCGGCCGTGCGCAGGGCCACGAGGATCCGCTGCCGCGTCTCCGCCCGGCGGTGCCCGTTGCGCAGCGACGGGTGCGGCACGCCCAGCACGGGCAGCAGCCGCGCGGGCTCCTCGAGGGTGAGCAGCCGCATCGTCCCCGTCAGCGCCGGGGCGCCGAACGTCACGACGACGCGCAGC
>JAPSHS010000190.1 GCA_031179495.1 Kocuria sp. | reverse complement strand
TGGGGAGAAGATCTAGCATGGCCAAGGACAAGGACGTTCGTCCCATCATCAAGCTGAAGTCCACCGCCGGCACCGGTTTCACCTACGTGACCCGCAAGAACCGCCGCAACGACCCGGACCGCATGGTCCTCAAGAAGTACGACCCGGTCGTCCGCAAGCACGTCGATTTCCGCGAGGAGCGCTGAACCCATGGCCAAGAAGTCCAAGATCGCCAAGAACGAGCAGCGCAAGGTCATCGTCGAGCGCTACGCCGCGAAGCGTGCCGAGCTCAAGAAGACCCTGGTCGACGAGAACGCCACCGACGAGGCCCGCGAGGCCGCCCGCCTGGGCCTGCAGAAGCTGCCGCGCGACGCCTCCCCGGTCCGCCTGCGCAACCGCGACCAGATCGACGGCCGTCCCCGCGGCACCCTCCAGAAGTTCGGCATCTCCCGCGTCCGTTTCCGCGAGATGGCGCACCGCGGTGAGCTGCCCGGCATTACGAAGTCCAGCTGGTAATTTCTGACGCAGGAGCGCGACCGGTCTCCGGGGCCGCGCTTCCCCACGACCCCAAGTCCAGGAGGACATGAACATGGCTAAGAACCGCAGTGAACTCGTCGCAGAGGTCGCCGAGAAGGCCGGCACCACCAACGCCGCCGTCAACGGGGTGCTGGACGCGATGTTCCAGGTCTTCGAGGAGTCCGTCTCCGCCGGTGAGAAGATCACCATCCCGGGCTGGCTGGCCGTCGAGCGCACCGACCGCGCCGCGCGCACGGGCCGCAACCCGCAGACCGGTGAGACCATCGAGATCCCGGCCGGCCACGGCGTCAAGCTGACCGCTGGTTCCAAGCTCAAGGCGGCCGTGTCCAAGAAGTAGGGACACCCGCGGGTCCGTTCCGGACCCTCTCCATGGCTTCGTCCGAAGGGGCGGCCCCCGCCGGGGGCCGCCCCTTCGGCGTTCTCGGCCGGGACGCCCGCAATTGGCCGGGCCCACGCGGCGCCGCACATAATGGGAGCACCGGGCCGGCCGCTGTGCCGGGGAGGGGAGCGCGCGGGCCCACGCGCACGTCGCTCCGCCCCCGGCCTCCCGGGCCGCGGCAGGACGGCCGGCGTCCCGTGAACGCCGCCGGCCGTCCCGGCCCGGCGGCCCCGTACCGACGGCCCACCGACGCCACGCCCGGCACCCGAGGAGACACCACACGATGCGCACCACACGAACCGCCGCAGCCCTGCTGGCGGCGGGGGCCCTCACCGTCCTGCCCGCCCTGCCCGCCTCCGCCCACGACGAGCTCACGGCCGTGACCCCCGAGCCCGGCTCGGCCCTGTCGACCGCGCCGCAGGAGCTGGAGCTCACCTTCTCCGGCGAGGTCATGGACATCGGGCACCAGGTGCAGGTCACCGACTCCGAGGGGCGCTCCGTGACGGACGGGCCGCTCGAGACCGTGGGGAACCGGATCGTCCAGCCCCTGACCGACGCCGGGCCCGAGGACGAGACCTACCAGGTGGTCTGGCGTGTCGTCTCCAGCGACGGGCACCCGATCGAGGGGACCTTCGCCTACGAGGTCGGGATGGGCGCCGAGCCCTCCCCGGGGGCGAGCCCCACGGCAGAGGCCCCCGCCGACCAGGCGCAGAACGCCGCGGACCGCACCACCTCCGGTGCCGCTCCCCTCTGGCTGGTCGCCGTCGGCGGCGCCGCGGTGGCACTGGCCGTGCTCGGCGCGGTGAGCATCGCGTCCCGTCGGCGCCGCACGGGCTGAGCGGGGCGCGCCTGCCCGGCCGGGCCTCCGCCCGGGCGGGGCCGGGGCGCGGACGGACTTGCGCGGCGGGGGGACAATGGACGGAGCCGCCCCGACGCCGTGGGGCGGATGAAGGAGACACAGCATGAGCACGAGGACGGCCGAGCGCGCCGACCACGGGACGGCCGCACGGCCGGGCGGCCCGGGACTGGACCCCTGGCTGCTCGCGGCCGCGCCCGTCGTGGCCCTCACGGCGCTCGTCGTGGCGATGGCCTGGACCGGGTCGGGCGCCCCCCGGCTCGCCGCCGACCCCGGGGCGCTGGTCCGCTGGGGCCTGCCCGCCGCCGAGCTCGTGCACAACGGCGCGCTGGTCGTGGTGCTGGGCGCCCTGCTGTTCGCGGTGGGGATCGTGCCCAGCACCCGCGGCGGCGGCCGCGGCGGGGCGGGGGACGGGGCCACGGCCTCGGAGCACCCGCTGTTCACCGCGACGCTGCGCCTGGCCGAGGCCGCTGCCGTGGTGTGGACCGTGGCGGCCCTCACCGTGCTCGTCCTGTCCTACTCCGACGTCGCCGGCGTGCCCGTGGGCGGGGACGGGACGTACACCCAGCAGCTGCTGCACTACGCCACGGACATCCCCACGGGCCAGGCCCAGACGGCGATCGTCGTGGTGGCCGCCGTGGTGACCACCCTCGTCTTCGGGGTCCGGGCGCTGCTCGGGCTGCTGCTCACCCTGGCCCTGTCCTGCGTCGCCCTCGTGGCGATGGCCCTCAACGGCCACTCGGCGGGCGGCGACGACCACATGGGCGCCGTCAACTCCCTGGGCCTGCACCTGCTGGGCGTGTGCCTGTGGACGGGCGGGCTCGTGGTGCTGGCCTGGCTCTCGCCGCAGCTGAGCGCCCCGGACGCCGGCACCGGCACGCTCCCCGAGGGAGCCGCCCGCGGCCGCGCGCCGGCCGGCGCCCGCGGCCGCGCGCCGATCGCGGCCGTGGTGCTGCGCCGGTTCTCCGCGGTCGCGTTCGGGGCCTTCTTCCTGGTGCTCCTCTCCGGGACGGTCAACGCGGCCGTGCGGATCGGCTCCTGGGACCAGCTCACCAGCGGCTACGGCGGGCTCGTGCTGGTCAAGGCCGTCCTGACCCTCGCCCTGGGACTGGCGGGCCTGGCCCACCGCCGGTGGCTGGTCCCCGCGCTCGAGGCCGGCCGGCTCACGGCCCGCCGCGCGGTGTGGCAGCTGGTCCTGGGGGAGCTGCTGGTCATGGGCGCGGTCATGGGCGTCGCCGTGGCCCTGTCCCGGACGGCGCCGCCGGTGCCCGAGGAGCTCGCCCCGGACGCCTCCCCGGCCATGGTCCTCACCGGGTACGAGCTGCCCCCCGAGCCCAACGCGGCCTCCTGGTTCACCACCTGGCGCGTCGACTGGCTGTGGCTCGCCGTGTGCGCGTTCCTCGCCCTCGTCTACCTCTGGGCGTTCGTGCGCGTGCGCCGGCGCGGGGACACCTGGTCCGTGCTGCGCACCCTCTCGTGGCTGACCGGGCTCGGCGTCCTGTTCTACACCACCTCCGGCGGGGTCGCCGT
>JAPSHS010000189.1 GCA_031179495.1 Kocuria sp. | reverse complement strand
ACCTCGATGAACGGCGACCAGCTCCGCCGGGGGATCGGCTACGTCATCCAGGCCGGCGGGCTCTTCCCGCACATGAGCGTGGCCACCAACATCGGCATGGTCCCCAGGATGCTCGGCTGGGACAGGAAGCGCATCGCCGCGCGCGTGGACGAGCTGCTCGAACTCGTCTCCCTCGACCCGGCGGTGTACCGGGACCGCTACCCCCGGGAGCTCTCGGGCGGGCAGCAGCAGCGCGTGGGGGTGGCCCGGGCCCTGGCCGCGGACCCGCCCGTGCTGCTCATGGACGAGCCGTTCGGCGCCGTGGATCCCATCACCCGGCAGCGGCTGCAGGACGAGCTGATCAACATCCAGCAGGAGCTGCAGAAGACGATCGTGTGCGTGACCCACGACTTCGACGAGGCCGTGAAGCTCGGCGACTGGATCGCGGTCTTCGACGAGGGGGCCCGGGTGGTGCAGTACGACGCCCCCGAGCGCATCCTGGCCGAGCCCGCCGACGCGTTCGTCGAGGACTTCATCGGCTCGGGCGCCGGCCTCAAGCAGCTCACCCTCACCCGGGTCCGGGAGGTCGACCTCGTCCCCTCGGCGACCGCACGGCCCGGCGAGGACGTGCGGACGGTGCTCGAGCGCGCCGACCGGGCCGGGCTCCGGGACGTCGTGGTCCTGGACGACCGGGACCGCCCGCTCTCCTGGCCCGCCCGCCGCCAGCTGGAGCGCCTGGGCACGGTCCCCGGCGACCGGAACGAGCGGCTGCCGCTGGTCGGAACGGGCGCCACGCTCAACGACGCCCTGGACACCATGCTCGTCTCGAGCACCGGCGCGGCCCTCGTCGTGGGTCCGCGGGACCGGTTCGAGGGCGTGATCTACGTGGAGACCGTCATGGCGGCGATCACGGAGGCCCGCCGGGCGGTGGACCCCGAGGACGCGCCGCTGGGGCACAACACCGGCGAGATGCCCACCGTGAGCCCGGCCGGCCCCGGGGGCGAGGACCGATGAGCACGCAGGCGGACCGCCCGGCGGCCGCCGGGCAGGAGCCCCAGGACGGTCCGGCGCCCCGCACCGTCCCCGACCCGGACCGCACGAGCCGGCGCGGGCTGCTGCTGCAGCCCGCCGCGATCCTCGTGGCACTGGGCCTGCTGACCCTGTGGCTGTCCACCGCGGAGCTGACGGAGACCGAGGCGGTGACCCTGAACCCCGGGTCGCTGTGGGACTACACGGTGCAGCACCTGCAGCTGACCGTGGTGGCCACCGCGGTGGTCCTGCTCATCGCCATCCCGGTGGGCGTCCTCCTGACCCGCAAGCCGCTGCGCTTCCTGACCGGCCCGGTGATCGCCGTGGCCAACTTCGGCCAGGCCGCCCCCGCGGTGGGCCTGATCGTCCTGTTCGCGTTCTGGCTGGGCTTCGGCTTCCGGGCGTCCGTCGTCGCCCTGATCGTCTACGCGATGCTGCCCGTGCTCAAGAACACCATGGTCGGCCTCGACGGCGTCGACCGCAGCCTCGTGGAGGCCGGGCGGGGCATGGGCATGAGCGCGCTCTCGGTCCTGGTCCGCGTCGAGCTGCCGCTGGCGGTGCCGGTCATGCTGGCCGGTGTGCGGACCGCCCTGATCCTGGTGGTCGGCACCGCGACCTTGGCCACCTTCGTCAACGGCGGAGGACTGGGTCTGCTGATCACCACGGGCGTCAACCTCAACCTCGTGCGGGTGCTCGTCGCCGGCTCGATCCTCGTCGCGCTGCTCGCGCTGAGCATCGACTGGATCGGCCGCGTCGTGGAGCACGTCGCACGCCCGAAGGGACTGTGATGAGAAGGCCACGCCCCGCGGGCGCCGCCCTGGTGCTCTCCGGCGCCGCGCTGCTGCTGGCGGGGTGCGGGCTGGAACCCTCCACCGCCTACGTGCCCGCCGCCGAGCCGGGCTCCATCCAGCCCGTCGAGGGCGCCGGGGGGACCGAGGTGAAGGTGACGTCCAAGAACTTCACCGAGCAGCTGATCCTCGGCAAGATCGCCGTGCTGGCCGTGCAGGCCGCCGGCTTCGAGGCCGCGGACCTCACCAACGTCCCCGGGTCCCAGCCCGTGCGCGAGCTCATGCTGTCCGGGGACGCCGGCCTGACCTACGAGTACACCGGCACGGCGTGGCTCACCTACCTCGGCCACGAGCAGGGCATCCCGGACCAGCAGGAGCAGTGGCAGGCCGTCCACGACGAGGACCTCCGCAACGGGCTCACCTGGGGAGCTCCGGCCTCGCTCAACAACACCTACGCCATGGCCGTGCGCTCCGAGTACGCCGAGGCCCACGGGCTGGAGACGGTCTCGGACATCGCGGAGCTGCCGGTGGCGGAGCGCACGTTCTGCGTGGAGTCGGAGTTCAACTCCCGCAGCGACGGGATGACCCCCCTGCTCGCCCACTACGGCCTCGACCGTGGCAGCGAGGTGCCGGAGGGGAACATCGGGATCTACGACACCGGGGCCATCTACTCGGCCACGGACAACGGCGAGTGCAACTTCGGCGAGGTCTTCTCGACCGACGGGCGCATCCCCGCCCTGGACCTCACGGTCCTGGAGGACGACCGGCAGTTCTTCCCGGCCTACAACGCCGCCCCGGTCTTCAGCACGGAGCTGCTGCGGGAGTTCCCGGAGCTCGAAGTGGTCCTGGAGCCGATCTCCGAGGCGCTGACCGACGACGTGATGCAGGAGCTCAACCGGCAGGTGGACGTCGAGGGGCGCGACCCGGCCGACGTGGCCTACGAGTGGATGGTCTCCGAGGGGTTCCTCGTCGAGGCCTGAGGCCCGGTCCCGGCCGGCTCGCACAGCTGCAGCAGCCGTGCCGCCGCGGGCCTGGCGTCCCACTCCTCCTGCCACAGGGAGCGCGCCACGGCCTTGGAGACGGCCTGGGGGGTGATGCCCAGCTCGGCGGCCACGACCTTCTGCTGGCCGCGGGCCCCGGGGACGAGGAGGTCGACGACGCGCCACTCCGCGTCGGTGCGCTGGGCCACGATCCGTCCCAGCAGCCGCAGCACGGCCTGGGCCCGGGCCGCGTCCGCGGCGTCCGCGGCGGCCACGCACACCGGCACCCGCCCCGCCAGGGCGGCGGTCTCGGCGGCGCGGTGCGCCTGCACCGTCCCGGGGCCGTCGGCGCGCAGGCCCGCCCTGCCCTCGGGGTCGGTCGCGGTCTCGAGCCGGACCGGTCCCACCCCGATCCCCACGCTCCACGCCCCGCCGCGCAGCCCGGCGAGGGCCGCGGCGACGGCCGCGTCCGGGTCCGCGGTGATGCCCTGCACCGCGTGCGGCCGAG
>JAPSHS010000188.1 GCA_031179495.1 Kocuria sp. | reverse complement strand
GCCATCGCCCACTCGTGCAGCCCGAAGCAGCCGAAGAAGCCGGGGTTGCGCGCGTGCGCGCCCAGGACCGCGCGCGCGAAGTCCACCGCGGCCGCCCGCCGCTCGCGGAAGGCGGCGTCGTCGACCGTCACGGCCCCGTCGGCGGCGTCGAGCCCGAGGGCCGCGAGCTCGGAGCCGGTGAGCGAGCGGTAGAACCTCTCCCCGGCGCGTCCGGCCGCGTCCAGCAGCACGACACCCGCCCCCGGGTGCCAACGCTTGAGCTGCGCCGGCTTGAGCGTGTAGTAGGTGAACAGGAAGTCCTCGACCGGGTGCTCGTCCCCGCGGTGCCGGCGGGCCACGAACGGATCCGCGTAGCGTGCCGCACGCCGCTCGTGGGCGAGCGCGCGCGGTTCCCAGTCCGCCCGGGACAGCACGGCGACGGGGCGGGTCACCGGACCCGCCCCGTCACCGACGGGCCGGTGGAGCACGGGAGCAGGGTCAGCGGCCCGTCCCCGCGTACACCGTGGCCTCCTCGTCGGAGTCCAGGCCGAAGGCGCTGTGCACCACGCGCACGGCCTCGTCGAGGCGCTCGGCGGACGTGACGACCGAGATCCGCACCTCCGAGGTCGAGATCATGTCGATGTTGATGTCGGCCGCGGCCAGCGCCTCGAAGAACGTGAAGGTCACCCCGGGGTTCGACTTCATGCCCGCTCCCACGAGCGAGAGCTTGCCGACCTCGTCGTCGTACTCCAGGCCCGCGTAGCCGATCTTCTCCTCGGCGGCGCGCAGCAGGCTCATGGCGAGATCGCCCTGGGACTCGTCCACCGTGAAGGAGAGGTCCGTGAGGGGGTTGTCGCCGGTGGAGATGTTCTGGACGATCATGTCCACGTTGACCTTGGCCTCGGCGAGCAGGCGGAAGATCCGGGCGGCGATGCCGGGCTTGTCCGGCACGCCGACGACGGTGACCTTCGCCTGGGTGCGGTCGTGGGCGATGCCGGAGATGAGCGGCTGTTCCAACGGGATCTCCTTCGGGGAGGTGGCGGCGTCTTCGGGGCCCGGGACGACCCAGGTGCCCTCGTTGTGGCTGAAGGACGAACGGACGTGCAGCTTCACGCCGAAGCGGCGGGCGTACTCGACGCAGCGCAGGTGCAGGATCTTCGCGCCGTTCGCCGCGAGTTCCAGCATCTCCTCGCTGCTGACCACGTCCAGCTTGCGCGCCTTCGGCGCGATGCGGGGGTCCGCGGTGAACACGCCGTCGACGTCCGAGTAGATCTCGCAGACGTCGGCGTCCAGGGCCGCGGCCAGGGCCACGGCGGTGGTGTCAGAGCCGCCGCGACCCAGCGTGGTGATGTCCTTGGTGTGGCGGTGCACCCCCTGGAACCCCGCGATGATCGCGATGTTGCCCGCGTCCAGGGACTCGCGCACGCGCAGCGGGTTCACCTCCACGAGCAGGGCGGCGCCGTGCGCGCCGTCGGTGACCATGCCGGCCTGCGACCCGGTGAAGGACTGGGCGGGCGCGCCCATCCCGGACACCGCCATGGCCAGCAGCGACATGGAGATGCGCTCACCGGCGGTCAGCAGCATGTCGAGCTCCCGGGCCGGGGGCCTGCGGGTGACCTCCTGGGCGAGGTCCAGGAGCTCGTCCGTGGTGTCGCCCATCGCGGAGACCACCACGACGACGTCGTGGCCCCGGTTGCGCGTCTCGACGATCCGCCGTGCAACGCGGCGGATGCCGTCGGCGTCCGCGACGGAGGATCCACCGAACTTCTGCACGATCAGGCTCATGGGTTCAACTCCTGTGGTCGAGGGTGGCCGGAGCCTGCGGTCGGTCCCGGTCCGTGCACCGCTCCCCGCGGCAGGGCACCAGGACATCCTAGCGCGAGCGCGTCAGACGACGACCGTGCGACCCTCGAACGCCCGGCCCAGCGTCACCTCGTCGGCGTACTCGAGGTCGCCGCCCACGGGCAGCCCGGAGGCCAGGCGGGTCACGCGCACCCCGAGGGTCTTGAGCATCCGGGCGAGGTACGTGGCGGTGGCCTCGCCCTCCAGGTTCGGGTCGGTCGCGAGCACGACCTCCTGGACGGTGTCGTCGGAGAGCCTCGTCATGAGCTCACGGATGCGCAGCTGGTCGGGGCCGATGCCCTGGATCGGGCTGATCGCCCCGCCGAGCACGTGGTACCGGCCCCGGAAGCTGCGCGTGCGCTCGATGGCCATGACGTCCTTCGACTCCTCGACCACGCAGATCACGCTGCCGTCCCGGCGGGCGTCGCGGCAGATGGCGCACTCGTCGAGCTCGGACACGTTGCCGCAGATCCGGCAGAACTTGACCTTGTCCTTGACCGCCGTCATGGCGTCGGCCAGCCGGCGGACGTCGTCCTTGTCGGAGTCGAGCAGGTGGAACGCGATCCGCTGCGCGGACTTCGGCCCGACCCCGGGCAGCCGGCCCAGCTCGTCGATCAGCTCCTGAACAGCGCCTTCGTACACGTTCTCCTCGATTTCCGGGCCGGTCGGCGGCCCACCTGATCGTTCTCGGCCACGGCGTCAGCGGGGCGTCCGTGCGTCCCGGCGGCATCTCCCGGGCCGCCCTCGCCGGTCGTGCTGCCGGGCCTCACTCCCCGGCGTGGAGGTCCCGCTCCTCGATCAGCATGCCCCCCAGGAGGCGCTCGATCGCGGCCCGGCCGTAGAGCGTGGAGTCCTCGAGCGCCTCGTCGTCCGAACTGGGGACGAACGAATCGTCCCATTCTACGCCGCCCTCCTGCTGCGCGGGGCCCGGTTCCGGGGCCTTCCGCCCGGCGGCGATCGCCGCCGCGTGGCGCTCGCGGAAGCTGAGCCGTTCGCGCCGGTCCGCCTCCGAGGGCGCGGCGCGCGGGACGGCCTCCGCGCCGGGGGGCGCGTTTCTGCGCGCGGGCGGCACCGAGGCGGCACCGCTGCGCTCCCGGACCGGCGCAGGGACCGGCGCGGGCGCTGGGGCCGCCGCGCGGCCCTGCTGCGCCGGTCGCCACTGCTCCGGGGGCGCCTCGTCGAGGTCCTCCGGATAAGGGGGCTCGTCGGGGTACGGGGGTTCGTCGGGGTACGGGGGCTCCTCCGGAGGCGGGACGTCGTCGAACGGGGGGACGTCCCGGGGCGCCGTGGGACCGGTCCGGTGGTCCACGGGCGCCCGGTCGCCCGGGCTCCTGCGCTCGGTCCCGCCGGCGGGACCGCGGGTGGCGGGACCCGGCGCGCTCCGTGGCGAGGGGACGGGCGTCGACTCCGGCGCGGGGGCGGGGTCCGAGGGCTCAGCGGGGCGCGCCGGCCCCTGGACCCGCTCCTGGGT
>JAPSHS010000187.1 GCA_031179495.1 Kocuria sp. | reverse complement strand
GTGGACCTCACCGACCGGCTGTGCACCGAGGACGTCTGCCCCGCCGTGATCGGCAACGTCGTCGTCTACCGGGACCTCGACCACGTCACCTCCAGCTACGGGGCGACGCTCACCCCCGACGTCGAGCAGCGGCTGCGGTCTACGCTGGGCTGGTGAGGCGGCGCCCGTCCCGGGCCCCGCCGGCGGACACCGAGGAGGCCCCCGTGGACCCGCGCGTGCACTTCGTGACCCTCTCCACCCCGGACCTCGACGCTGCGCGGCGGTTCTACGTGCGCGGCCTCGGCTGGGAGCCGCTGCTGGACGTCCCGGGGGAGATCCTCTTCTTCCAGACGGCCCCCGGGACCGTGCTGGGCCTGTTCGACGCCGTGCTCTTCGCCCAGGACCTGGGCCGGACGGGGACGGTCCCGGCGCAGGGCGTGACGCTCGCGCACAACGTGGACGGGGAGGCCGAGGTGCGCGCGGCCGCCGACGCGATGGCCGCGGCCGGGGGCACCGTGCTCACCGGTCCGCGGCCGGGGCCGTTCGGGGGCGTGTTCCACGCGCACGTGGCGGACCCGAACGGCGTCGTCTGGGAGATCGCGCACAACCCGGGCTGGCGGATCGACGACGACGGGACCGTGCACCTGGGCTGAGCCCGGCCGGTCAGCCGTGGACGTCGGCGCGCAGGTGGTGCTCGACGTCGTGCCGGAAGTACACGGCGAAGCCCGCCACGGTGAACTCCTTGCCGTCCCCGCGGCGGCCCGTGCGGGCCCACTGCTCCCCGGAGACCGCGTCGAAGGCGTCCGCCGTGGCGCGCAGCTCCTGGGCGATCTCCCCGGAGGCCTCGTAGGGGTCCTGCTCGTTGTAGCGCTCCTCGGCCGCGGCCGCGTCCTGGTCCCAGTCCGGGAAGACCGGGTCCTCCTCGTCGAGCATGAGCCGCAGGCGCTCGCGGAAGACCCGGCACAGGTCGCGGACGTGGCACGCGTACTCGAGCGGGGACCACGTGCCGGGGCGGGGCCGCTCGGTGAGCCCCGGCCGATCGAGGACGGCGACCCAGCGGTCGACCGTGGCCCGCACGAGCTCGCCCGTGGCGGGGACGTCGAGGTGGGGGTCGAAGCCGCACTCGGGGCAGCCGCGCTCGATCACCGCGGTCCAGTCCCGGGTCTCCGGCGGGACCGGGGAGGTGTCGGGGGTCTCGGGGCGCTCGGCGGTCATGCGGCCAATCTACCCGGGGCCCCGGTCGGGGGCGAGGAGCCGCGGCCCGCCCCGGGACGGGCACGGCCGTCCCGGTAGGCTGGGGCGCATGTCCTCCCCCGGTTTTCCGCACGCCGTCCTCTTCGACCACGACGGGACGCTCGTCGACACCGAGCCGCTGTGGGAGGTGGCCAAGCAGGACCTCGCCGCCGAGCACGGCCGGATCTGGACCCCGCAGGACACCGAGGACACCCTGGGCCGGCCGGTGGCCGCGACGATCGCCCGGATGCAGCAGATCGGGGTGCCGCTCGACGACGACGAGCTGTTCCGGGCCATCTTCGCGCACAGCGTGCGGGTGCTGGAGGGGACGGAGCTGTCCTTCATCGACGGCGTCGAGGACCTGCTCGAGGAGCTGTCGGCCGCGGGGATCCCCGCGGCGATCGTCACCAACGCGAGCTCCGCGCTGGCCCGGCAGACCGCCTCCGTGGCCCCGCCCGGCCTCGTCCGGGTCGTCGTGGGCACGGACGAGTACGCGCAGGGCGTGCGCCCCAAGCCGGACCCGGACGCCTACCTCACGGCGGCGCGCCGGCTCGGGGTGGACCCCGCCCGGTGCGTGGTGGTCGAGGACTCCCCCGCCGGTGCCGCCGCCGGGGTCGCCGCGGGCATTCCCACGGTCGTCGTCCCCGGCGAGCAGACGGTCGGGCCCGGTCCGGGGCTGCTGCACCTGGGCTCCCACCGGGAGCTGACCCTGGAGCTGCTGCGCTCGCTGGACCCGCACTCCCCGTCGTCGCCCTTCCACCCCGCCCAGGAGGCCCGCCCGTGAGCTCCCCCGACTTCCCCGCCGCCGTCCTCTTCGACCACGACGGCACCCTCGTGAACTCGGAGCCCCAGTGGGCCGTGGCCAAGCGGGCGGTGGCCGGCCGGTACGGCGTCGGGTGGACCACCGAGGACGACCTCGCCACGCTGGGCCGGACCGTGCCGACCTCGGCGCGGCTGATGGTCGAGCGCGGGGCCGGGGGCACCGTCGAGGCGATCACCGCGGAGCTCGGCCGGGCGGTCGCGGACTCGCTCACGGGCGAGGTCCCCTTCCTGCCCGGCATGCGCGCGCTGCTGGACGAGCTGGAGCGGGCCGGCATCCCCGGGGCCGTGGTGACCAACGCCCTGACCGTGGTCGCCCGCGGCACCGCGTCGGGGGCCCCGGAGGTGCTGCGGGTGGTCGTGTCCCAGGAGGACGTCGAGCACGCGAAGCCGCACCCGGAGCCCTACCTGCGCGCGGCCCGGCTCCTGGGGGTCGACCCCGCGCGCTGCGTGGCGGTCGAGGACTCGCAGACCGGCGCCGCGAGCGCCGCGGCGGCCGGGATGCCCGTGGTCGTGGTCCCCGGGGAGCTGCCCGTGGAGCCCGCCCCGGGCTTCGTGCACGTGGACGCGCACACGGACGTCACCCTGGCGTTCCTGCGCTCGCTCCGGCCCGGCGCTTAACGGCCACGAGGGCGCACCTCCGGCCGCTCCGCGGGACGCGGATCAGCCAGGGGGTGCGCCCTCGTGGGCGGCGCGGGTCAGCGGG
The DNA here is from genome assembly GCA_031179495.1 of Kocuria sp. Taxonomy (GTDB): domain Bacteria; phylum Actinomycetota; class Actinomycetes; order Actinomycetales; family Micrococcaceae; genus Kocuria; species Kocuria sabuli. The sequence goes on along the minus strand of JAPSHS010000187.1, from coordinate 576 downwards.
TCGCGGTGCCCTGCGGGGAGGACGCGCGGCGCGGACCGCGGGTGCGACGGCGCGCGGACGCGGCCTGGGTCGCGCGGTCGGGCGCGGACTCGGTGGAGTACGTGGGCGCCGCGGAGCGGCTGGGCGCGGCCGAGCGCGCCGGAGCCGCCGAGCGGGAGGCCGAGCCGTTGCCGGGCCGCGAGCCGGCGCGGCCGGACTCGGAGCGCTGGTCGCGGGACGCGCTGCGCGGCTGCTCGGAGCGGTTCTGCCCACCACGGCCGCGGTTGCCGCCGGAGCGGCCACCGGAGCGCTGGCCAGCGGCCGGGCGGCCCTGGGCCTGGACGGGCTGGGGCACGTAGGCGACCTTCTCGGCGAGCTCGCCCACGAGCTCGGCCACGGCCGGCGAGCCGACGGTCACGGTGTCGAAGTTCGCGGTGACGCCCGCGGCCTTCATCAGCTGCGTGACCTCACGGCGCTCCTCCTTGGTGGCCACCGTGACCACGGAGCCGGAGGCGCCGGCGCGGGCGGTGCGCCCGGAGCGGTGCAGGTAGGACTTGTGCTCGGTCGGCGGGTCGATGTGCACGACCAGCTCGACCT
>JAPSHS010000186.1 GCA_031179495.1 Kocuria sp. | reverse complement strand
GAACTCCTCGATCGGGGAGACCTTCTGGATGCCGGCGTTGTTGACGAGCACGTCCACCTCGAGGCTCAGCCCGGCCAGCGCCGCGGTGTCCAGCAGGTCGACGGCCCACGCCCGCCCGCCGAGCTCGTCCGCGACCCGCTGCGCACCGGCCTCGTCGACGTCGGCCACCACCACGTGGGCCCCGGCGCCGGCCAGGGCACGGGCAGCGGCCAGCCCGATGCCGCTCGCTCCCCCGGTCACCAGCGCGGTGCGGCCCTCGAGGCCGTTGTCCTGGAACATGGTGATCCTTCCGTCCGTCCGCCGTGCCCGCAGGGTCCGGGGCACCGGTCACCGTCACGGTATGTGATCCAGCGCACGACGGCGAGCAGCACCCGGCGCGTCACACGGCGTCATGCCTGTCACGCAGGTGTCGAATGGCGCAACATCCGGGCCGTGCGGTTGGATGGGGTCGTCACCATCCAGAGCGGCCGAGAGATCTGGCTCGACGACGCCGCAGCAACCCGGGCGGACGGACCCCGTCCTCGCCCCCCGGTGCTACCGCCAGGACCGATGGAAAGGACAGCACTTCATGCTGCACAGCGCCGAGCGCATTCTCACGTCCCACGCCGGGTCCCTTCCCCGCACCCCCGGGCTGCTCGCGGCCAACGAGGCCCGCACCTCGGGCTCGTCGAGTCGCCAGGAGTTCGACGCCCTGCTGCAGGAGGCCGTGGTCGACGTGGTGCGCCGCCAGCGCGAGGCGGGCATCGACATCGTCAACGACGGCGAGTACGGCCACGCCATGACCCACTCCGTGGACTACGGGGCGTGGTGGACGTACTCCTTCGACCGCACGGGCGGGCTGGCGATCGTCGACGACAACGAGGCCGACGTCCCCAAGCGCTCCGCCCCGGGCAACGTGGTGCTCACGAGCTTCCTGGACCGGCGGGACTTCGCCGCGTTCCACGACGCGTACACGGACCCCTCCTCCGGCATCCACCTGGCCGACCCCGACCTGCCGCCGCCCGTCTTCCCGGCGGCGACCGGCCCGCTCTCCTACACCGGCCAGGCCGCGGTGGCCTCCGACGTCGCGGGCCTCACCGCCGCGCTGCGGGAGACCGGTGCGGCCGAGGGGTTCGTCGCCGCCCTCTCCCCCGGATCCGCCGCCCGCATCGGCAACCACCACTACGGCAGCGAGGAGGAGTTCCTCTACGCCTGGGCGGACGTGCTGCGCGAGGAGTACACCGCGATCCTCGACGCCGGCCTGGTGCTGCAGATCGACGACCCCTCCATCGCGGAGTCCTGGGACCAGATCAACCCGGAGCCGGCCGTCGAGGACTACCGGCGCTTCATCCAGGTCCGGGTGGAGGCCCTCAACCACGCCCTGCGCGGACTGCCCCAGGACCGGATCCGCTTCCACCTGTGCTGGGGCTCCTGGCACGGCCCGCACACCACGGACCTCGAGTTCAAGCACCTGGTGGACCTGCTGCTGTCGATCGACGCCGGCGCATACTCCTTCGAGGGCGCCAACGCCCGGCACGAGCACGAGTGGAAGGTCTGGGAGGACCACGCGCTGCCCGAGGGCAAGCTGATCCTGCCGGGCGTGGTCTCGCACGCCACCAACGTCGTGGAGCACCCCGAGCTCGTCGCCGACCGGATCGAGCGCTATGCGAAGCTCGTGGGGCGCGAGAACGTCATCGCCTCGACCGACTGCGGCCTGGGTGGGCGGGTGCACCCGCAGATCGCGTGGGCGAAGCTCGAGACGCTCGCCCGCGGCGCCGAGATCGCCTCGCGCCGGCTCTGGGCCTGAGGGCCCCGACCGCACCCACCCCCGTCCCCCGTCGCCCGTCCCCCGAGGAGCACCCCCATGACCCTGCAGAACACCGACCGCGTGCAGACCACCCACGTGGGCTCCCTGCCCCGGACCCCGCGCCTCCTGGAGGCCAACCGGCAGCACACCGACGGCGCGATCACGTTCGAGCAGCTCACGGACGAGCTCGCCACGGGCGTCGAGGACGTCGTGCGGCGGCAGCGGGAGACCGGCGTGGACGTGGTCAACGACGGCGAGTACGGGCACACCATGTCCAGCGCCGTCGACTACGGGGCCTGGTGGAACTACTCCTTCTCCCGCCTCGGCGGGCTCACCCCCTCCGACGAGGACCGGTGGGCGTCCACGGAGAGGAAGCGCTCCTCCCCCGGCAACATCGTGCTCACGAGCTTCCCGGACCGCCGGGACCGCGAACGGTTCCGGGAGGCGTACGAGGACCCGTCGTCGGGCATCCTCACCGGGCGGTCCTCCACCACGCAGCCGAAGATCACCGGGCCGCTGACCTACACGGGCCAGGAGGCGGTGGCCTCCGACGTCCGCAACCTCAAGGCCGCCATGGCGGCCACGGGCGCGGAGACGGGCTTCGTCGCGGCCCTGTCCCCCGGCTCGTGCGCGCGCGTGACCAACGAGTACTACCGGACCGACGAGGAGCTCCTCCTCGCGTGCGCCGACGCGATGCGCGAGGAGTACCTGGCGATCACCGACGCCGGGCTGATCGTGCAGATCGACGACCCCTCCATCGCGGAGTCCTGGGACCAGATCAACCCGGAGCCCACGGTGGAGGACTACCTGGCCTTCACCCGGCTGCGCGTCGAGGCGCTCAACCACGCGCTGCGCGGGATTCCCGAGGAGCAGGTGCGCTTCCACCTCTGCTGGGGCTCCTGGCACGGCCCGCACACCACGGACCTCGAGCTGCAGCACATCGTGGACCTCATGCTGACCATCAACGCCGGCGGCTACACCTTCGAGGGCGCCTCCGCCCGCCACGCCCACGAGTGGAAGGTCTGGAAGGACCACCCGCTGCCCGAGGGCCGCGTGATCATCCCCGGCGTGGTCTCGCACTCGACCAACGTCGTGGAGCACCCCGAGCTCGTCGCCGACCGGATCGAGCAGTTCGCCTCCGTGGTCGGCCGGGAGAACGTCGTCGCCTCGACCGACTGCGGCCTGGGCGGGCGGCTGCACCCCCAGATCGCCTGGGCCAAGCTGGAGTCCCTCACGACCGGCGCGCGCCTGGCCTCGGAGCGGCTCTTCGGCTGAGCCCCCGCGGTGCGCCCACCGGGCCCGGTCCCCTCGGGGCCGGGCCCGCCCCGTTCCGGTGGCCGCCCGGCCCGGCGCGCGGCCCTCCCGGGCCGGCACGGCGCCCCCTCCCCGTCACAATCCGGCGACCAGCCTCGACCACCCCGGCCTGGGGAGTGACAGGGATCACTTCGATCCGTAGGATGCCAGTGAACTACCGAACGTTCGGTTATTGGGCGTTGGGTTCCACCGAGGACGTCGCCGTCCCCGATCCCTACT
>JAPSHS010000185.1 GCA_031179495.1 Kocuria sp. | reverse complement strand
GGAGGTCGCCACGTCGGCGTCGGGGTGGAAGAGCGCGGTGTGGTCCCAGAGGAAGTCGAAGTTGCGGTTGACGTCCACCCCCGTGCAGATGCCGCCGGCCGGGTGGGGGCGCCGGTTCTTCCGCCACATCGGCTCCACGGTCTGGCTGTGGTGGCGCCCGTCCGGGTTGACGCACGCGAAGACGTAGAGGTTGGTGCCCCCGAGCACCTGCTGCACCCGCTCCGCGGGCACCTGGTGGTTCCCGTAGACGAGGCCCGTGCCGAGGGTGCCGGCCTCCAGCAGGTCCGCGGCCAGGGACACGAGCGCGTCCGGCGGCACCCACTCCCGGGCGTGGACGCCGCCCAGGAGCAGCACCCCGTTCCGGTCGGGGTCGGCCCCGATCCGCAGGCACCGGGTGCGCCGGCCCTCGTGGGTGGGATGGGGCAGCTCGATGAGCTCCGTGAGCTCGGGGTACTCGGCGGCCAGGGACTGCAGGGCCGTCTCGATCTCGTCGACGTTGAGGTAGGTCATGGCGATCAGCGCTTCTCCCCGAGGCCCCGCACGGGGGCCAGCTGCGTGCCGCGGACGGTGGCCCCGCCGCGCTCGGCGTCGCCGCCGCTGAACCGGTTGCCGGTGCCGACCTCGGCCTGGCGCTCCCGGCCGACGGCGGTGGCGTTCTCCCGGACCTCCAGCCGCACCCTGCCGGCGGAGCGGGTGCTGCGGGCGGCCTCGATCCGGTCCTCCGGCAGGTAGGCGTCCACGACCCAGCCCTCGGCCTCCTGCCGGGGCGTCGCCCGGCAGCCCAGGTCGGCGTCGGTCTCCTGGGCGAAGGCCCGCAGGTCCTCCAGCGCGGCCCCGTGGACCTCCACGTGGACCAGTGCGGACAGCTCGGCGTCGTCGTTCATGACATCTCCTTCACCGGGTCGGAGAGCAGCTGCTCCGCCGCCTGCACGGCGGTCACGGCGTTGACCCGTCCGTAGCCGTAGTCGTCGTGGTGCCCGTCGGCGTCGTAGGCGACGCCGCCGATCTTGTCCGCGGACTCCCGCATGATCCTCCGCAGCTGATCACGGGTGAGGTCCGGGTTCACGGCCAGCGCGAGGGCCGCGCAGCCGGCCGCGCACGGGGCCGCGAAGCTGGTGCCCGTCGAGAGGTGGTAGCCGCCGTCGCCGCCGGTGCTCAGCACGTCCACGCCCGGGGCGATCAGCTCCACCGCCGCACCGCGGGCCGCGTCGTGCTCGAGGTCGTCGTGGGTGGAGCGGACCACGGCGATGACGTCCGGGTGGGAGACCACCTGGTCCTCGAGCACGTCCACGTTCCGTCCGTTGCTGGCGGCCCAGAAGACGGCCATGCCCGCGCCGCCCCGGGCTCGGCGCGGCGCGAAGGTCAGCGCCAGGTCCAGCGCGGTCCCCAGCTCCCACGCGGCTCCGTTCGGGCCCAGGCTGCAGACCAGGATGTCGGCCCCGGACGCTGGGCCGGCGTCGGGGAGCTCGAAGGACGGGTCGGCGGCGTAGGCCACGGCCCGCGCCAGGGTCACCTGGTCGCCGACCTGGTCGGGAAGGCACGCGATGAGCATCAGGTCGCACTCGGGGGCGGCGCCGGAGCCGCCCCGGTCGTTGCCCTGGCGGGCGCCGACCATTCCGGCGCAGAACGTTCCGTGGTCGCCGACCGGCATGCCGGCCGTGCCCCGGACGAACTGCGGCCGCACGTCCGGACCCGGGTCGGTGTCCACGAAGAACCCGGAGGTGTCGAGCACGCCTCCCTGGAGGTCCTCGTGGGCGACCAGGAAGCCGTTGTCGATCACGGCCACGCGGACGCCGGCGCCCCGGGTCCGGTCCCAGCAGACCTCGGCGGAGACGTCGGCGCCGGGCGTGCCCCCGGTCTGCCCGGTGTTCGACCACTGCCACTGCTCCCCGTACCGCGGGTCGGCCGGCGCGGCCCGTCCGGGGATGTGCTCCTGGAAGCTGGGCTCGGCGATCCTGACCCGGGGGTCGTCGTGGAGGGCCACCGAGGCCTCCAGGGCGTCGGGGTACACGGTGGCGTCCACCTCGAAGAGGTTGGGGGCGAAGCGCAGCCGGCTCACCAGGTGCAGGTCCAGGTCCGCGAGCACCTGTTCAGCCTCTGCCTCGGGGATGTCCTCCCGCAGCTGCACCACCAGACGCCGGGTGACGATCCCGAAGCGATCCCCCTGGCGTCTGACCAGCTTTCCGGCGTCCTGGGCCGGGCCCTCCGGGGACCGCGCCTCGAGGAGGCGGTGCGTCTCGGCCGTGGGGCTGACGAAGACCCAGTTGGCCCGGTGGAACGCCTCGAGGGTGTCCTCCGGCAGTCCCAGGTCGGCGGCGCCGAGTTCCTCACCGAGCGCTGTACCGAGTGCCTGCCGCGCCTCGGTGCCGCCGGACGACTTCACGGGGACGACGTCCTCGACCTCTTCCAGGGTCTTCCGTTGCCCGCGCTGGTAGTAGGTCCGTTCCACTGCGTTCCTCCTGGGTTCATGGCGACTGCGCGGTGACGCGGCGGGACGACGCCGCCCTCCCTGCACGCAGCCGACGGCGCGCCTGCGTGGTGATGGGAGAAAAATAGCCCTCCCACCGTTATTACTGCGTTGTTGTTACTGCATGAGCGGCGCGGTCCCACCGTCCGGGGTGCGGATCCCGGCTCACGGCTCGGGGGCCGGCTCCGGGACGTCCATGGCCGCGATCTGGATGAGGTTGCCGCACGTGTCGTCGAGCACCGCGGTGGTCACCGGACCCATCTGCGCCGGCGCCTGCACGAACCGCACGCCCAGTGCGGTGAGCCGCTCGTACTCGGCCTGCACGTCGGCGACGGCGAAACTGTTGAACGGGATGCCGTCGGCGACCAGGGCCTCCTTGAACGGGGGGACGGCCGGGTGCTCGGAGGGCTCCAGCAGCAGCTCCACCCCGTCCGGGGCCTCGGGCGGGACGACGGTCAGCCAGCGGAAGGGCCCGGCCGGCACGTCGGTCTTGACCTGGAAGCCGAGCTTGGTCGTGTAGAAGTCCAGGGCCTTCTGCTGGTCGTCCACGAAGACGCTGGTGGTGGTGATGATCATGGGATGTCCTTCGGTGGGGGCGGCAGAGCGTCCAGCCACTGCCGCACGTCGTCGAGCGGGGAGGTGTCCAGGCGGTGCACCGTGGTGCGGCCCCGGACGGTGCTGGTCACCAGGCCGGCCTCGCGCAGCACGGCCAGGTGCTTGGTGACGGCCTGGCGGGTCATCGCCAGGCCGTGGTCGCTGGTCAGGCGCACCGTGAGCTCGAAGAGGCTCTGCTCGTCGCGCGCGGCCAGCTCCTCGAGCAGGATCCGCCGCGCGGGGTGCGCCAGCGCCTGGAAGAGGATGTCCACGCC
>JAPSHS010000184.1 GCA_031179495.1 Kocuria sp. | reverse complement strand
TGCTCGCGGCCCCCGAGGGGCTGGCGGCCCTGGAGGAGGAGCTCGGGGACTGCGAGGTGAACATCGTCCTGGCCGCGAGGGACGAACGGCTCGACGAGAATGCGTACATCGTCCCGGGGCTCGGCGATGCCGGTGATCGGCTCTACGGCGTGGTGGACTGAGCTCCGCCCGCGGAAACCAGCGGTTCCGCCGCCTCGAAGGCCCGTCGACCCCGTCGGCGGGCCTTCATCCTGCCCCGGAGGTCCTGTCCGAATAGTGAGACGCGATATCCGCCGAAAGAACTCCCTTGACATCAAGAATTCATCTGTGCTTAGAGCCCGAAAGGCTCTCGGAAATGCTCAGAAGCCTGACTTTTCGCGGATCGGGGGCTCAGGAGCGACACGGAGGACAAGTGAAGGAGGTTTATTTTGGAGTGGGCCTCCAGTGGCCGTCCTTCTCGTCTCACATCGTGAGAAAGTGTCGTGAATATTACTTGCGTGTTCGACAGCACTGGTGGACGATGAGATCAACGCCATTGCCAGGGATCTTTCAGCTTTGCGGGGACCATCCCCGGGAACGACGGAGCCGGGAATCCGGGAGCTGGGAGTGGTGGGGTCGGTCCGAGGGGCGGAGCGACCCGGGTCGGGCGGACGACGCCCACCGGACGACTGCAGAGACGAGGGCACCACATGCCAGGCACACCGGGATACGTGCACATATCTCAGCGCAACCGCACGAGCGAGGCGCGTGGCGCCCGCCGTCCGGCCGCGGCTCCCGACCGGGCGCCGGCGGCCCCCGCCGACTACCGCAGTCTCCGCAGCACGATCGGGGCCATGCCCGCCGCGCCCGGGGAGCCGCCGCTGCCCACACGCCTGCAGCGGGAGACCGCGCCGCGGCCGCAGGTCCAGGAGAACGAGGCCCGCGGCTTCGTCATCTATGTGGGCCTCAACGAGGAGACCGCCGCCGCGAACGGCACCTCACTGGTCAAGATGGTCCAGAGCATCCGGGCGTACGCCCAGCAGCTGGTCCCGGAGGCCGACTCGTACGCCGCGGTCGCCCTGGCCCCGGCCAACACCTCGGGCACCGACCTGGAGGTCGTCCGCAACGCCCTCGGTGACCCCACCTCGGGGACCGTGCGCCTCGCGGCGCCCGCGGCACCGGCGCCGGCGCCCGAGACCCGGAGCAACCAGTCCAACGGCGTGCTCATCGACCTCTCCCGGCGGGAGGTCTTCCTCGACGGCGGGCTGCTCAACCTGACCTTCAAGGAGTTCGAGCTGCTGAACTACCTCGTGGAGAACGGCAGCCGCACCGTCGGCCGGCACGAGCTGCTGCACAGCCTGTGGCGGGACTCCGAGGAGGTGCCGAACGAGCGCACCATCGACGTGCACATCCGGCGCCTGCGCTCCAAGCTCGGCCGGCTCGCCAACACCGTGCGCACCGTCCGCGGCCAGGGCTACCGTTTCTACGAGCACCCCGAGGTCGTCGTCTGGGCGGCCCCGGAGTACTCCATCTGATCCGTTCCCGACCCGTGCAGGCCCCGGCTCTCCTCCGCGACGCGGAGACGCCGGGGCCGTCCCGTGCCGGACGGGCGCGTGGCATCATGAACCGATGACCCGCCACGACCGCAAGAAGCTCGTCCTCATGCGCCATGCGGAGGCGGAGCACCCGTGGGGCGTGACCGACCACGACCGCCCGCTGCACCGGAGCGGGGCCGCGGACGCCGCCGCGGCCGGCCGGTGGCTGCTGGCGCAGGGCCACGTGCCGGACATGATCCTGTGCTCGAGCGCCCTGCGCGCCCGGCAGACCTGCACCTGGGTGTGCAGCGTCCTCGGTGACCTCGCGCCCACGGCCCGGCTGGACGAGTCGCTGTACGGCGCCGCGGACGCCCGGATCATCGCGGCGGTCAACCACGTGCCGGACACCGTGGAGTCCTTGCTGCTCATCGGCCACCTGCCGGGCCTGCGCGACGCGGCCCTGCGCCTGGCCACACCGGACTCCGACTACGACGCCGTGATGGCCCTCGCCGACGGCTGCCCCACCTCCGGGCTGGCGGTCCTCGAGGTCCCCGGCACCTGGTCCGAGCTGGACGGCGCCGACGCCCGGCTGGTGGACTTCACCGTGCCGCGGCCACCGGCGGGAGACCGCTGAGCCGTGGGCCCGCCACCGGGGCGGGCTGCGGCCGGGAACGAGAAGGAGCGAGGATGCGACAGACGGTGTTCACCCCGTCCGGGGACCGCGTGGGCGCGGTCGGGTTCGGGGCCATGGGCATGAGCTGGGTCTACGACCGGCACGGGCTGACCGAACGGCAGAAGCACGAGGTGCTCCACCTCGCGGTGGATCTCGGGATGAACTTCGTGGACACCGCCGTGCTGTACGGCGGAGGAGCGAACGAGGAGCTCGTGGGCGCGGCGCTCGGGGCCCGCCGCGACGAGGTGTTCCTGTGCTCCAAGACGGGCCTGCGCGCCGCCTCCCTCGAGCCGCCCCGGACCGAGCGCTGCGGGCGCCCGGAGGAGGTGCGCCGGTCGATCGAGGACAGCCTGCGCCGGCTGCGCACCGACGTCGTGGACCTCTACTACCTCCACCGGGTCGACCCGGACGTGCCCCTCGAGGAGACGTGGGGCGCGATGGCCGAGCTCGTGCGAGCCGGCACGGTGCGCCACCTGGGCCTGTCCGAGGTCAGCACGGAGCAGGCGGACCGGGCGCACGCGATCCATCCGGTCGCCGCGATCCAGTCGGAGTACTCGCTGTGGACCCGCAACCCCGACGGGTCGGGGCCCACCTCCGACGGCGAGCCCTCCGGGGACGTCATCTCCTGGTGCGCCGCCCGCGGCGCCGTGTTCGTCCCCTTCTCCCCGCTGGGCCGCGGCTATCTCGCCGGCACGCTCGCCGGCCGCACGTTCTCGGCCGCCGACTTCCGCTCCCGCAACCCCCGGTTCACACCCGCGGTCATGGCAGCCAACGAGGACACCGTGCTCGGACCGCTGCGCGAGGTCGCCCGACGGCACGGGGTCTCCCCGGCGACGGTGGCGATCGCGTGGACGACGGCGCGGGGCGAGCACGTGCTGCCGATCCCGGGCACCACCGACCCCGTCCACCTGCGCGAGGACGCCGCGGCCGCGGAGCTGCGGCTCGCGGACGAGGACCTCGAGCTGCTGGACGGCGTCGTGGCCGCCGGCGACCGGTACTGAGCCGGGGCCCGCCGTGCGCGCCGTCGTCTGCGGGGCCGGCATCGCGGGGCTGGCCCTCGCCGGGTGCCTGGGCCGGAAGGGCTGGGACGTGGTGGTCCTGGAGCAGTCGCCCCGGCCCCGGGAGCAGGGTTACATGATGGACTTCTTCGGCCCCGGCTGGGACGCCGCCGAGGCCATGGGGGTGCTGCCCG